>CANBYM010000130.1 GCA_947373605.1 Comamonadaceae bacterium
TGGGTGACATGATTGAAATCACGGAAAGCCGTCCGATTTCCAAAACCAAGAACTGGGTTGCCACCCGTTTGGTGCAAAAGGCGGCGGCGGTTTAAGTCTTTTGACCTTTAACGCTGTATGACTTTGATGAACGGCCCACAATGTGGGCCGTTTTCATTGGTAATCGCAAAATCTTTATTTACAAAGGAGCACACATGATTAAAGTTGGCGACACACTCCCATCCACCACCCTGATGGAGTATTCCGAAGTGGAAGGCGAAGGCTGCAGCATTGGGCCCAATGCCGTTGATGTAGCGAAGGCTACAGCGGGTAAGACCATCGCATTGTTCGCTTTGCCTGGTGCCTTCACACCTACCTGCTCGGCCAAGCATGTGCCGGGCTATGTTGAACACTATGCTGAATTCAAAGCTGCCGGTGTGGACGAAATCTGGTGCGTAAGCGTCAATGATGCATTCGTCATGGGTGCTTGGGCACGAGATCAAAAAACGCAAGGGAAAGTTCGCATGCTGGGCGATGGAAGCGCAGCATTTGCACAAGCAACCGGTCTGACCCTGGACCTAGCCGGTCGCGGCATGGGTCTTCGCAGTAACCGGTACTCCATGCTTGTTAAAGATGGCAAGGTAGTCACCCTGAACAATGAAGGTCCCGGCAAATTTGAGGTCAGTGACGCTGCGACCTTGTTGGCACAAGCAAAAGCCTGACTGTCGGGGCTGGCTCCTGCGCAATGGGCAAAGGAGCTTGTTCTGAGGGGAACGCTACTTCAGGCTGGCCTTGAGGTAGTGTGCGCCGGCAATCGGGTTGAAGTAATAGGGTGGAACTTCCTCAAACCCAAGCTCTCCATAGAGTGCACGCGCGGATTCCATATCGTCCAGCGTATCGAGCAAGATGCTGTCGAAGCCAGCTTGCCGCGCAGAATCCAAAATAGCCTCAACCAATCGGCGCCCGAGTCCCACCCCCCTGAATCCTGAACGAACATACAAACGTTTCATTTCGCATGCGTTGGGATAGTCCACAGTATCCAGCGGCCGCAATGCGCAGCAGCCAGCCAATGCACCATCGACGGCAGCCAGGTAAATTGCTCCACGTGGCTGTGCATATTCACCAGGAAGTCCGGCGAGTTCAGCCTCAAAATTTTGAAAGCATAAATCCACATTCAACAATTTAGCGTACTCACTAAACAACTCGCGCACACCAAACAGGTCGGTATCTGTTGCAGGCGCAAACAAAATGATGGAGTCTTCGTGCGCTGACATAACTCGCCTTAGGACGGGGCCTGGGCCCACCAGAGCAAGCCAGCAACGGCCAGACCACAAAACGTCAACAACAAAGCCGCAATTGCACGGCTGATCAAATCATCTCTCGACCCAACGGCTTCATGCACGACTTCCTTGTCGCCACTTACCATCGCAGACACTAGATTTTCATTCTTCTTGAAGCGGTACCAGGCAATGGCACTCACGTGAAGGACGGCTAACAAAATAAGCACAACCTTGCCGACTTGCGTGTGGAAAAAAGTTGCCTTTTGTACCCATATAGCGGGAACTTTGCCAACCAACGGACCACTGGTAAAAACTTCATCATCACTCATGAGACCGGTCACAATTTGCAAAAGCAGAAAAAGCAAGAGAGCGAGCACAGAGAGAGAGCCCAAAGGGTTGTGACCGACGATGGCACCAAAACCAGACGGGTTGCGTATGTATCGCACGATAGCACCGGGGCCAGTAACAAAGCTGGAAAAGCGCGACCAATATCCGCCGAACAGCCCCCAAAAAATGCGGAACATTACCAGTGTCAGCAACGCGTAGCCAAGACGAAAATGCCACATCATGGCACTTCCGGCAATTTCCCCGCTTACCACCAGGGCAACAAAGCAAAGGGCTGTGCACCAGTGAAACACGCGAGTCGGCAAATCCCAAATACGAACTTTCATGCGATCATTCTTCCATAGCAATGCGAATCATGATGAATTGGACGGAACTTTTATCCGAAACCCACACTCTACATGGGGACCAATCGTCAAACACTTCAACCATATTGGACCAGACATGAAAAAAACCGCTTCCCTAGCCATCATTGCAAGCACCTTGGCACTGTCCTTGCCTGCAGCTGCACAGTTTGCAAAGCCTGAGGATGCCATTAAGTACCGCCAAAGCGTCATGTTCATCATCAGCCAAAACGCCGGACGGGTGGGCGCAATGGTTCAGGGAAAGGTCCCCTTTGATGCCAAGGTAGCTGCAGACAGCGCTGCAACCATGGAATTTATGGCTAAGTTGCCTTGGGGAGCATTTGGAGAAGGAACCGAAAAGAGCGCAAATCCCACACGTTCGAAACCTGAAATATGGACTGACAAGGTTAAATTTGCAGAACTCGCTGAAAAACTACAGTTAGAAACAGGCAAACTCAATACTGCAGCAAAGACAGGCAGTCTTGACAACATCAAAGCCGCTATGAGTGGTGTGGGTGGATCTTGCAAAAGTTGCCACGACGCATTTCGATCCAAAGAGTAAGACCGTCAGGTATGGGCCTTGGCAGTGCCCAGACTGGCAGCAAGATGAACACGGGTCCTATGCCAAAAGCATGCGGCCCAAATTATTGTCCCTTGCAATGCAGTAGGTACCATGCACTGCCCGAAGACTGAACATTGCAAGTAAGGTATCAGCAGCCGATGGAAGAACGAAAGGAGCTAGTTGCG
Organism: Comamonadaceae bacterium; assembly: GCA_947373605.1. GTDB lineage: Bacteria > Pseudomonadota > Gammaproteobacteria > Burkholderiales > Burkholderiaceae_C > Allorhodoferax. The sequence continues at coordinate 2,693 of CANBYM010000130.1, forward strand.
GTATCGCGCCTGGCGAAGAGTTGGATGTCACTGGCATGCGTGCTGGCCATCGGGATCGTGCCAATTGCATGCACACCGACTCTCAACTGGCGTGACGTTGCGGTAGATCGCCTCAGGGTTAGCCTTCCCTGCAAGCCCGACCATGCACAACGCCCTGTGCTGTTGAATGGCACCACGTTCGAACTGACCATGGCAGGCTGCAAAGCGGCTGACGCGCTTTTTGCAGTAAGCCACGCTAAAGTGCCTCCCGATGTTTTGGTGAAAAACGTTTTGACTGCTTGGCAGATCTCCACATTGGAAAACATGCAGGTTAAAAATGCTGAAGAGGTTCTCCAAGCCTATCAAGGTACACAAAATGCCAACTCCGCTACCGAAATTCGTCGGGCCGCTGCACTTCAGGTTGATGGGGTGAGTCCCGAAGGCAACGCGGTGCAGGCAAACCTGGTCTGGTTTGTTGTGGACCACGACGTCTATCACATGGCCGTCTATGCGCCTGCGATAAAGCCGGAAATGGTAGAACCCTTGTTCAGCCAGGCACAGTTACTTTGAAGGGATCGCCTCCAAAGGCCGTGCAAATTTTTCTTATGCTTTTGCTTCCTCAGCGAAGAAAAAATAAGCATGAAGCAATAGCCGTTTCAAAAGCCTGCGTGCTGCAACGCGACGCGCGCCGATGCCAAATCCCAGGCAGCCTGCCCCACCGTTTTGAAAACAGGAACGGAATCCCCGGCTAATCGAGCCGGCAAACAGCTGCTTAGTGCGCGAACCTTGGACCAGTCAATGTCCGCCCGAAGCAAATCACCCGCTTCATGGCGAGCGCCTGCTATGGAATCAACCACAATGGTCCTGCTATGCAGCAAACCTGCTCCGAATTCGGCCATATCAGGCGTAAATGTTCCCACGCCGATTGCCAGTGTTTCCGCAGGTAAGTTGTCGGGGATGACAGGTGCGCGTGAGGTGGTCAGGGCTATCACCACGTCCCATGGCGGCGGTACGGATGATTCGATTTTTTCTGCCGGTGTGAACCTCGCCGCCTTGAATAAGCTGCCTTGCCGATCGCAAAACGCCTGCGCTTTGTGCACGCTGGTACCTTGTACGTCAATGTGAGTAACACCGAACATGGCCATCAGTGCAGCCACGTGAGTCTGCGCCTGCACACCCGTGCCAATCAGCAAAACCCGCTGCGGTTGCCGCCCCAGCAGCGCGTGAATGCCCAACATGCTCACCGCCGCTGTGCGGCGCGCAGTAACCGTCGGGCCATCTAGCTGCATCAAGCGTTTGCCACTCGCAGTGTCCATCACAATCACCTCACCCTGAATGGCGGGCAGACCTAAGGCAGCATTTCCGGCATGCACCGTAATGATCTTGGCAACACTGATATCGGCTGCTGTCGCTGGCATGCACAGCAGCACGCTGTGGCCAGCAACGGGCACTACCAAGCGCTCCGGAGCGGTAATTGCGCCGCTGTCGAGTTGCGTTGCAGCAAGTGCTACTGCCTCAACCACCTTGGCAAACGGCAATGCAGCGCTAGTCTGCAAGGCATTCAAGACCGGATAAGTCATACCCTGTCGCTTGGGCTCATGCGGCAGCGCGTATGCCCCAGGCAAACGGGTCGTCGTCGGAGATTAACAAAGTGCCTTCCGCACACACATGTGCGCGCCCGCGTATGGTGGGTATGACCGTTTCACCTTCGACGCTGTAGCTGCCTTCAAAGCGGCTACCGATCACGCTGGCTTGCGTCCAAACCTCGCCGGGGGCCAGCTTACCATCGGCGGCCAGACAGGCCAGCTTAGCGCTGGTACCGGTACCGCAAGGCGAGCGGTCATATGCCTTGCCGGGACACAGCACGAAATTACGGCTATCTGCTCCTGCAAGGTCCGGGGCAAACAACTCAATGTGGTCAATCTCGGCGCCATCATGCCCCGTAATGCCCTGGGTCTTGAGCGCTTCACTTAGAGCTATCGTGTAACGGGTCAAGGCTTCAAGGTTGTCGGGTGCCACGCACTGGCCATGGTCAGTGGCCAAAAAGAACCAGTTACCGCCCCAGGCGACATCGCCGTGCACCACACCGTAGCCCGGAATATCAACTGCCACATTGTGTAAATGCCGGTAGGCGGGAACGTTGCACACACTCACCGAACCGTCTGCGTGCAGCTCAGCGGTAACCATGCCAACCGGTGTCTCAATGCGATGCAGGCCGGCTCGGATGCGCCCCATATAGGCCAGCGTCGCCACCAGACCGATGGTGCCGTGGCCGCACATGCCCAGGTATCCGGTGTTGTTAAAAAAGATGACACCGGCTGCGCTGTCGGCTTGCACAGGCGCGCATAGCAGCGCACCTACGACTACATCGCTGCCGCGCGGCTCCAGCACAGTGGTTGCACGCCAAGCATCAAATTGCTGCGCCAGCAGACTGCGTCGCTCATTCATGCTGCCACGGCCTAGGTCCGGAAAGCCACCCACCACTAGACGCGTGGGCTCACCGCCCGTGTGGGAATCGATAAATTGAATGCGCTTCACGGTACGCAATCAGAGCATGACAGACTGGTACTTGGAAGGGCGCGTTGCCAGGGCCTTATGGACAATGGCCTCTACGGCTGCGCGCTCAGCGCCGATCAGCGGCAGGCGCGGACGGCGCATGTGCTCACTGCCCACACCGACAAGAAAGTCGATGAGCTTGAGGTTTTGCACCAGCTTGGTGGACACGTCCAGATGCAGCATAGGCGTCATCCACTGGTAGAGCTTGAGGGCTTCGGCAAACTCGCCAACCTTCATCATGTCATACAGCGCAACCGTTTCGCGCGGGAAGGCGCAACCCAAACCCGCCAACAAACCGTCACAGCCCAAGGCCAGCCCTTCATAGGCCAAGTCGTCCACACCCAGAAAGAGTTGGTAGCGGTCGCCCAAGGTGTTGCGTAAATCTGTAATGCGGCGGATGTTGTCGGTGCTTTCCTTGATGGCGGCAATCCATTGGCAGTCTGCAAGTTCCAGCATGTGTTCCGGCTTGAGGTCGACCCGATAAGCTACCGGGTTGTTGTAGACCATGATGGGCTTTTGCGCTGCTTCTGCCATGGTGCGTACATTCAACATGGCTTCACGCGCGTCGGCCACATAGATGACGGATGGCATCACCATAAAGCCGCTCACGCCCAACGCGTTGGCACCATCGATATAGCGCAGCGCCTCGCGGGTGCTCGTCTCCGAGACGTTGGCCAGCACCGGAATGCGGCCTTTGGCGGCCTTGATCGCAATCTCAGCTACCTGCAGCTTTTCTTCAAGCTTCAATGTGCTGGCTTCACCCAGCGATCCGCAGGTAACCAGACCGTGAATGCCGTTGGTGATTTGAAATTCGATGTGGCGCGCAGTGCCTTCTGCATCGATGCTTTCGTCGGCGTGGAATTTGGTGGTGACGGCCGGAAAAATGCCTTTCCAACGGGGTTGGTGCATGGGGGGGTCCTTGAAATGTTCAGTGAAAGTTGAAAACGGTGCCGCACAAATGCCTTAATATATTAACAACATATTTAGCTTTCAGCACGATTTACAAAAGTGGTCATGTCAAAAAAAGCACTTCAATCCACAGCCGCCAAAGTCGCACCGTCTCGCCGTGCCGCTGACGTGGCCTATGAGGCAATTGAGAACATGATCTCCACATTGCAACTTGCACCCGGCAGCCCGGTGGTGGAAGCGGAATTGGTAGAGCGTACTCAGCTGGGGCGCACTCCAGTGCGTGAAGCGCTGTTGCGTATGGTGTCGATCGGGTTGGTGCAGCAACAACCGCGGCGCGGGCTCACGGTGTCCAACATTGACCTGGCTGACCATCTGGACGTAATACAGACACGTCGTGTGCTGGAATGCCTTCTGGCAGCCTGTTCAGCACGCCGGGCGACCGCGCAGCAACGCGACAAAATCGTGACCCACGCCAAACAAATGCGCACTGCGGCCAAACAGGGAAACCTTAAGGACTACATGTGGGCCGATCTGATGCTCGATCAGGTGAACCACCAAGCTAGCCAGAACCATTCCGCTGTAAAAGCTGTGGTCCCGCTAGTGGTGCAATGTCGCAGGTTCTGGTTTGCCTACCAGCATTCCGGCGATATTGAGGAAGGTGCGCAGGCCCACTGGGACTTGGCCCAAGGTATTGCTAGCGGTGACAGCGTGGCAGCTGTGGCCGGCGCCAACCGCTTGGCCGATTACTTGAATGCGTTTGCAAGGCGGGTGATCGATGATTGAGGCGTCATAATCTGGCAAACCTCACAACAGTCCATATGAACACCGGCATTCTCATCATCGCCCATGCACCGCTTGCCAGTGCATTGCGTGCCAGTGTGCTGCACGTATTCCCCGATGCACAAGCGGGCCTTGCCGCACTGGATGTGCCCGCCAACGAAGCTCCCGAGGTAACGCGCGCCAATGCCCAAGAGATGCTGGCCTCTCTGGGTGCGCCTAACACGCTGGTTCTTACGGATGTATTTGGCGCTACGCCTTGCAATGTGGCCCAAAAGGTGATCGACGGCTTGCAATCCAAACTGGTGGCCGGCGTTAATCTCCCCATGTTGCTGCGCACCGTCAATTACAGGCATGAGTCACTGGATATTTTGGTCGCCCGCGCCATGGCCGGGGGCATGCAGAGCATCATGCAAGTCGCGGTAACCGCACCACAAAACCAACAAAGAAAAATCAATGATCAACAGCACCACGACCATAGTCAATAAGTTGGGCCTGCATGCCCGCGCATCGGCCAAGCTCACCAAGCTGGCGGGCAGTTTCCCATGCGAAGTGTGGATGAGTCGTGGTGAACGCAGGGTCAATGCCAAGAGCATTATGGGTGTCATGATGCTGGCCGCAGGCCTTGGCTCCGAGGTGGAAATCGAGACCAATGGCGAGCGCGAGCAGGAGGCCATGGACGCCTTGCTGGCACTGATTAGCGACAAATTCGGCGAGGGCGAATGACCTTTTCTATCCACGGTCTCGCAGTCTCACGCGGTGTCGCCATCGGGCGCGCCGTGCTGGTGGCTTCCAGCCGGATGGATGTGGCGCATTACTTCATCGAGGCCAAAGACGTTGACGCCGAAATCACCCGCGTGCGCAAAGGTCGAGATGCTGTAGTTGAAGAAATTCATCGCCTGCAGGACAACGTGGCCACCATGGGGCCCAAAGAAGCACCACAGGAATTGGCCGCGCTGCTCGATGTGCACTTAATGCTTTTGCAGGATGAGGAGCTCATTGGCGGTGTTAAGCATTGGATTACCGAACGCCTCTACAACGCGGAATGGGCGTTGACAACGCAGCTCGAAGTCGTAGCCCGCCATTTCGACGAAATGGAAGACGCTTATCTGCGTGAGCGCAAGGCCGACCTGGAGCAAATCGTAGAACGTGTTCTGCGGGCCATGAAGGGCGCAGCGTCACCTATTACTACCCATGTGCCCCGCAGTGCGCGTAAACATGCACAGCAGGACTTGTTGTTGGACGATACGGTGGACGTGCCGCTGGTGCTGATCGCGCATGATTTGTCGCCAGCAGACATGCTGCAATTCAAGCAAAGCGTGTTTGCAGGTTTTATTACCGATGTCGGCGGAAAGACATCGCATACCGCCATCGTGGCGCGCAGCATGGACATACCCGCGGTTGTGGGTGCGCGCACCTGCAGCCAACTGGTGCGGCAGGATGATTGGGTCATCATCGACGGCGACGCTGGTGTAGTGATCGTAGACCCTTCCAGCATCATCCTGGCGGAGTACGGTTTCAAGCAGCGGCAGGGCGAGCTGGAGCGCGGCCGACTGCAGCGCTTGCTGCATACACCAGCGGTCACTATGGATGGCGAAAAGGTGCAGTTGCTGGCCAATATTGAAATGCCCGAAGACGCGCAGTCCGCGCTCAAGGCGGGCGCGCTGGGCGTGGGTCTGTTCCGCAGTGAGTTTTTGTTTATGGGCCGTCAGGGCAAGTTGCCTGACGAGGAAGAGCAGTTCCAGGCCTACAAAAAAGCGGTGGAAGGTATGCACGGCCTGCCGGTAACGATCCGCACGGTGGATGTTGGTGCTGACAAGCCGCTGGACGATACCTTACGGGACGATGCCCACCTTAATCCCGCTCTGGGCTTGCGCGCCATCCGCTGGAGCCTGGCCGACCCGGCCATGTTCCTGACGCAGCTGCGCGCCATATTGCGTGCGGCCGCGTTCGGGCAGGTGCGCTTGCTGGTGCCCATGTTGGCGCACGCGCGCGAGATTCGTCAGACGCTGGCCCACATTGACCAAGCTCGCGCCATGCTGGACAACAAGGGCGTGGCCTACGGTCCTATCAAGCTCGGTGCCATGATTGAAATTCCAGCGGCTGCTCTGAGCTTGAAGTTATTCCTGAAGCACTTTGACTTTCTGTCTATCGGTACCAACGATCTGATTCAGTACACACTCGCCATCGACCGTGCGGACGAGTCCGTGGCCCACTTGTACGATCCGCTGCACCCGGCCGTTCTGCGGCTGGTGGCTGACACCATTGCGGAGTGCCGTGCACAAGGCAAGGATGTGAGTGTGTGCGGTGAGATGGCGGGTGATATTGCATTGACCAAGCTACTGCTGGGCTTGGGCTTGCGCAGCTTCTCGATGCACCCGGCGCAGATTTTGGCCGTCAAACAAGAGGTGCTGCGCTCCGACGCCAGTCGCCTCAAGCCTTGGGCACAACAAGTGCTAGACGCAGAAGACCCGGCGCAGGCCATGGCGTTAGCTTGAACACCAGTTTGTTGGAGGTATTGTGTGCGCTTGCCGGCTCCTGTTATGAATCATGGTGTGTGTGAACCGCATAAGAATCAACAACTGAGCAATACCGAATTGAATAACAATTGTCTAAAGCCTAGCGCTTATAAACCAATCATAAAATTTAATGCTGCTGAGTAAATCTCATATCTAGAGCGTGTGTTAACTGAGCGCGTGGGCAGCTATGGCAATAAATGTAATATTGACCAATCATGCACAAGAACGGCATTCGCTGATCGCTAATTTAAGGACTCTTTGATTAAGAAGAATATCTGGGATGTGGGTCTATACATCGCAATAACAGTTTTATTGGTCAGTTTGTGTGGCGTATCCCACGCAATGGATGTCACTGCTCCAGGTATGAACGAATTATTTGCCAAGCGAGAGTCTCTGAGCGACAGGCTCACCAATAATCCGTACGACAGACACTTGTATATTGAATCTGAGGACCTTGGAAACCGGGTGCGAAGCGAAGTATTTGCAGAGGTTAAATCCGGATTGGCGGACTTTAGTTCGGTTTTGCAAAACGAGGCCCAGTGGTGCAATATTTTTCTGCTGAGTGTTTATTCTAAATATTGTCAGGCACGCACAGAGGCTACAAATGGCAGTATCGTATCTGTTTATATCGGTGACAAGAACTATCAGGAGTTAGATTCCGCACAGGTACTGAACTTTAGATTCAAGTTGATTAAGAGCTCCGATCGCTATTTTGATGTAATTTTGCAGTCGCCAAGCGGCCCTTATGGGACCAGTAATTATCAGATGCATTTGGAAGGAGTAAGTGTTGGTGAAAATATAACGTTCGTGCATTTGACGTACGCTTATAGTTACAACTTCCTCTCAAAAATCGCCATGGACGCGTATCTGGCCACTATTGGCTCAGGTAAAGTGGGGTTCACTCAAATAAGTGGCGTTGGTGATTCAGAAAAGCACTATATCGCTGGAGCGCGAGGCGTTTTGGAGCGCAACGCCATGCGCTATTTTCTTGCGGTCGAAGCTTTCATTGCAGCGCAAAATATGCCCGCGAACTTGCAGCAAGAGGCATGGCTCAACAATTGGTACTCTGCCGCTCAGCATTACCCCAGGCAACTGCATGACTTCGATTTGCAGACCTACCTGGACATCAAACGGCGTGAGTTTCGCCGGATGCACGACCTGAACCCCTAGTTTTACCCATACTGAATGATGCAAAAGATGAAATTGTGGCCGTGCGTAGGTGTAATGGCGATGCTTTTGGGGCTGGACGGCGTTCATGC
>CANBYM010000131.1 GCA_947373605.1 Comamonadaceae bacterium
AGACGCGCAAGTGTGGATTTCCGATCGAGGTTGCCTTGCAGTGGCATGAAGCCATGCGCGCGCAGCGCAGGCACTTTGGTGGCGCTGGAGGTCAGGGCCAGCACCGCCACGCGCGGGCGTATCAATGCGGCAACGCGCGCACCGACATCTCCACAACCGACAATCAATACACGCCTTCTGCGAAAGCGTGCGGGCAAAGCGCCGAGCGGGTTTTGGTTTGAGGGCAAAATTAGAGGCTTTTGAAAAATCAGTCCCAAGGATACCTAAACCATGACGGCAACCGACAGCCAAGCCTCTCAATATTCGGTCACCGTTGAACCCAGCGGCCGCACTTTTTCTGTCGACCCCGGCGAGGCCATACTGCCAGCCGGTATTCGACAGGGCATTGGGCTGCCCTACGGTTGCAAAGACGGTGCCTGCGGCTCCTGCAAATGCAAGAGGCTTTCCGGCACGGTGGTGCATGGAACGCACCAGGCCAAGGCGCTCAGCCCGGAGGAGGAAGCTGCCGGCTTTGTGCTGACGTGCTGCGCGGTTCCGCAATCCGATGTCGTGCTGGAGTCGCGCCAGGTGACCGAGGCCGGTGCATTCCCCATCAAAAAATTACCCACACGCGTCAGTTCCATGAACAAGGTGTCCGACGACGTGATGATCGTCAAACTGCAATTGCCGGCGAACGACACTTTTCAATACCACGCGGGCCAGTATGTAGAATTTTTATTGCGCGATGGCGCACGACGCAGCTATTCCATGGCCAATGCGCCTTCAGAGGGCGCGCAAATGGAATTGCACATCCGCCATATGCCAGGCGGCAAGTTCACTGACCATGTATTTGGCCCAATGAAAGAGAAAGAAATTTTGCGCATTGAGGGGCCCTTTGGTTCCTTCTTTTTGCGCGAAGATTCTGAAAAGCGCATCGTGATGCTGGCTTCCGGGACCGGATTTGCACCCATCAAGGCTCTGCTGGAAAACATGGTGGCCAAAGGCATTACGCGCCCGACGACTTTGTATTGGGGTGGACGCCGCCCCGCCGACCTGTACATGCAGGACTGGATTGTGGAGCTGGCCAAAGGCCATGCGTGGCTGACCTATGTACCCGTGGTGTCGGACGCATTGCCAGAGGACGGATGGAGCGGACGCACGGGCTTTGTGCACCGCGCCGTGCTGCAGGATTTTGCCGATCTGTCCGGCTATGAGGTGTACGCCTGCGGTGCACCCATCGTGGTGGAATCGGCACAAACCGACTTTGTGGCTTTGGCGCAGCTGCCCGGCGATGCGTTTTTTGCCGATGCGTTTACCTCGGCAGCCGACAAAGTGAGCGCTTAAAACGTCAGCGTGCCGCTGAGGAATGGATTTACGCCGCCTGCGATTCAGGCGCTGACTTCCATTCGCTCAAAACCACAGCAAATACTACGATCGCACCACCGAGCGCGGCCTTGAATGAAAGCCCCTCGGAGAGCCACCACCACGCAAACAGGGCGGCAAACACCGGCTCCATGGCATAAATCACTGCAGCCTTGTCAGCCGATACGTGCCGCTGTGCAATGGCCTGAATAAACAACATACCGGCGGTAGCCACAACACCGAGATAGGCTAGGCCTAAAAGAATCTCGGGGCTAACGCGGTGCGCCAATGTATGCAATCGATTGGTATCCCAGTCCGTACAAATCATCCAAATGGTGCCGAGCACTGCCATCCAAACAATTTGAGTCGCGGCCAGATTGCGCGCCGGGTGACGCGCGGCCCGTGCCGACAGCACGATGACGTACAAAGCGTACCCCGCTGCACCCGCCACAGTGGATAGGTCGGCTACCAAGTTACTACCGCCATCCCACGACATCAGTCCGATTCCCACGCAGGCCAACACCGCGGCCAGAACAATGCGCAGGAAAATCCGGTTGCCAAACGCCAAACCGAATAGCGGCACCATCAGCACATTCAGGCTGGTCAAAAACGCGCTGCGGTTACTGGAGATAAACTGCAAACCATAGGCCTGCGCCACATAGGAGGTCAGCACCAGCGCACCGAGCAGCGCGCCATCAGTCCATGCACGTCGGCTGGCACGCAGGGCCCAAGGCAGCATGCATGCTGCAGCAATTACAAACCGCAGTGCCGACGTTTCAATGCCACTCAGGCTGGCAGTTGCCACCTTGAGTACCGGGAACGTAGCGCCCCATACCAAGGTAACCAGCAGCAGCAACGCTACGTGAAGGTTCACTCGCCCAGGTATGCGGCACGAACCTTCGGGTCGTTGAGCATCTGCTTGGCGTCGCCGCCCATGGTCACAATGCCGGACTCCATCACGTAGCCGCGGTTGGCAATTCCCAGCGCGCGGCTGGCGTTTTGCTCCACCAGCAAAATGGTGACGCCCTGTGCGTACACGTCTTTCACCACCTCAAAGATCTTGTCGACCATGATGGGCGAGAGGCCCATGGACGGTTCATCCAGCAGCAACACCTTGGGGCGGCTCATCAATGCGCGGCCCATGGCCAACATTTGCTGCTCGCCGCCGGACATGGTGCCGGCCAGTTGGTCACGGCGCTCTTTGAGACGCGGAAAGATGGTGAACACTTTGTCGATATCAGCGGCAATTTCGGCGTTGTCCGTGCGGATGTAGGCGCCCATTTGCAGGTTCTCGATGATGGTCATGCGGGTAAACACGCCACGGCCTTCGGGCACCATGGCCAGGCCCTGTTTCACCAGGTCCCATGGGCCTTGACCGCGAATGCTTTTACCGAGGTATTCAATGTCACCGGCGTTAATGGGCAGCGTGCCCGTAATGGCCTTCATGGTGGTGGTTTTACCGGCGCCATTGGAGCCGATCAAAGACACCAGTTCGCCTTCATGCACTTCAAAGTCCACGCCTTTGACTGCCTGAATACCACCGTAGGAGACCTTGAGGCCGGTTACTTTGAGCAAAGTTTTTGTCATATGTTTTCCTTAGCCCGTTAGTGGCCGCTCGTGCCCAGATAGGCCTCAATCACTTTTTCATTTTTCTGCACATCGGCCGGTGTGCCTTCGGCAATTTGCTTGCCGTAGTCCAACACGGTGACGCGGTCACATAGGCCCATCACCAGCTTCACGTCATGTTCAATCAGCAAAATGGTGCGGTTGTCTTTGCGGATCTGATCAATCAACTCGCGCAGCATGACCTTTTCGGTGGCATTCATGCCGGCGGCGGGCTCGTCCAGCGCAATCAGTTGCGGGTCGGTTGCCAGCGCACGGGCGATCTCCAGGCGGCGTTGGTCGCCATAGCTCAAGGTGCGGGCTTTGTACTCAGCGAATTTGCCGATGCCTACGTAGTCCAACAACTCTTGTGCACGCTTGGCAATACCTGCCTCTTCGGCCTTGAAGCCGGGAGTGCGGAATATGGCCCCCATCAGGCCCGAGTGGGTACGGATGTGGCGACCTACCATCACGTTTTCAAGAGCCGTCATTTCGGCAAACAAACGGATATTCTGAAACGTGCGGGCAATGCCCGCTTTGGCCACCAGATGCACCGCGTTGGGTTCGTAGGGTTTGCCTGCCAACTCGAAGGTGCCACTGTCGGGCGTGTACAGGCCCGTAAGAACGTTGAAGAATGTGGTCTTGCCGGCACCGTTGGGGCCGATCAACCCGTAGACCTGCCCGCGTTTGATGTTGATGCCCACATCACTGAGCGCCTGCAGGCCCCCGAAACGCTTGGAGACACCGGAAACGTTTAATACTGTATCTGTCATATTTTTATTCCGTCCGATCAGGATTTAGCGGCCTGCAATGTCTTGCCATGTTCCGGCGAAGGCCACAGGCCCCGCGGACGCACCAGCATGATGGTGATCATGGCCAGAGCGATCAGCAACTGCCGCAAGATGGACGCATCCAGACGACCACCGGTCAGGTTTTGCAAAGGTCCGGCCACGTAGCGAAGCACTTCCGGCAACGCCGAGAGCAATACCGCACCCAGAATCACGCCGGGCAAATGGCCCACGCCACCGAGCACTACCATGGCAACGATCATCACCGACTCCATCAGTGTGAACGATTCAGGAGAAATAAAGCCCTGGAATGATCCAAACATCGTTCCGGATACGCCACCGAATGTTGCGCCCATACCGAAAGCGAGCAACTTCATATTGCGGGTGTTGATGCCCATGGCCTTGGCGGCAATTTCGTCTTCGCGAATCGCCATCCAGGCGCGACCCACGCGGGAGTGCTGCAGGCGGTAGCTGATCAGCACGCTGAATAGCACCAACCCGAGAAACAGGTAGTAGTACAAGCTGACCGAAGCCAGCTCAAAATCGCCGACCATGATTTTCTTGCCCAGATCCAGACCGAAGAAATGCAAAGAATCAATCTGGTTAATCCCTTTAGGACCATTGGTTATGTTGATAGGGGCATCCAGGTTGTTCAAAAACACGCGAATGATTTCCCCGAAGCCTAAAGTCACGATTGCCAGATAGTCGCCCCGTAGTCGCAAGGTGGGCGCACCCAGCAACACACCAAACAAACCAGCCAAACCGGCGCCCAGTGGCACTACCATCCAGAGCGGCGTGTGCAATCCATTGGGGAACATGGCAGCAATAGCAGGGAATGTATCGGTCAGTTGCGGAGACGACAGCAATCCATACATGTAGGCACCAATTGCAAAGAACGCCACATAGCCCAAGTCAAGCAGACCGGCGTAACCCACAACGATGTTCAGTCCCAGTGCCAACAGCACGTACAGCAATGCCATATCGGCAATGCGCACCCATGCATTGCCGAAACTCTGCATCAGAATGGGAAGCACCAGCAACGCGATACCGGCGAGTACGTAAGTAATCAGTTTTTGTTGTTTCATTTCGGTGCTCCTCTACGCACGGTCGGCCACGCGTTCACCCAGCAAGCCCGAGGGTCGCAGCGTCAACACAATAATCAGAACGATGAAGGCAAAGATGTCGGAGTAATTGCTGCCCAAGACGCCACCGGTGAGGTCACCGATGTATCCGGCACCAATCGATTCAATGAGGCCCAGCAAAATGGCTCCGACCACCGCGCCCGCGAGGTTGCCGATGCCGCCAAATACAGCGGCTGTAAACGCTTTAAGGCCAGGCAAAAAGCCCATGGCATGCTGCGCAGTACCGTAGTTGGATGCATACATGACACCCGCAATCGCGGCCAGCACAGCGCCAATAATGAAAGTAGCGGAAATAACCATATCGGGCTTCACACCCATCAAGCCGGCAACGCGCGGATTCTCGGCAGTGGCGCGCATCGCGCGGCCGAGCTTGGTGTAATTGACAAGCCACATCAGAATGGCCAGCGAAGCGGCTGTTACACCCAGAATCATGACTTGCGTGGGCGTGATTACTGCACCCGCAATGTCTATCGGTGTGTTGGGTAGCAGTGTGGGGTACGACTTGTAGTTGGGCTTCCAGATGATCATGGCCAGTGTTTGCAGCAGGATGGACATGCCGATAGCAGTGATCAGCGGCGCAAGCTTAGGACTGTTGCGCAAGGGCCGGTATGCGACCTTCTCGATGGTGAAGTTCAGTGCAGCGGAGACGACGCAGGCAATGATCAGCGCAATGAAGAGAATCACAAAGCCGGGTGTTCCAGGCATTGCATCTTTCATGAGGCCGATGATGGTCCAACTGGTCAAGGCCCCAACCATCATGACTTCGCCATGGGCAAAGTTAATCAGGTTAATGATGCCGTACACCATGGTGTACCCAAGTGCAATGAGCGCATACATGCTGCCCAGCACCAGACCATTGATGATCTGCTGTATGAAAATATCCATTAACTTTTCTCCGATTTGTGGCCGGCGCCTGAGTCCAACACGCAAGTTTGCAATGTGTCGACAAGCGGCTCGGCTTTGTGGGCTCTACCAGTTCCTAAGCAAGAAACTCGCCACGATGAATGTCGTGGCGCTTGAGTGCAGCGGATTGTAGCCAACGGTGAATCGTTTTCCGTGTAAAGGCTAACGGGGTTTACCCTTGCGGGAAAGAGCGACTGCCCTGTGATTTATTCGATTTTCTTGTCGTTTAAAGCTTTAAAATTCCGCAGCTTTTCTGCTATGCGAATTTCAAGACCACGCTCTACCGGCCGGTAAAAATTCAGATGCGAAAGACCATCGGGCATGTACTGTTCGCCCGCAGCGAACCCGCCTTCTTCGTCGTGCACATAGCGATAGCCTTTGCCGTAATCTAAGTCCTTCATCAATTTAGTCGGTGCATTGCGAAGGTGCATGGGAACCGGACGTGTACCGTCTTTTTTGATTAGTGCCTTCACTTCGTTGAAGGCTTTATAGACAGCATTGGACTTGGGCGCCACGGCAAGATAGACAACACACTCGGCCAAGGCCAATTCCCCTTCCGGCGAGCCCAGGCGCTCATAAATATCGGCTGCGTCCAATGCAAGGCGCAATGCGCGTGGGTCGGCCAAACCGATATCTTCGGCCGCCATGCGAATAAAACGGCGTGCCATGTAGCGCGGGTCTGCACCTCCATCGAGCATGCGGACAAACCAATACAGGGCTGCGTCCGGGTCAGATCCACGAACACTTTTGTGCAACGCTGATATGGTGTCGTAAAACTGCTCGCCACCCTTGTCATAGCGCCGCATGCGCTCGCCCAGCACTTTCAGCAACCACGCATCCGTGATGGACTCAAGGCGCTCCTGCTGAGCCGCCATTCCCAGTGTCTCCAGTGTGTTCAAAAGTCGGCGGGCATCCCCATCGGCATAGGCAATCAGCCGGTCAATGGCCTGTGGCTCGGTCGCCGGAATGGCGCCAATTGCCAGCGCCTTGTCCACAATCTGCCGCAGTTCGTCCGCTTCAAGCGACTTGAGCACATATACCGCCGCACGGGACAGCAGTGCAGAGTTCACTTCGAAAGAAGGATTTTCGGTGGTAGCGCCGATGAAGGTGAACAAACCGCTTTCCACATGCGGCAAAAATGCGTCCTGCTGGCTCTTGTTGAAGCGATGCACCTCGTCCACAAACACAATGGTTTGGCGTTGCTGAACACCGTCGCGCAGTGCCTTGGCCTCCTCAACCGCTTCACGAATATCTTTGACGCCGCCCAGCACCGCACTGATGGTGATGAAGTGGGCATCAAATGCGTCCGCCATCAGCCGCGCGATAGTTGTCTTTCCGGTTCCGGGCGGGCCCCAGAAAATGCAGCTGTGTGGACGACCGGACTCAAACGCCAAACGCAGCGCCATGCCCTGCCCCAGCAGATGCTGCTGTCCGATGACCTCGCCCAAAGTTTTGGGCCGCAGACGCTCGGCCAATGGCTGTTGATGCGTTGCCTTAGCTATCATGGTGAAGCATTTTTCGGAGTCGGGTGCGTGTAGTTACTGGCGAACCACATCGGCACCCACGGGAGGCTTAAATGCAAACGCTGCCGCATCGAGGCTTGGGTTGGTTTGCATGGCGGTAAAGGTGATGACCGAGCGCTGCCCGAAGCTGTCCAGTATTTCCAATACGGCTAGGTCCGCGCCACGCATGCCCACGTGCACAGATTGCCACGCGCCGTCTTTGGCTTTAGGGGTGGCTACAACCCATTCCAGACCGTCTTTATCAGGCTCAGCTGACAGACTGAAGTCGGCGCGCAGTGCTTTGAGATCGGCCGCCGAAGCAATCAGGGCAGCGGGCGTTGAACCCAGCACGGCCGCCTGGCTGCGGACCGTGACCTGATTGAGGTCCACGTCATAGAGCCACAGTGTCTGACCATCCGCAACAATAGTTTGTGCGAACGGCTTTGTGTAGACGAACTTGAACCGGTTGGGTCTGGAAAACTCAAAGGTACCCGTAGACGTTTTGCTGCGGGCAGGCTGCGCATCTTTGGACGGTGCGGTAACCACCTGCGTAAATTGCGCGCGGCCGGTTTTGGCGTTTTTGACGAACGCCTCCAAGCCATCCAGCCCGGAAGCGTGCGCCGTGAAAATTGCAGCCCAGAGCGACACCAATAAAAAAGATTTCATGTGGTCGTTACTCGTTGCGGTTCGGGACCAGAATTTCACGCTGACCACTGCTACTCATGGAGCTGACCAGACCGGCTTTTTCCATGTCTTCCACCAGGCGCGCTGCGCGGTTGTAGCCAATTTTCAGATGGCGCTGTACCAGTGAAATGCTGGCCTTGCGATTTTTCAAAACCACTTCAACCGCCTGGTCATACATCGGGTCTTTTTCACCACCGGCATCTACTCCGCCCACCCCGTCTTCACCGTCCACGGTTCCACCTTCAAGCACCCCGTCGATGTAGTTGGGCTCACCCTGACTCTTGAGATAACTCACGACGCGGTGCACCTCTTCATCACTCACAAACGCACCGTGTACCCGGATCGGCAAGCCGGTACCACTGGGCATATATAGCATGTCGCCCATTCCCAGCAACGCCTCAGCACCCATTTGATCAAGGATGGTACGGCTATCAATCTTGCTACTGACCTGAAATGCAATACGGGTAGGTATATTGGCTTTGATCAGACCGGTAATGACATCCACACTCGGGCGCTGCGTTGCCAATATCAAATGAATACCTGCTGCACGCGCCTTTTGCGCAAGGCGGGCAATCAATTCTTCAATCTTTTTGCCCACCACCATCATCAGGTCCGCCAATTCATCGATCACCACCACGATATGCGGCAACCGGTCCAGCGGTTCCGGCGTCTCCGGCGTCAGGCTGAACGGGTTGTAAATAAACTCGCCCCGCGCCTTGGCATCGTCCATCTTAGTGTTGTAACCCGCCAGATTACGGACACCCATTTTGCTCAGCAATTTATAGCGACGCTCCATTTCGGCAACACACCAGTTCAGGCCATGCGCGGCCTGCTTCATATCAGTCACCACCGGTGCCAGCAAATGCGGAATGCCTTCATACACCGACATTTCCAGCATCTTGGGGTCGATCATCAGCAAACGCACGTCGCGCGCTTCGGCCTTGTACAAAAGGCTCAAAATCATGGCATTGATACCCACGGACTTACCGGAGCCGGTCGTACCCGCCACCAGCACGTGTGGCATCTTGGCCAGGTCGGCCACGATGGGGTTGCCGATGATATCTTTGCCCAGCCCCATGGTAAGCATGGACTTGGCCTCGTTGTAAACCTGCGAGCCCAAAATTTCGGAGAGCTTAATGCTTTGCCGTTTGGCGTTCGGCAACTCCAACGCCATGTAGTTCTTGCCGGGAATGGTTTCCACCACACGGATAGACACCAGGCTCAAACTGCGCGCAAGGTCTTTGGCAAGTCCGACGATTTGTGAACCCTTGACGCCTGTGGCCGGTTCGATTTCGTAGCGGGTAATGACGGGGCCGGGCTGTGCCAGCACAACCCGCACCTCAACGCCGAAATCCTTGAGGCGCTTCTCGATCATGCGGCTGGTCATTTCCAGCGTTTCCGGCGCAACCGTTTCCTGCTTGAGTAAGGCGCCATCCAACAAGGCAACCTGCGGTAGTTTGCTGTCGGGCATCTCGCTGAATAAAGGCTTTTGCCGCTCTTTGGCAACGCGAGTACTTTGCGGCACTTCTACCTGCACACTTTGCTCAATGATGACGGGCTGGGGATGGTGAATTTCTATTTCTTCCCGTTCCTCAAAAACCACTTCTTCGCGCTCGCGCATGGCCTGCTGGCCCATCTGCAGATCTTCGGCCAATTCTCGCTTTTCCCGCTGTGTTTCAACAAACGAATACGCCCACGCACCCAAACGCTCCGCCAGGGTCATCCACGAAAACCGAAACACCATGGCACAACCCAAAACGCCCAGCACAATGGCAACAAGTCCAGACCCTGCAAAGCCGAGCCACTTCATGCTCAACGGCCCCAGCACAAAGCCTAGTGCGCCACCGCTATGGCCAGGCAACATGCCCTCAAACCGGTACATGCGCGTCCACTCTAAAGTGGTACTGCCGTACATCAGCATTGCCAAACCAATCCAAAAAACAAATTTTGCCGGGTTCTTTTGTGAATGTGCGCTGTCAGCGGTAGCCCCCATGGCTTCACCCCGAACACGCTGCGCCAATAAGGCCAACCAGGCGCGCAAACTCACCGCGACACACCACCAGACCGAATAGCCCATTAGAAAGTAGCTCATATCAGCGATCCATGCGCCCAGACGGCCGGCACGGTTTGCTGCGGCAAGCCCTGCGCCCGAGGTTGACCATGCTGCATCCTGTGGAGCGTAACTGAGCAATGCCAAAAGCCAAATGGAAAGCGCAATAAAACCGGCTGCCAGGATGATTTCATTGGCAAAACGCGACAAGCCCGTGGGTTCAGAGGCGTCGAGCGCAGCAGAAGATTGAAGGGTGTGAAGAGAGTAAGTCATTTAGAAAACCAATGTCTTCAAGCTTACCCCAAACGATTTGCAGCACTTCAACGCCAATAGAACATTAGCGCTCGACTGCACGCCTGTCTTTTACGAGGATAGAGCCGCCTTCCAGCGTTTCAATGAAACCCTGCTCTTCAAAATCTTTCATCACACGGCTAACCATCTCACGCGACGCCCCCACCATTTTTGCAATATCCTGGCGCGACACCTTGTCTTTGATCATCCGCACACCGTTTGCGGCCGGTAGCGC
>CANBYM010000132.1 GCA_947373605.1 Comamonadaceae bacterium
GAGTCAGTTCTGAGGACCGTCAAAAATTTATGGCATCGATGAAGGGTTGGGGGTATGAAGATTGCATATTTGCGGAAGCCTACATATCAGGCGACGGACTCTTTGATTTAGCGATAAGAGAACTGGCACAGACGAGCTTGTGACACCAACAGCGAAGCAAGGGACGAAAATGAATCAGAAGCTGACAAAGCAAGTTGAACAAGTTTCACTCGAATACCTTGTAGAGAACGCTGAGGATGCATTTGCGAAGACCGTCCTTTCCACCCGTACAAAGGTAATCCTCATTGGCGGATTTGTTGATGAGGCTGGGGCGGTCAAGTCTTATATGGCAAGAACAAAGCCAGAAATTGATAGACGAAAAAAGCTCAATGCCTCGGATTCCGCTTATGTTGGACTTGTCGAGGAATATGCTGCAGCGGCAAGTGAGTATGTTAAATGGGTTCGTTCAGAAGATGGCCAACCCGTCTTGCGCGAGGCTTTGGTAAGTTATTGCACAGCCTTTGAAAATTGTCTCAAGACAATAGCAGTTGCCTTTCTACTTGCAGATGGGCGCGCGGATGCAAGTCTGAATCATCAGGTACTTATTTCAAGTGAAGACTTGCGATGGGCTCGGAGAAGCATTTCAAAGTTGTGGAATGAAGCCGCTGAGGGGGAGCATTCAAAGGTTAGGAATTTCTTTGAAGCCGCCATCCGCAAAAAACGGTGCGCCGAAAGCTACGTGGAACTTGCAAATGAGGTCCCTGACGGGGACTGGGATTGTTGTACTGCAGCTTTTGACGTTCGTAATGCAATTGTTCACAACTTGGGAGTTATGCGCTGGACAGTGACTTTAGGTAAGTTGGACCTACACGCTGGATGGCCAGTTGAACTTAACCAACCCGCAGTCGAGAGTGTTGCTGACGCTCTTCGCAACATTCTGGCGCCGTTCACGTTACATAAACTTGGCCTGGACGGTCTTTAGGCTGGTTAGTGCTTAGGGCCGGAAATCATAGCCACACACAAATGGATGAACGCTATATCTAGGGTAAGCACGATAAGGCACAAATTGTCCTTTGGTCATGGTGAAACTCACCCATAGCCCAGTGATAAACCACCGGTAAGTTCTAGGATTGCGCCGATGCATTTTCTGAATTGCGAGTCAAGGAAGGAGACAAAATTTCAAAATCTCGTTACATCCCCCGTTACATCATAGAAAAAACAAAAAAGTCCGCTACGGATTAGATAGCGGACTTTCCATGGTGGACGTGGTGCCGGAGAGATGAATCGAACACCCGACCTTCTCATTACGAATGAGCTGCTCTACCGACTGAGCTACACCGGCACATAAGCCTTCTATTATAAGCTGTGCGGGTTTATTCGCTGTGATAGCGCGTAACGCGTTCCACCTCGTTTTTGGAACCCAAGATCACACTCACACGCTCGTGCAATTTGCTGGGTTGGATGTCCAGAATACGGTGCTTGCCATTGGTGGATGCGCCGCCGGCCTGCTCAACGAGCCAGCTCATCGGGTTGGCTTCGTACATCAGACGCAACTTGCCGGGCTTCTCTGGTTCACGCTTGTCCCACGGGTACATAAAGATGCCGCCGCGGGTCAGAATGCGGTGCACATCGGCCACCATGCTGGCAATCCAGCGCATGTTGAAGTCTTTGCCGCGCGGGCCTTCGACGCCTTGCAGGCATTCGTCGATATAGCGCTTTACCGGTGTGCCCCAGTGGCGCATATTGCTCATGTTGATGGCGAACTCTTTAGTGTCTTCAGGAATCTTCACATTTTCCTGCGTCAGCACAAACGAACCTTGTTCACGGTCCAGCGTGAACATCACCACACCGGCGCCTACGGTCAATACCAGTGTGGTTTGCGGGCCGAACACGCAGTAACCGGCAGCCACCTGGCGCGCACCGGCTTGCAAAAAGTCCTGCTCCGACACACCGGCACCGGAGCCTTCGGGTTTGTGCAGCACACTGAAAATAGTACCGATGCTCACGTTCACATCAATGTTGCTGGAGCCGTCCAAGGGATCAAACAGCAACAGGTATTCACCCTGCGGATAGCGGTTGGGCACCACGTAAATGCCTTCCATTTCTTCGCTAGCCATGGCCGCCAGATGCCCACCCCATTCGTTGGCTTCAATCAGCACTTCGTTGGCAATGATGTCTAGTTTCTTCTGAATCTCGCCTTGCACGTTTTCGCTCTCCGCTGTGCCTAGGACGCCACCCAATGCGCCTTTGTTGACCGCCAAGCTGATACTCTTGCAAGCGCGCGCCACCACTTCCAATAACAAACGCAGTTGCGGTGGAATGGCACCCGGACTGTCCGCGGGACCGGTGTGGCCGCGCTGTTGCTCAACCAGGTAGCGCGTGAGTGAAATGCTTTTTGCCATATGTGGGTGTCCCTTGCTAGTTAATCGGCCAGCGCGCGTTCAATGACTTCGCGCACATCGTTACTCAAATCGGATTTGGCGGCGACGCGCACCAGCGCTTCACGCGCAGCACTGCGATAAGGCTCTGCTAAACGCTTCCAGCGGTCCATGGCGCGGGCCAGACGCGCGGCAACCTGAGGGTTGATGCTGTCAATCTCCATCACGCGCTCGCTCCAGAACACGTAGCCTGCGGCATCCGGACGGTGAAAACCTCCGGGGTTAGCGCTGCAATAGCTAAAGACCACGCTGCGCGCCCGGTTTGGGTTGCGCAGGTTGAAGTCGGGGTGAGTGATCAACTGGCGCACTGCGCTCAATATGTTGCCACCACGATCCGGCGCACCGGCTTGCAATGCAAACCATTTGTCCAGCACCAGCGCCTCATCTTTAAACAGGCTGTGAAAACGTGCCAATGCTGCAGTGGCATGCGGGTGGCCGCTGCTTACCAGTGCTTGCAAGGCGTTGAAGCGATCGGTCATGTTGCCGGCGTCTTTAAAACGCTGCAGCGACTTGCCCGGCCACACTGCGTCACCCGATTGCACTGCTGCAAGGCATAAAAAATTCAGCGCCAAACCGGCCAGCGCACGGCGGCCGCTGGATACCGGGTCTGGCGTGTAAGCACCGTTGTCCTGGTGCTCGGCAAAAGCCCATTCCCAGTCGCTTTGCAATGCAATCGCCAGCTGCAAACGCATGCTTTCGCGCACAGCATGAATGCGCTGCGGGTCCACCACATCCAGCTGTTCTGCGATATAGGTCTCTGAAGGCAAAGTCAGCACCAGCTCCTTGAATGCAGCATCCAAAGTGGCATGGCGCAGCACGCTGCGCATGGCGTCAACAAACGCAGTGTTGAGAGCGGGCGTGCCCGGCTCCGTGCTTTGGATGGCTGCAATGGCACTACGCAATCCCAAGCGCTGGCCCGCCTCCCAGCGGTTGAACGGGTCGGTGTCATGGGCCAACAGGGTGAGCAGTTGCGCATCGCTGTAGTCAAACTCTAGCACCACCGGCGCAGAAAAGCTGCGCAGGATAGATGGCACAGGTTCTTCATCCACGTTGATGAAGGTAACTGACTCGTTGTTAGCGGTCATTACAAACAAATAAGTGCCGCTTGGGTTCAGTTCGCCGCCATGCGCTTTCACCGGCAACCTTACACCGTTGGCAGCACTGAGCAGGCCGATGTTGATCGGAATGACCAGTGCTTCTTTTTTGTCTTGTCCTGGCGTAGGGGCGCAGCTTTGCGCAAAGCGCAGCGTGTAGGTGCGTGCCTCGGCGTTGTACTCACCGTTGGCGCTCAGGCGCGGCGTGCCCGCTTGGCTGTACCAGCGTTTGAATTGCGGCAGCAGCTTCTGCAATGGCGAATTCGGGTTGGCCTCGGCAATGCTTTGCGCAAAGTCGTCACAGGTCACGGCCTGACCATCAAAGCGCTCAAAGTACAGCTTCATGCCGCGCGCAAAACCTGCGCGCCCGGAGATGCCTTGCTCCGCAACGCCCGCCAGCGTTTGCATCATGCGCACCACCTCAGCACCTTTTTCATAAATGGTCAGGGTGTAGAAGTTGTTGATCTCAATATAGCTGTCGGGCCGCACCGGATGGGCCATGGGGCCGGCGTCCTCGGGGAACTGCGCGGTGCGCAATACGCGTACATCCTCAATGCGTTTGACGGCGCGGGCTGAAGGTTCAGCACACAGGTCCTGGCTGAATTCCTGATCGCGGAAAACCGTCAGACCTTCTTTGAGTGAAAGCTGAAACCAGTCGCGGCAGGTAATGCGGTTGCCGGTCCAGTTGTGAAAATACTCATGGCCCACCACGCTCTCGATATTGGCGTAATCCACATCGGTGGCGGTAGCCTGATTCGCCAGCACATACTTGGTGTTGAAAACGTTTAGGCCCTTGTTTTCCATTGCGCCCATATTGAAGTCGCTGGTGGCCACAATCATGAAGCGTTCCAAATCCAGCGGCAGGCCAAAGCGCGCTTCGTCCCAGGCTACGGATGCCATCAGGGAGTTCATGGCGTGTTCCGTCTTGTCCAGATCGCCGGGGCGCACATAGACCTGCAGCAAGTGGTCTTTGCCGGCGCGCGAAGTGATGCGCTGCTCGCGGCTCACCAGTTCACCGGCTACTAGCGCAAACAGGTAGCAAGGCTTTTTGTGCGGGTCCACCCATTTTGCAAAGTGGCGCTTTTCGCCGTTCGGGCCGTCTTCCAGCGCGCCGTGGTCAACCAGATTGCCGTTGGACAGGAGTACTGGAAATTTGGCTTTGTCGGCGCGCAGGGTGACGGTGTAGCTGGCCATCACGTCCGGGCGGTCCAGGAAGTAGGTGATGCGCCGGAAGCCCTCGGCCTCGCACTGTGTAAAGAATGAATCGTTGCTCACATACAAGCCCATGAGCTTGGTGTTTTTGGCAGGGTTGCAGGTGGTAAAAATTTCCAGTGCAAACGGCTCGTTGCCTTCGGGCAGGTTTTCCAGCACCAGTTTGTCGCCATCCATCTTGAACGAAGTGCCTTGGCCGTTGACCAGCACGCGCGCCAGATTAAGTTCTTCACCGTCCAGACGCAGCGCCTGCGGTGGTACATCAGGGTTGCGACGCAGCGTCATCTTGTTGAGCACGCGCGTTTTTACGGGGTCCAGATCGAAGCACAGATCGACAGTATCGATCCAGAAGGCGGGGGCGGTGTAGTCCCCGCGGTGGATCACCGTAGCCGGTTGGCCTTCACGCAGTAACAACATGGCATTTCTCCAGAAATTCAAATTTCATAATCGTGACAAACGCAGTTGCGCATTGCCCTCACACACCTTGCTTGAGCGAGGCTTCAATAAATACGTCGAGGTCACCGTCCAACACTTTTTGTGTGGCACTCACTTCAACGTTAGTACGCAGGTCTTTGATGCGGCTGTTGTCCAGCACATAGCTGCGAATCTGGTGGCCCCAGCCTACGTCGGTTTTGGTGTCTTCGAGCTTTTGCTGTTCTTCCTGGCGCTTGCGCATTTCAAAGTCGTACAAGCGACTGCGCAGACGCTTCCAGGCGACGTCGCGGTTGCTGTGCTGGCTGCGTCCGTCCTGGCACTGCACCACGATGCCTGTTGGCATGTGGGTGAGGCGTACCGCAGAGTCGGTCTTGTTAATGTGTTGACCACCGGCGCCGCTTGCGCGGAAGGTGTCCACGCGTACGTCGGCAGGATTGATGTCAATCTCGATCGAGTCATCAATCTCAGGGTACACGAACACGCTGGCAAACGAAGTATGGCGCCCGCCGGAGGAATCGAATGGTGATTTGCGTACCAGACGGTGCACACCGGTTTCCGTCCGCAGCAGGCCAAAGGCATATTCACCTTCGATCTTGATGGTGGCGCTTTTGATGCCTGCTGTGTCGCCGTCGGTCAGGTCTTCTACGTTGGATGTGAATCCCTTACGCTCCGCATAGCGCAGGTACTGGCGCAACAACATGCTGGCCCAGTCGCACGCCTCGGTACCGCCCGCACCGGCCTGTATATCCAGAAAGCAAGGCAAGGGGTCTGCCGGGTTGTTGAACATGCGGCGAAATTCCAGACCCTGGATGATTTCACCAAGCTTGGCCGTTTCGCCTTCGATAGTAACAAGGCCTGCTTCATCGCTGTCCTCTTTGCTCATCTCATACAACTCGCTGTTGTCGGAGAGATCACGTTCCAAGTCGTTGAGCGTGACCACCACGCCGTCCAGCATTTTTTTCTCTTTGCCCAGCTCCTGCGCCCGCTTGGGGTCGTTCCAGACGGTGGGGTCTTCTAGCGAAGCGTTAACGGTGCGAAGGCGTTCTGATTTGGCATCGTAGTCAAAGATACCCCCGGAGCTCAAGCGTGCGGGCGCTCAAGTCAGCGAGTGTGGTGCCAATGAGGTTGATACGTTCTACGTCCATTTTTCTAGTCCTGGTGATTTGTCGGGGAATCCGGAGGGATTAAGGCGCTATTTTCTCACGGAGAAAGTCCTCAATCATTCCCGCCAAAACCTCGGGCTGATCGTGGTGCATCATGTGCCCGGCATTTTCGACCCGCGTGACGCGCACATCGGGCACCGCCTTGATGCGCTCGTGGTACTGCTCCAATGTAAATGTACCTTTCCACCACAGGTCCAGACTATTGTCAGAAGCCTCTACCGCCAGCACCGGTGCGGTAATGCGCTTGTAGATTTCGTGCACCTCGTCCACCCGGTACAACTGCGCGTTGCTGATCTTGTGCGCCGGGTCGCCCTGAACCACCCACTGCCCCTGTTCATTGGGCGCAGCCCAACGGCGCGCCAGCCAGTCGGCTTTGTCCTGCGGCAGGCGCGGGTTGGTTTTCATCAGGCGACGGGCTACGCCGTCCAGACTGTCGTAACTGTGCATTGTTAACTCACCCTGATGAAGTCTTTTGAGTTCGTCCATCCATCTGGCATAGCGCCCCGGCGCTTGCGCGGGTATGGTGGCGGGCATGCCGAAGCCTTCCAAATTGACAAGGCGGCGAATGCGCTCGGGGCGCACTCCGGCATACAGCATGACTACATTGCCGCCCATGCTGTGGCCGACCAAATTAACGCTTTGACCCGGTGCGTAGTGGTCCAGCAGGAAGTCCAGGTCCGCCAAATAGTCTGGAAACCAGAAATTGTCAGCGCCCGCGCTGGGCGTCTGCCCGTAACCGCGCCAGTCCGGCGCAATCACAAAGTGGTCTTCGGCCAGCGCGTCCACCACAAACTGGTAACTGGCTGCCACGTCCATCCAGCCATGCACCAGAACCAGCGGCGTCTTGTCCGCGGCGGGTTTGCCCCAGAGCTGAACATGGTAGATGGTGTTGCGGATGGGAATGAATTCGCTGCGTGAGGTCTTTTTGACTTGGTACATTCGGGCAATCATAAGGAGTACTGACGTGTCGCTGGGTTACACAAATTTGCACAGCAATTTTCGCTGGCATGTGCCGGAGTTCTTCAACATGGCGCAAGCCTGCAGCGTACGCTGGGCCGCGCAGACCAAAACGGCCAAACGCACGGCCATAAGCGTGTACACACCGGGCGCTAAAGCCCAGGCGTACACCTACGCACAACTGCAGGAAAAGGCGAACCGCCTGTCCAACGCGCTGCAGGCGCAGGGTGTTCAGCGCGGAGACCGCGTGGCCATTGTCATGCCGCAGCGCTTTGAGACGGCCGTGGCCTATATCGCCGTGCTGCAAATGGGGGCGGTTGCCATGCCGCTGTCGATGTTGTTCGGACCCGAGGCGCTGGAATATCGCTTGCAAAACAGTGAGGCGGTGGTCGCCATTGCCGACGCGTCGGCGCTAGACCACTTGCAATCCGCCCGTGCCACTTGCACGGACTTGCGCTCGGTTATCGGCGTTGGCAGCACCGATGCGACGCAGGGTCGCGCCGACATGAACTACGGTTTGCTGCTGGGTTCGGAGAGCAATGTGTTCCAGTGGGTAAAGACTAAAGCGCAGGACCCCGCTGTGTTGATTTACACCAGCGGTACCACGGGCAACCCCAAAGGGGCGCTCATTCCGCACCGCGCCTTGATCGGAAACTTGACGGGTTTTGTCTGCAGTCAGAACTGGTTCGGTTTCGACGCTAAGGCCAACGCGTCGTCCGATGCGGTGTTCTGGTCCCCGGCGGACTGGGCCTGGACCGGCGGGCTGATGGACGCGCTGCTGCCCACGCTGTATTTAGGTTGCACCATCATTGCTTTCGCGGGCCGCTTCACGCCACAGTTGGCGCTGGAGCTGATGGGCAAGTGCAGTGTGACGCATACCTTTTTGTTTCCCACCGCCATCAAGGCCATGATGAAAGCGTATCCGGGTAGTCAAGCCACGACGGTGCAGGCGCAGTTCGGACTGCGCCTGCAGGCATGCATGAGCGCGGGCGAGGCAATGGGCGATGCGGTGTTCGCGTATTGCGAGCAGCAAATGGGCGTCACCCCCAACGAGATGTTCGGGCAGACCGAGATCAACTACATCGTTGGCAATTGCAGCATTCACTGGCCCCCCAAGCCTGGCAGCATGGGTATGGGATATCCCGGACACCGTGTGGCGGTGATCGACGAGATGGGCAATGAATGCCCCAGCGGCGTGGCGGGTGATGTTGCACTAAACCGCTTCGACATCCACGGTCAGCCGGACCCGATTTTCTCTTTAGGCTATTGGAAAAACGAGGCGGCTACGCGTGACAAATTCACCGGTGCTGCCGGCGCCGATGACTGGTGTCGCACCGGCGATTTGGCGATATGTGATGCCGATGGCTACCTTTGGTACCAGGGCCGCTCCGACGACGTGTTCAAGTCCGCCGGTTACCGCATCGGCCCGGGCGAAATTGAAAACTGTCTGGTCAAACATCCGGCAGTTGCCAACGCCGCCGTAGTGCCCAAACCTGATGCCGAGCGCGGCACTTTGGTGAAAGCATATGTTGTGATTGCGCCGGATGCGCTGGGTGCGGCAGGCGGCAATGTGCGGGAACTGCACGCCAGCCTCACGCTGGAGTTGCAGGCACACGTCAAAGGACTTCTGGCGCCTTATGAATACCCCAAAGAAATAGAGTTTGTCGACGCGCTACCCATGACCACCACCGGCAAAGTGCAGCGGCGCGTTTTGCGTCTGCAGGAAGAGGCCCGGGCGCGGGACGCCGCGGGCGATGCAATGCAAAGTTGATCCCTCTGCAAGATTAATGTTCCATTAGTACACTCAAACCCATGAACAAAATCCAACTCGGCACTAGCGATCTCCACGTTACTCCCATCTGCCTGGGCACCATGACCTTTGGCGAACAAGTTAATGAGGCCAATAGCCACAGTATCCTGAGCCGCTCGTTGGAGCGTGGCGTGAACTTTATCGATACGGCGGAAATGTATGCTGTTCCGCCCAAGGCAGAAACCTTCCAGACCACCGAAAAAATTGTCGGTAACTGGCTGGAGAAGAACCCTGGTGCCCGCGACAAGCTGCTCATTGCAACCAAAGTGTGCGGCCCTTCGCGCGGCATGAACTGGATTCGCAATGGCAGCCCCGACCTGACGGGCGCCGACATCATCGCCGCTTGCGAAGGCAGCCTCAAGCGCCTGAAAACTGACGTTATCGACCTGTACCAGCTGCACTGGCCGACCCGTAACGTGCCGATGTTCGGCAATATGTATTACGACCCGAGCAAAGACAATGCGGCGCTTACCAGTATGCATGCGCAACTCGAAGCCCTGCAAACGCTGGTCAAGGCCGGCAAGGTGCGCGCTATCGGCCTGTCCAACGAAACGCCCTATGGCGTGCATGAGTTTGTGCGTGTGGCGGAACAGTACGGCCTGCCGCGTGTTGCGACGGTGCAAAACGTTTATTGCCTGATCAACCGCTGCTTGGAAACCGGGTTGGACGAAACCATGCATCGTCTGGGCGTGTCGCTCTTGGCCTACTCGCCACTGGGCTTTGGTTTGTTGACCGGCAAGTACGACGCCTCGGGCATTACCGGGCCGGGTGCGCCGGTGGGTGCACGCATTTCTTCCTACGAGTCGGTGCGTAAGCAGCGTTGGGGACGCCCGGACTCGCTGGCCGCAGCGCGCCGATACAACGCACTGGCCAAGGAGTACGGCTTTACGCCGACCCAAATGGCACTGGCCTTTTGCTATACCAAGTGGCAGGTGGCCAGCACCATCATCGGTGTGACTTCGGTGGCCCAACTGGACGAAGACATCGACGCGTTGGGTACTACCTTGCCGCCGGAGTTACTGCAGAAGATTGACGCCGTGCGCTGGGAGATTCGCGATCCGGCGGTCTGATTGATCTAAATTTATCGCTGCTTAGTGACCTGCTTTCCGGAGGCCATGGCGTGTTTCACGCTTTGCTTGGCATCGCCAATGGCCTTCTCTGCGCTACCGACCACTTGCTTTTGAATGCCTTTGGCCTGTTGTTCTTTGCTGCCCACAACCTTTCCGGCGGCTTCCTGCACTTTGCCGGTCAGGTCTTTGGCGGTACCTTTGATTTGGTCTTTGTTCATGGCGTGTGTTTCCTTGGTTGAGATGGAGCTTTGAGCCTATGCCCGCGTTGCACGCCAATCTGTTCGCGCGCCCACACAGG
>CANBYM010000133.1 GCA_947373605.1 Comamonadaceae bacterium
TAGGCATCTTCTTCCATGGGGCAGCCCGGGTACCAGGCATGGAAGGTCATGGTTTTATCCTCCTTGTTGACCACCGGCAGGCCGATACGACGGCGCTGGGGCTGATCCAGCAGCTCGCCATCTTCTTTCCAGCGGTGCAAGGCGGGCAAGGGGTCAAATTCGCCCTTAATGGGCCAGTACGCGCCGATCACGGTATCGGGTCGCCCCACCAGCCAGATGCGCATGGTCCGCTGCAAAAGGTCAGCACGCTCCAGACGGTCGGGCAAGCTGTTGCGCAAGTCAATCAGGGACTTGCGCAGTGCTTTCTTGTCCATCGCTTTTTGTTGGTCAGGGTTGTCCATAATCCTCACATGCAGTTTTCATCTATTCTGACATCCTTATCTGCCTCACTATGCGCGGCAGTTACTGGGGCGTCACTCTCTTTCGTGGCCGTTTTACAGGTCCAGGCCCAAGGCCGCGACAACGCGCGGTATGACGAAATCATCACCGATATGGCGCAGGCCTATAAGGTGCGTGACCGCAAAAAACTCATCAGTCTGGCTCCTCAAGTGCGGGGTTATGTGCTTGAACCCTGGGCGGCGTATTGGGACCTCTCCGCGCGTCTGGACGAAGCCGGCCCCACCGAACTGCAGGATTTTTTCAACCGCTACAGCGGCAGTTATCAAGAAGACAAACTGCGCGCTGAACTGCTACTTAAGCACGGGCGCAATGGTGACTGGGCTTCGTTTAACCGCGAGTACGCAAAGTACCGCATGGGCGACGACAAATCGGTACGCTGCTACGCATTGCTGGCGGAACGCACTTTGGCCAATGCCGATGTGGCGGCGCAAGTGAGTGATTACTGGCTGTCGCTCAAAGACGCCGACGAGGGTTGTGCGGCCGCCGCGGATGCCGTGTTGAAGGATAAATCCATGCCCGCCCAAACGGCTTGGGTGCGCGCGCGTCTGGGCATGGAGTCCGACAAGCTGCGGGTGGCGACGCAGGCGGTTGGCTTGCTCAATACCGACTGGGTCAAGACCATCAACAACATCTACCTCAACCCCGGCAAATACCTCAACGACAAAATTACCGCCCTGAGGCCCCAAACCCGCGAACTGGTGTCGCTGGCCATCATTCGTCAGGCCTATCTGGACCCGGCGGAGGCCGCACAAGAAGTGAATCACTTGCGCTGGAAGGCGCAGCTGACCCAGGAGGAGCGCAGTTGGATCTGGGGCGTGATCGGCAAGCGCTCTGCACAAAAACTGTCCGACGACGCGCCCGCCTACTTTGCCAACGGCAACTTTGCGCAGATGCATGAAGACCACCTTGGCTGGGCAGTGCGCGCTGCCCTGCGATTTGGCAAATGGAAGCAGGTGCAGGACGCCATTGCCGCCATGCCTGCCAACACCCGCGCCGAACCGATCTGGACGTATTGGTACGCCCGTTCGCTCCTTGCGCTGGCCGCGAGCGAGGCCAGCCGTTCAGAAGCCACGCGCATGCTGGAGGGAATCGGCAGCGTGCGCGGTTTTTATGAGCAGCTGGCGCTGGAGGAGATTGGCCAGAAAATTGTTGCACCGGAGCGCCCCGCCCCTCTAAGCGCAGAAGAGATTGAGGCCGCGCGCCAGAACCCCGGATTGCAGCGCGCCATTTACGCCATTCGTATCGGCCTGCGCCCTGAAGGTGTTCGCGAGTGGAATTACACAACCAACCTGCACGTCAAAGGCGGGCTCGATGACCGCGCCATGCTGGCTGCTGCTGACATGGCCTGCAAAGCCGATGTGTGGGACCGCTGCATCAACAGCAGCGACCGCACGAAGAATCTGATCGACATGGAGCAACGCTTCCCCATGCCGTTTAAGGGCGCCGTACTGGCACGTACCAAGCAAATCGGCCTGGACCCGGCCTATGTGTACGGCCTGATCCGCCAGGAAAGTCGCTTCATCATGGATGCCAAGTCCGGCGTGGGCGCTGCGGGCCTGATGCAGGTTATGCCTGCTACCGCTCGCTGGACCGCCAAGAAAATCGGCATGACCGATTTCACCGCCGGCCAGCTCACGGATCGCGACACCAACATCGCCATAGGCACCGGCTACCTCAAGCTGGTGTTGGACAGCTTTAACGGCTCCATGCCCATGGCGGCGGCGGCCTACAACGCAGGCCCCGGCCGACCCCGCATCTGGCGCGGGCAAACCGGCGCACCTACGGTGGAAGCGGCCATCTGGGCTGAGAACATTCCGTTTAACGAGACCCGCGATTACGTCAAAAAAGTCTTGTCCAACACTACCAATTACGCAGCGCTGATTACCGGCCAGCCCCAGTCGCTCAAAGCGCGGTTGGGCGTGGTGGGCCCGCGCGATGGCGCAACGCCTGACACCAGCATCGAATTACCCTGATTCCCATAACAAACCTAAAAAGGACTCTGTATGCAAAAGCTGTTTATCGGTAACAAAAACTATTCCTCCTGGTCCATGCGTCCCTGGGTGCTCTTGAAGCAAGCCGGCATCGCGTTTGAAGAAGTCAAAGTTCGCTTCGACTCGTTTGATGCCGGCTCCGACTTCCGTAAGACCCTGGCGGGCGTCACGCCGGTTTCCAAAGTGCCGGTGCTGGTGGACGGTGACCTGACGGTATGGGACACACTGGCCATTGCTGAATACGTGGCAGAACAGAACCCCGGCAAGAACCTGTGGCCCAAGAACGCAAAAGCCCGTGCCCGCGCACGTAGCGTATGCGCTGAAATGCACAGCGGCTTTACAGGACTGCGTGGCAACTGCCCCATGAATATCGAAGCGTCGCTGCCAGAAGTAGGTGCCCTGATCTGGCGCGACAAGGGCGCCGTGCGCAGTGATGTGGCGCGTCTGGTGGACATGTGGACTGCGCTTTTGAATGAGCATGGCGGCCCGATGCTGTTTGGCGAATTCACCATTACCGATGCCTACTTTGCACCGGTGTGTATGCGCCTGAAAACCTATGCCCTTCCGGTACCGCCCGCCATTAGCGCCTATGTGCAGCGCGTCTGCGCCCTGCCCGGCGTGAAGGCGTGGATCGACGATGCGCTCGCGGAAAACGACTTCCGCGACTTTGAAGAGCCCTTCCGCCTGAAGCGCTAACTTTCATACCCACCCATGCAAACCTACTTGGTCGGCGGCGCCGTGCGCGATGCACTCATGGGCCTGCCCATGCACGACCGGGACTGGGTGGTGGTCGGTGCCACGCCTGATAGCCTATTGAAAGTGGGCTACCTGCAAGTAGGTCGCGACTTTCCGGTGTTCCTGAACCCGCGCTCCAAAGAAGAGTACGCACTGGCCAGAACCGAACGCAAGACGGCGCCGGGCTACAAGGGTTTTGCCGTACACGCCGACCCCGGCGTGACGCTGCAAGAGGACCTGGGCCGGCGCGACCTGACCATCAACGCGATAGCGTTGCCACAGGCAGCATTGGCAGCGGATGGACGTTTTGATGCAGCCGCCTTGGTCGATCCATTCGGCGGGCGTGCGGATATCGATCGCAAAGTGCTGCGCCACGTAACAGCGGCTTTTGCCGAAGATCCGGTGCGCATTCTGCGCATTGCACGCTTTGCAGCGCGTTTTGCAGATTTCACCGTGGCCCCGGAAACGCTGGCGCTGATGAAAGACATGGTGCAGATGGGTGAAGTGGACCATTTGGTGCCGGAGCGCGTGTGGCAGGAGTTGGCAAAGGGTTTGATGGAGCAGCGCCCCTCGCGCATGTTTGCAGTGCTGCGCGACTGTGGCGCGCTGGAGCGGCTGCTGCCAGAGGTCAATCGACTTTGGGGAGTGCCACAAAGCGCCGAACACCATCCCGAGATTGATACCGGCGTACACGTCATGATGGTGCTGGACATGGCCGCACAGCTTGCTGCCAACTTGCCCACGCTTTTTGCCTGCCTGACGCACGACCTGGGCAAGGGCACCACGCCAGCCGATGCACTGCCCCGCCACATCGGCCACGAAGGCCGCAGCGCCAAATTGCTGGATGCCTTGTGCAAACGCCTGCGCGTGCCACAGGACTGTGCCGAACTGGCAGACGTCGTCGCACGTGAGCACGGAAACATCCACCGCAGTGGCGACCTCAATGCCGCCGCCGTGGTGCGCCTGCTGGAACGCTGCGACGCCATCCGCAAGCCGCAGCGGTTTGATGATGCGCTCCTGGCCTGTGAATGCGACGCACGCGGTCGCCTGGGTCTGCATGACAAGCCCTACCCGCAACGCCCACGCTTGTCGCAAGCCCTGAAGTGCGTGATGGGCGTGACCACCGACAGCGTGGCCGCTGCCGCCATTGCACAAGGTTTGAAAGGCCCCGCCATTGGCGACGCCGTGCGTAGCGCACGGGTTGCCGCGCTGATATCCTTACCGGACTATGCCCCACCTGCTCATCGTTGAAGACGACGAACTCCTGCGCGATGGCCTGAGCGCACAGCTCAGCCATGCCGGCCACACGGTCACCAGCGCCAGTGACGGTGCGCAGGCGCAATCGCTGCTGGAGTCCACGCGGTTTGACGCAGTCATTCTTGATTTGGGTTTGCCGGTGATTGACGGCTTTACCGTGCTGCGCTGGATTCGCCAGCGGCTCGCGGCGCTGCCGGTGCTCATACTCACCGCCCGCGATGGCGTGGAAGACCGGGTGCAGGGTCTCAACGCCGGGGCGGATGATTACCTCACCAAACCCTTCAACATGAACGAGTTGCTGGCGCGCCTGCAGGCCATGCTGCGACGTTCCCGCCTGCCCGCTTTTGCCGGCACGCTGGAAGTGCAAAGCAGCGCGGCGCACCGGTTGCGTCTGGACCCTAGGCTCCCCATGGCGTGGCTGGACGACGAAGCGATGGAACTCACCCACCGCGAGTGGTCGTTGCTCACGCTCTTGGTCAGCAATATGGGCCAGGTAGTGAGCCGCGACGATGTACTGGGCGTTTGGCAGTCCGCTCCAGCCGAAGGTGCGGGCGGCTCCAACGCTTTGGAGGTGTATGTACATCGCATCCGGCGCAAGTTGCAGGACTCGGGATTGAGTATCCGCAACGTGCGGGGACTGGGTTACATGCTGGAAACCAGTGGCACCTAAAAACCTCCCGGGTCTGTCGCTCAAGCGGCAGTTGCTGCTGTGGCTCTTGTTGCCGCAACTAGTCTTGTGGCTGATGGGCGGCGTGCTGGCATTTCGCCTGGCCATGGTCTATGCGGAAAAGGCAATTGACCAGTCGCTCACCCAGTCGGTACGCGCTCTTTCGCGTCAAGTCAAACCGCTGGGCTCGGGACTGTTGGTGGACTTTCCGCGCGCAGCGCAAGACATCATCGAGCAGGATCCACAGGACCGCGTGACCTATATGGTGTCGTCCCCGCCGGGAAGCTTTTTGCTGGGCAACGGCAAGTTACCCGGACCGCCGGAAGACGTTTTTCTCAGCTACAACGAACCGGTTCTCTATGAAGCTGCGGTCGACAAAAAGTCGATGCGCGTGGCCTCGGTGGACGTGGCCTTTGGCGATGGCCCGACGCCACAACGCCTGCGAGTGCAGGTGGCCAAAAGTCTGGCGCTGCAGCAAACCATCGCCCGCGAATTGGTGCGCGATGTGCTCATTCCGCTGTTGCTGCTGGGCGCAGTGCTGAGCTTTCTGGTGTATGCGGGTATCGTTAGGGGACTGCAGCCGTTGCAAAGGTTAGAGGTCCAACTGGCCAATCGCAGTGCAGCGTCGCTCACTGCCAATGAGCACACCCAGGCGCCGCAAGAAGTCCACTCCATCGCCGCCACGCTCAATCAGCTTCTCACCACTTTGGGTCGCAGCCTGAGTCAGGAAAAACGCTTTCTCAATGACGCCGCCCATCAATTACGCACACCGCTGGCGGGACTTATCAGCCAGACCGAACTGGCCATGCAGGAAAGTGACCCCGCGGCGTTGCGGGATCGTTTGAACAAGGTACACACGGGCGCCGTACGCAGTGCGCATCTGGTGCATCAACTGTTGTCGCTGGCCCGAACTGAGGCCGAAGTGGCCTTGCTGCCGCTGGACGCAGCCGCCTTGGCACGCGATGTGGCGCGTGAGTGGACGCCGCGCGCAGTGGCAGCAGGCGTGGACCTGGGTTTTGAAGGCCTGGATACGCTGCCCGTAGCTGCCGACAAACTGCTGCTGCGCGAGGCCTTGAGCAACCTGATCGACAACGCCCTGCGCTATGCGGGACGCGGCAGCACCGTCACACTGCGCGCCTCGCATTCGGAAGGCTTCCATGTGCTGGAAGTGGAAGACAACGGCCCCGGCCTGAGTGAATCCGACACCGCGCATGTGTTTGAGCGCTTC
The DNA here is from genome assembly GCA_947373605.1 of Comamonadaceae bacterium. Taxonomy (GTDB): domain Bacteria; phylum Pseudomonadota; class Gammaproteobacteria; order Burkholderiales; family Burkholderiaceae_C; genus Allorhodoferax. The sequence continues at coordinate 6,278 of CANBYM010000133.1, forward strand.
TGGCGCGCCAGCGAACTACCGGGCGGCTGTGGACTCGGTCTGGCTATCGTGGCGGAGATTGCGCTGCGGCACAAAGGTAGTGCGGTGGTTCAGCGCATTGCGCCGCAGGGTTTAAAAGTCAGTCTGAAATTGCCACAAGTCTCGTAGTTCTATTCAGAGCGCCTGGCCATATACCAATCGCCTACCGGTGGGCAGGCGCCTGCAAGCGTCAAAACAAGGCGTGTTGAACCGTGCTTTTGTTGGGCTTAAACGGGTGGCATTGCACGACACTTACAAAGATGTCTGTGCCCCGATGGGAAAAATACTAACCATGCCCCGCCAAAACGACAATGTTGCGAGCCGCTATTTGGGGCTGGCCCCATTTCTACGACGCTCTATTGCAGGAATGGATCTGCAGGCCTACGGGTTGGAGTTGTTGGAGCAGGCAATGGCTACGCCGAATGATGCGAATCATTTGATGAATCTGGCCATCGCCACGCAGTGCATGGGCAGGCGTGAGGCGGGTATGGCACTTCAACGCCAGGCACTTGCGTTGCAACAAACTTATTACTTGCCTTCTACAACAGGACCCGCACCGGTTCGAATATTGGTGTTGATGGCTGAAGGGGACTTGTCCGCCAATACCCCGCTGGACTGTCTGCTGGAGTCCAGTGACTTGGATCTGATATTTCACTATGTAGATTCTTCTACGCTCTCAGAGCTGGCGACACAAGGGAAAGAACATCTGCAGTTTCCTGAACATGACGTGCTCATGGTGGGCATCGGCGTGTCGAGCGAAACGGTTGCCCTGCTGCACCAGTTGACGCAAACCCTGATGCACTGGCCAAAGCCCGTCATCAATACTCCTACGCAAATTCTCCGTACTGACCGTGCCGCGGCGAGCGCTGTGCTGCGTGATGTACCCGGCTTGCGCATTCCACCGACACTGCGATTTCCACGCTTGCAGCTGGGTGAAGTTGCAAATGGTCAACGAAGCTTGGTGGATCTGGTTGCTGCTTTTGATTTTCCGGTCATCGTTCGCCCCATCAATTCACAGGCCGGCATCAATCTGGAGCTGGTCACCAGCGTCGAGGCATTGGCTTCGTACCTGCAGCGCATTGATGACGCTGAATTCTTCATTGCCCCGTTCGTTGACTATCGCCATGCAGATGGTTATTTCCGCAAGATCCGCGTGGCATTGGTCAACGGAGCGCCTTTTGTGTGCCACATGGCGGTGTCGTCGGACTGGATGGTGCATTACATCAATGCAGGAATGTACGAGGAAGCCTGGAAGCGCGCCGAAGAGTCAGCTTTCATGATTGCCTTCGACGAATTTGCCAAACGCCACGCCATAGCGCTGCAGGCCATTTACGAGCGCACGGGGCTTGACTATGTCTGCATTGACTGCGCCGAGTTGCCCGATGGGCAGTTATTGATCTTTGAGGTTGATCATTCGATGGTGATACACGCCATGGATTTAGAGAGTCAGTTCCCGTTCAAAAAAGTTCACATGAAAAAGGTGCACCATGCGCTACGAAATTACCTCCTCAGCCTTACAGCCCATGAAACCCAGCAACGCGCTTAATTTCTCCGGTGGCCCTGGCGCCTTGCCGGAAAGCGTGCTTCAGCAAGTACAGCAGGCAATCCTGGAAGTGCCGGGCATGGGCCTGTCTGTACTAGGCATCAGCCACCGCTCTGACTGGTTTGCAAGCGTGGTTGAAGAGGTGGAGGCCAATATTCGCACGCTGCTTCAACTTCCGGATGGATATTCCATTGTGCTTTTGCAGGGCGGAGCTACGCAGCAGTTTTCAATGGTTCCCATGGCGCTACTGCGTGGAAAAACCCATTCCGCAGAGTATGTACAAACAGGATATTGGAGTGGCAAAGTCATCCCCCAGGCGCAGCGCGAGGGCCCGGTGCGGGTGGTTTGGAGCGGAGAGGCCGATGGCTTCAGCCGACTGCCTCAGGATCATGAATTAGCGCACTCACCCGATGCACCCTACCTGCATTACGTGTCCAACGAAACCGTAGAGGGCTTGCAATTCCAACGCGTACTGGGTCGCAACGACGTGCCGCGGGTGTGTGACATGTCGTCCGATTTCTTATCGAAACCCTGCGAGGCAGACCGGTTTGACCTGATTTACGCTCACGCGCAGAAAAATATCGGGCCCGCCGGGGTCACGGTGGTTGTGGTGCGCGATGCTCTGCTCAAAAATATGTCCAGGGATCTGCCGCCATTTCTGGACTACCGCGAACATATCAAGGCGCAATCCAACCTCAATACACCACCGGTTTTTTCCATCTACGTCATCTTGCTGGTAACGCGTTGGCTGCTTAACGATGTCGGCGGCCTGGCAAATATGGACGCCATGAACCGGCGCAAGGCTTCGCTGCTTTATGAGGTGCTGGACTCCAGCATGGGGTTCTATAGCGGTCGTGCAGCGGTTTCAGACCGTTCGCTCATGAACGTCAGCTTCAACGTACGTTCACCGGAAGCAGAGCAGCGTTTTCACGAACAAGCCACAGCGGCTGGCTTTTCCGGCTTAGCCGGGCATCGTGCAGTAGGCGGGGTACGCGCTTCCTTGTACAACGGCTTGACGCTGGCTGCCGTCGAGAAGCTCGCGAACTTCATGGTGGACTTCCAGCGCCAATCCAAGGCATAAGGACATTCTTGAAAAGTGGTGTTGGCAAATCTCAAAAATTTCACAATGCAAAATTAACCTGTTTTTCTCACTTTTCATTTAATTTAGAAACCCAGGTGCCGATAAGAACTATGTCGAGTTGCGACACAAAGAGGCTGGCACCATGTCTATCATTCATATTTCAATCAGCAGGCAAGAGCGAGTGACGTCTTCACCCGCTGGGGTGGAACGCGCTACTTACGGAAAAAAAAGGTGAACTCATCATGAGCAACATCACATCCCTAGGTAGCACCCCTGGGCTGCTTCCCTCCAGTCCAAGCGGCGGCTCTTCTGCACCGGAACCGGTTACTCCTAGTTCGACGGCCGCCTCGTCACCCCCGGTCACAGGATCTAAGAGGTCTGGCAATGCAGGGGTACCTGCGACACCAAGTTCACAGGAGTTGCACGCCGCTGTCAGCTCCATTCAAGCCAAGGTCTCGGCGATATCACCCGAATTACAGTTCACCATTGATCAAACCAGTGGCCGCTCTTTGATTGTGGTGAGTGACCAAAGTACCAAGGACGTGCTTTGGCAGTTTCCCTCCGAGGCTGCGATAGAGATCAGCAAGGCACTGGATATTTTTCAGAAGGGCGCGCTGCTCAATCGCAAGGCCTGAGCGCTCAGACAGCTATCAGGAAAGCCGCACACCACTGCTGTTATCAAACCAGTTGTTGTGCCTTGAACTCACCGACAGGCCGATCTGCTGGCCCACCGTCAATTTCGTATTAGCAGCAGCGCGCACCGTAATCACACCGACCCGCGTTTTCACCACCACATAGGTATCCGCACCGGTGGGCTCCACCAGACTCACCTCACCCCGCCACTGTGCGTCGTCACTCAGGTGAATATGTTCAGGGCGCTGGCCCAGCATGACCTCGCCGCTGCGCGGCGCTGGCAGGTCAAGAGCACCACCGGCAAACACAAACTTTGCGCTATCGCCGCTGCCTTCGACAGCACCTTGAATGAAGTTCATGGTGGGCGAGCCGATGAAGCCAGCCACATAGGTATTGGCGGGTGTGCTGTAAATCTCGTCAGGTGTGCCGATTTGTTGCAGGATCCCGTCCTTCATCACCGCAATGCGGCTGCCCAGCGTCATGGCTTCAATCTGGTCGTGCGTGACATACACACTGGTGATGCCGGAGACATGGTGCAGGCGCTTGATTTCGGCGCGCATTTCGACGCGCAGCTTGGCGTCCAGGTTGGACAGCGGCTCGTCAAACAAAAAGAGCTGCGGCTGGCGCGCCAGCGCCCGGCCCATTGCCACCCGCTGGCGCTGGCCGCCGGAGAGTTGCGCCGGGCGGCGGTCCAGTAGGTGCGAGATTTGCAGCATGGCAGCCACTTCCGCAATGCGCTTATCGCGCGCCGCTTTGGGCACCTTGCGCATCTCCAGCGCAAAGCCGATGTTGTCGGC
>CANBYM010000134.1 GCA_947373605.1 Comamonadaceae bacterium
CAAAAATCAATCACGCAACGAAGGTGTGGTGGTCGAGGGCAATATATGCACGCCTTGAGCCAGCGCAACATCCAAAAGACTCTGTTGACGTTTGTGTTGCTGGCCTCAGCCATGGGTCTGCAAACGGCAGAGGCGCAGCTTGCCGGAGAGGTGGAGTATTCGCGTGGTGCCGGTGTGGCCCAAGCCCCCGGCCAGGCGCCGCGCATTATGGGCAAGGGCTTGTCGCTGGTCCAGGGGGATCGACTGACCACCTCCGAAGGGTCGACCGCCATTGTCAAATTGCAGGACGGCACCCGCATGACTGTGCGGCCCAACTCCGAGTTGATCATGCAGACCTACAAGTACAAAGAGGGTGCAGCGGACAACAGCATGGTTATGCAATTGTTGCGCGGTGGCTTTCGGGCGATCACCGGTTTGATTTCCAAAGGCTCTGCAGACGCAGCGCGCATCCAAACCTCGACGGCCACCATCGGCATTCGCGGTACCGATTTTGACGCCCGCATTTGCGGTCCCGAGTGCAAGGCCGAGTCTGCCAAGGTGAAGGACACTGCCAAGCCCAATGCGGTCCAGGCCAGCGCCAAGCTGGTGGCAGCCAGCGGTGAAATCAGTGCGGTGGACGGCAACGGCCAACGCCGCCGCGTGGTCGATGGCGGTAGCGTCTACCCCGGTGAGACCGTACAGACCGGTGCGGGTGCCAAAGTGTTGCTGGCCTTTCGTGATGAGAGCCGCCTGACACTGGGTTCCAACACCCAGTTCCGCGTGGACAGCTTTGTGTATGACAGTAAGAACCCCACCGACGGCAAGTTTCTGGTGACCCTGTTGCAGGGTTCGCTGCGTGCATTGACCGGTTTGATCGGCAAGTCCAACAACCGCAACGTGGGCTTTAGTACGGCGACTGCCACGATCGGTATCCGAGGTACCGGCCTTGATCTGGATTGCGCCACAGAGGGCGCTTGCAGCTTCTTCACCTGGCTGGGCACGATCGAGGTACAGCCATTGGGACAGACGGCATTGCAGGTCTTGCAAGCCGGTCAGGGCCTGCGTGTGACGCCGAACGGTTTCGCGCCGATTGATGCCTCCACGTTGGACGGTCTGCCACGGCCTGATGCTGTGCCGGTGAACTTCCAGCAACTTTTCTCGAGCGGCAATGTCTCTGCGGATGATGAAGGATTGTTTGTGTATGTGCGTGACGGGCATATCCAAATCACCACCAGCCAGGAAGTTCTGGACCTGGGTCGGGGGGAAACGGGTTTCGCGGGCAATGACGGCCATACCGGGCGGCCGACGGATATGCCGCTGTTCATTCAAAACGATGTCGTGCCCATGCCCAACAGCCTCAACCCGAGTCTGTTGAATCTGCTGGGCGGTAGCGGCAGCAAAGAGTTCTGTCAATGAAGGCGGCCTCAATTATGTTGAGTATCAAAACACTGCCGGCTCTGGTTCTGTTCGGTGCCCTTGGCACAGCTCTGGCACAGCAAAGCGGCATGCCCTCAGCGCCGGCCACGTTTCCTATCCGCGGCTTTGACCTCAGTGGCGAAGTGCCGCTGAGCGGTGATGAAACTACGCGCATACTGGCGCCCTATATCCGCGCGGATGGCACGCTGGAGTCCTTGAAGAAAGCCGGTGCCGCACTGGAAGAGTCCTTCAAAGCCAAAGGCTTTCCGCAGTACCGTGTGACGCTGCCACCACAGGAATTGGGTAGTAAAGCGAGCTTCAACGGCATCAAATTCGTGATCAGCAAAGTCCCGGGATCCGGCACTGCCGTAGCACAGCAAAATGTGATGCCCCCGGCGACGGGTGCCACCACCACGTTTGCGATCCGTGGCTTTGAACTCCGTGGCGATGTGCCTTTAAGCGGCGATGAAACTACGCGCATTCTGGCGCCCTATATTCGCGCGGATGGCACGCTGGAGTCCTTGCAAAAGGCCGGTGCCGCGTTGGAAGAGGCTTTCAAGGCCAAAGGCTATGCGCTGCACCGTGTGACGCTGCCACCGCAGGAAGTGGGTAACAAGGTGACGTTTAACGTCATCAAGTTTGTCATCGGCAAAGTCACGGTGGAGAATCCCGGCAGCTTCAGCGAAGCCAATATCCGCGCCAGCGTTCCTGAGATCAAAGAGGGCGACGCACCCAACTTCCACAAACTCGCAGTGCAAACCGCCATTGCCAATGAGAACCCCAGCAAGCAATTGCAGGTGGCGCTCAAAGAGTCGGATGAAGCGGAAAAAATTGATGTGCGCCTGGTGGTTAAACCCAGTAATCCGCTCTCCCTCTCTGCCAGCCTTTCTAATACCGGCTCGGAGGCAACGGGCAACGACCGTCTGGCGCTGGTGGGCAGTCACTCCAATTTGTTCGGTCTGGACCATCAGGGTTCCTTTGCTTATACCACCTCGGTGGAGCGCAGCGACCGCGTAAAACAGTTCGGCCTGAACTACCGCATACCGCTGTACCGTTATGGCGGCGTGGTGGGCATGAGCTACACCAATTCGGATGTGGTTGGCGACTTTGGTTCCTTTAAGAGCTCAGGTGCCGGTGAAACCTACGGACTGAATTACAACCACTACTTTGCGCCTGAAGGCGGTCATAAGACCTATTTCACGGCCGCGTTGGACCAGAAGCTGTTTAACGCCAGCAAGATCAATGATGTGGCCATTCCCGGCCAGCTGGACCGTGGCAGCATGCCTTTGACTCTGAGTTACTCAGTAAAGGTGGAAGAAGACGCGGCAGTGTGGGGCTACAGCGCTGACTTTGCCAAAAACATTCCCGGCAGCACTGGCAACAATCTGGATGCTTACAAGACAGAAGACGCCCGTATTGAAATCGTGAACTGGAACATCGCCCACCTCAATGCCAACTACCTGAGCGCGGTTGGCAAAAGCGGCTGGCTTGTGGGTGCACGCGGCCAGTTGCAATACACGGGCGACGCGCTCATTTCGGGCGAGCAATTCGGTTTGGGCGGCGTCAGCTCCGTGCGCGGCGTAGGGGAGCGCGTGCTCTCGGGCGACCGGGGCGCATCGCTGTCGATCGAGGTAACCACGCCCGAGGTTTACAAGGGCATGCGCCTTTTGAGCTTTGTCGATGCCGGCTGGTTGAATAGCGTCAACACCACAGCCAGCTCTACCAGCAAGGTCGAAACCGACCAGCTTGCCAGCGCCGGGCTGGGTTTGCGCTACGGCGTGGGCTGGGCCAGCCTGACTGCCGACTGGGGCCGCGTTATTACCGGGGCGAATATCCCGGTGTCTGCCGGCCCCAATTCCAACTTGCCCAAAGTGGGTGACGAAAAGCTACACATCAACCTTACTGCAAGGTTCTAAAAAGACTGTCTGCCTACAATCAAGGCATGGCAGGTTTACAAAAAGGTTCGCCGACTCCACAGGCAATTACGGTCCACGCCCAGTCCAGGGCGCTGGAGATTACGTTTTCCGACGGCGCAAACTTTCGTATTCCGTTTGAATTAATGCGGGTGTATTCGCCGTCCGCCGAAGTGCAGGGGCACGGTCCGGGTCAGGAAGTGCTGCAAACCGGAAAGCGGCTGGTCGATCTGAAAGGGCTGGAGCCGGTCGGCAATTACGCGATTCAACCGGCGTTCTCCGACGGGCACGACACCGGCATTTATTCCTGGGACTACCTGTACTTTCTGGGTTCGCAGCAAACGCAGTTGTGGGCTGACTACGAGCGCAAACTGGCAGACGCCAAGGTTGACCGCGATGCGCCCATGATCGATAAAGACGGCCACAGCTGTGGCAGTCACTGATACCACCCCTATGAGTACTACCCACTTTGGTTTTAAGTCGGTCGACGAGGCCGATAAGGCGAAATTTGTACGCGGTGTCTTTGATTCCGTTGCGCCCAAATACGATGTGATGAACGACCTGATGTCGGCCGGGCTGCACCGCGCCTGGAAGGCATACACCGTGATGGTGGCCAACCTGAAAGAGGGCGACCGCGCGCTGGACATCGCCGGTGGAACTGGCGACCTGGCACTGGCCTTTTCCAAAAAAGTGGGCAAGAGCGGGCAGGTGGTGCACACCGACATTAACGCGGCCATGCTCAGTACCGGGCGCGACCGTTTGATCGATAAGGGCGCAGTATTGCCCACCGTGGTGTGTGATGCCGAAAAGCTGCCATTCCCCGACAACTACTTTGACTTGGTCAGCGTGGCGTTCGGCCTGCGCAACATGACGCACAAAGATGTGGCGCTTAAAGAAATGAACCGGGTGCTAAAGCCGGGCGGCAAATTGCTGGTGCTGGAATTTTCCAAAGTGGCGAAACCGCTGGAGAAAGTGTACGACTGGTACTCCTTCAAAGTGTTGCCGCGATTAGGAAAACTGGTGGCCGGTGACGACGCCAGCTACCGCTATCTGGCAGAGTCCATCCGCATGCATCCTGGGCAGCAGGAACTGAAGTCCATGATGCACAAAGGTGGTTTCGGCCATGTGGACTATCACAATCTCACTGGCGGTATTGCGGCATTGCATGTTGGAATCAAGTGCTGAGAGAAAAGTTTTTGGAGACAACATGAAGATGTGGAGTGTGGTTTTATCGGTCACTTTGGTGCTTTTGAGCAGCCATGCGGACGCGGCCAAACGATTGGGCGGCGGTAAATCTTTCGGTAAGCAATCCGGCAATGTGACGCAGTCTGCACCCGGTGCACCTGCTGCGCCCGCCGCGCCGGCGCAGGGTATGAACAATGCGGCTGCAAAGCCTGCTCCTGTTGCGACGCCGATGCCTGCACCCGCTTCGCCGGTTCTTGCACCCCGTCGCCCTTGGGGCGCTCTGCTGGGTGGCGTTGCTGCCGGTTTGGGCTTGGCCTGGCTGGCACATTCTTTAGGAATGGGCGAAGCCTTCGGTCAGGTGCTGATGTTCGGCTTGCTGGCTCTGGGCGTCATGATGCTGTGGGGCTGGTTCAAACGCAGCCGCGCGCCCGGGCATGGGCCGCAAGGTGCGCAGAGCAGTCCGTTTGCATTTCAAAGTACCGACAGTGCCAATGTGTCCGCGTCGCGTCCCTATAGGCCTGAAAATGTTGGCAATGATGCCTCGGCAAGGCCTTTTGAGCGCAGCGGTTTGGTGCCGCTCGACACCCCGCAGGGTGGCTCCATGGTCGGCTCGGCACTCATGGGCTCGCAAAGTTGGGGCGTGCCTGCGGGCTTCGACACCGAAGGATTTTTGCGTGCGGCCAAAGCCAATTTTGTCAATCTGCAGGCGGCCTGGGATCGTTCCGACGTGGGTACCCTACGCTCCATGATGACGGATGGCATGCTGACAGAGATAAAGACACAGCTCGCTGAACGTGAGACGCACACTGGCGTGGCGCCCAACCACACGGATGTGGTGATGATCGACGCTCGACTGCTGGGTATTGAAGAACTGGCCGACGAATACATGGCCAGCGTGGAGTTTTCGGGAATGATCCGCGAGGAACCCTCTGCCGGACCAAGCCCTTTTCGGGAAGTCTGGAACATGACCAAACCCAAAAGCGGTGGCGGCTGGTTAGTGGCGGGCGTACAGGCTTTGCAGTAAGGCCGGCCCATTGGCCGCAGCTTTAGAGGAATAATGGGGACTATGGCAACACAGTCCCCTTTTAATTTGCTCGAAGGTTTCTTTCGGAACCTTCCAATACCCACGCCGCCCGACTGGGTGGTTGTGGAATCTCAACGGCGCATCGTGCTTCTCATCAACCATGTGTTGATGCAGGAGCCGCAGGCCACAGAGCGATTGATACGCCAGAAAGGCAACGTCGTGCTGGTGCAATGGCGCAATTTCACATTCAAGGTGCAGGTTACCCCAGCTGGATTGCTGGATCTGGCAGATGCGCAGGCGGCCGCCGATTTGACATTGGTACTGACCGAAGAATCGCCGGTTGCGCTGGCACAAACCTTGATGCAAAGACAAAAGCCGCCCGTGCGCGTCGAGGGCGATGTGCAACTTGCTGCCGAGGTCAACTGGCTGGCAGATCATGTGCGTTGGGACATGGAGGAAGACCTCTCGCGCATCGTTGGCGACGCACCGGCGCACATGATGGCAGAGGCAACTCGCAGCATTGCCAAGGCAATCGAGCAGTTCGTGGGCAAGCGCCGCGAGGCTGCAGCCTCATCGGCTGGCAACGGGGCATGAGCCGCTTCTCCCGGGGGGTGTTCATTGTTTGGGTAGTCCTGCGATACGGGCTGGACGAACTGGTGCTTACCAGCTTCGAGAAGCCTTGGCTGCACTTGATTGCACGAGTCGTTTCTGTGGGTCGCAAGTTGGACGCGCCGCGCGGGCAGCGTCTGCGTGAGGCGCTGGAGCGACTGGGGCCGATTTTTGTGAAATTCGGGCAAGTGCTCTCTACGCGGCGCGATTTGATGCCGGTGGACATTGCAGACGAGCTTGCCAAGTTGCAAGACCGTGTGCCTCCGTTTAGCTCTGCATTGGCAGTAGCCACCATTGAGCGCGCCTTGCGCAAACCGTTGGCTGAAATTTTTGTGTCGTTTGATCAGGTGCCGGTAGCCAGCGCGTCCATTGCGCAGGTGCACTTTGCAGTCGTCAAGGACCGTGAAGGGCGTCAGCGCGACGTTGCCGTCAAAGTGCTTCGACCGGGCATGCTTGCCGCCATCAACAAAGACTTGAACTTGATGCGTGTGATGGCGGGCTGGGTGGAGAGTCTTTCTGCAGACGGTAAACGCTTGAAACCGCGTGAAGTCGTCGCCGAGTTTGACAAGTACCTGCATGACGAACTGGACCTGATCAAAGAAGCGTCGAGTGCCGCGCAACTGCGCCGCAACATGCAGGACTTGAATTTGGTCTTGATCCCCGAAATGCTGTGGGATTTTTGTACGACCGAAGTGTTGGTGATGGAGCGCATGGTCGGTGTGCCTATCAGCCAGGTGCAGCGTCTGCGTGAAGCGGGTGTGGACATCCCGAAACTGGCGCGCGATGGTGTAACGCTGTTTTTCACCCAGGTGTTTCGCGATGGTTTTTTTCACGCGGACATGCATCCCGGCAATATCCAGGTCAGCTTGGACCCGAAAACCTTCGGCCGCTACATCTCGCTGGACTTCGGCATCGTGGGCACGCTGACCGAGGTTGACAAAGAATACCTGGCGCAAAACTTTGCGGCATTTTTCCGGCGTGATTACAAGCGGGTAGCGGAGTTGCACATTGAGTCCGGCTGGGTACCCGCCGCAACCCGGGTCGATGAGCTGGAAGCTGCAGTGCGCGCCGTGTGCGAGCCGTACTTTGACCGGCCGCTGAAAGAAATTTCTCTGGGCATGGTGCTCATGCGCTTGTTTCAAACCTCACGGCGTTTTCATGTGGAAATTCAGCCGCAGCTGGTGCTGTTGCAAAAGACCCTGCTCAACATTGAAGGTCTGGGTCGGGAACTGGACCCCGAGTTGGACTTGTGGGCTACGGCCAAACCGTTTTTAGAGAAATGGATGCTGGAGCAGGTAGGTCCGCAAAAATTGATTGAGCAACTCAAGGCCCAAGCACCGCGTTATGCGCAGTTGCTGCCGGAGTTACCCTTGCTGCTGCACCATTTTTTGCAACGCAAAGGCTCGCAAACCGATGAAGTTACTTTGGAGTTGCTGGCCGAGCAACGCCGCACCAACCGCCTATTGCAAGCACTCGTCGCTGCCGTAATCGGCTTCGCGATGGGCATGATCGTCATGCAGTTCGTGGTGCGTGCCAGGCTTTTTTAGCCCCCGCCTTATAATTTAAGGCTTTGCAACTCGTAGTTAGAACCCTTAAAAATGCCCATATACGCGTACAAATGCGAGTCCTGCGGGTTTTCCAAGGATGTACTGCAGAAAATTTCTGACGCCCCCTTGCAGGATTGCCCCACCTGCGGCAAGGCCACATTCAAAAAGCAAGTCACCGCTGCGGGATTTCAGCTCAAAGGTTCCGGTTGGTACGCCACCGACTTTAAAGGCTCCGGTTCTGCACCGGCTACTTCAGTGGCGCCTTCCACCACGGACTCCGCCGCCACAGCAACGGACGCCGCTGCAAAGCCGGTAACTGATGCCAAGCCCGCTGCTGCAGCCCCGGCCGCAAGCAGTCCGGCGACGCCGGCAGCCTCGTCCTGATCTGCCCCCTCTGACTGTGAGTCCAAATGCCCATTAAAAAGTACCTACTTACCGGCTTGATGGTGTGGCTGCCGCTGGCCATCACCATCTGGGTGCTGCTCTGGCTGGTGGGCATGCTGGATGCCGTTTTCGGTGGTCTGCTGTCGGTATTGGGGTCGGTCACATCGTCGAATTTTCAGCCGGTGCTCGATCGCCTGCGCAGCATCCCAGGTCTGGGCGTGTTGCTGGTGTTTTCTGTCATGTTGTTCACTGGGGCGCTGGTGTCCAATGTGGCAGGTCGCTGGTGGATCAAACAATGGGACCGCTTGTTTACCCATATACCGATCGTTAAATCGATCTACAACAGCGTCAAAAAAGTTTCGGACACATTGTTCTCGAGCAACGGCAATGCCTTTCGCACCGCTATGCTGATTCAATATCCCCGCGCCGGCAGCTGGACCATTGCCTTTCAGACCGGCGTGCCCGGTGGCGAAGTGCAAAGCCATCTGGGCGGCGATTTTGTCAGCGTATACGTGCCCACTACGCCCAACCCCACTAGCGGATTTTTCCTGATGCTGCCCCGCGCCGATGTGATTGAACTCGACATGACGGTGGACGAAGCTCTAACCTACGTAATTTCTATGGGCTCGGTGCCCCCGGCAGTGCATGCGGCTGCCAAAACCCCCTCTAACAACAAATCGTAAAACCCGCCGCCTTCGGGCGGTGCATTGAAAGCACCTTATGGCTATGCGTTCTCACTATTGCGGTCTTGTGACCGACGCCCTGATGGGGCAAACCGTGACCCTGTGCGGCTGGGTCAACCGTCGTCGTGACCACGGTGGCGTGATTTTTGTGGACCTGCGTGACCGCGAAGGTTATGTGCAGGTGGTGTGTGACCCTGACCGCGCCGACATGTTTAAGGTGGCCGAAGAAATTCGCAACGAGTTTTGCGTGCAGGTCAAAGGCGTGGTGCGTGCACGCCCCGAGGGCACGACCAACGACAACCTCAAGAGCGGCAAGATCGAAGTGCTGTGCCACGACCTGATCGTGCTCAACCCCTCGGTGACGCCCCCGTTCCAGATCGATGACGACAACCTGTCCGAAACCACCCGGTTGACCCACCGTGTGCTGGACTTGCGCCGTCCGTACATGCAAAACAACCTGATGTTGCGATACCGCGTGTCGATGGAAGTGCGCAAGTTTCTGGACGCCAATGGCTTTGTCGATATCGAGACTCCTATGCTCACAAAGAGCACGCCCGAGGGCGCACGCGACTACCTCGTGCCCAGCCGTGTGCATGATGGACAGTTTTTTGCGCTGCCCCAGTCGCCCCAGTTGTTCAAGCAATTGCTGATGGTGGCCGGGTTTGACCGCTACTACCAGATCACCAAGTGCTTCCGCGACGAAGACTTGCGCGCAGACCGCCAGCCGGAATTCACACAGATCGATATCGAGACCTCGTTCCTGAGCGAAGAAGACATTCGCGCCATGTTCCAGGGCATGATCACCACGGTGTTCAAAAACACCATTGGCGTGGATCTGGGTGAGTTCCCGGTCATGACCTACCAGGACGCTATGCACCTGTATGGCTCCGACAAGCCGGACCTGCGTGTGAACTTGCAGTTTGCCGAAATGACCGATGTGATGGCCGATGTGGACTTCAAGGTCTTCTCCGGCGCTGCCACCATGAAGGGCGGACGCGTGGTCGCCCTGCGCGTACCCGGCGGCTCCGCGGAGGGTGGTGGCATCAGCCGTGGCGAGATCGACGCCTATACCGAGTTCGTCAAAATTTACGGTGCCAAAGGACTGGCCTACATCCGCGTCAACGACATCTCCAAAGGCCGTGACGGTTTGCAAAGCCCCATCGTCAAGAACATTCATGACAAGGCGCTCAATGCCGTGCTGGAGCGCACAGGTGCGCAAAATGGCGATCTGATTTTCTTCGGCGCAGACAAAGAAAAAATTGTCAACGACGCTATCGGCGCATTGCGCATCAAGATCGGTCACAGCGAGTTCGGCAAAAAGAACGGTTTGTTCACCGCCGGCTGGCGTCCGATGTGGGTGGTGGATTTTCCGATGTTTGAGTTTGATGAAGAAAACCAGCGCTACACCGCGGTGCATCATCCTTTTACCGCGCCCAAGGCCGGCCATGAGGACTGGATGGTGAGCAACCCTGAAAAATGCATTTCGCAGGGCTACGACATGGTGCTCAACGGTTGGGAAATGGGTGGCGGCTCGGTGCGTATCCACCGCGCAGATGTGCAGCAAAAAGTGTTTGATGCACTCAAGATCAC
>CANBYM010000135.1 GCA_947373605.1 Comamonadaceae bacterium
AAGGCGAACTACTGGATCAGTCAAAACTGGCGTCAGCTTTGGCCATCAGCGGACAAGCCGTTCACCGCTACGTTGATCTCCTTTGCGACCTCATGCTGATACGTCGCTTGCCGGCTTGGAGCGGTAATGTGGGCAAACGCCTAATTCGCGCTCCCAAAGTGTATGTGCGGGATAGCGGTCTCGTACATACACCATTCGGACTGAGCACGTTAGGTGCAGTTTTAGGTCACCCCGTGGCTGGCTCCAGCCAGAGGACGTGAGTTCCATTAGCTCATAGAAAACGGTCTCTCCCTGTGCGAAAAAGCCTAATTCAGCAATCCCGCCCCCACTTAGAGTGCGGGGGACGGGAATCGCTGAATGAAGGCAGCGGCTTTTTAGCCCAGTGCCCTTCCTCTCTACCACCAGGCGGCCCCTCATTGGAGCGCGGATATTTCCGTGGAAATTACATCGGATACAGTGAAGAAGAAAAACTCAAGATCGGCCTGTTCACAAAAGTTCAAGAGTTTTTCAAAGGTGGTATTTCGGACATTGAGAGCCAAGCCGCACAAGAAAGTCTGTTTGAAAGGTACTCATCGGTATCAGCATGGCAATTTGACAGTAAAAACGACCCCAGAACTATGCCCACCCCTCTACACAACCAAATTGCCCAACCCCTCCTGTCAGACAAGCTCAGCCAGGAGAAGCGTCTCAAAGCAGAGATCGCCCAAATGCGCGAGCTGGCCAAGATCGTGCGCGAGGGTAAAGGGACGCTTATCTGCGAAGGGCCTCATGGCCGCTGCGAAGTGGACCAGAAGGAAGCGACCCTAATTGATGTTGCGACCGAAAAAGTGCTACGCAACGAGCCCTTTAAAAGCCACCTGTATGCGGTTCACCGGGCACTTTGCTGGGCGGTGATGGGGATGGTGGAGAGCCGGTTTGGCGAGATGAAATGATCGTATTCCTTATTGACGCAGATAACCTCAATAAACCTGCATGGATTGATGAAGCCTGCATGCTCCTGGAGGCTGAATATGGACAAGTGGATACGCGCCGCGCGTATGGCAGTTTAGACAACATTAAGGCGCTGTCCGGTGTTCTTACCAAGCGGGCTATCCGTTCTTTTGCAAACCAGTCCTTAACCAAGAACTCCACTGATATGGCGCTTGCAGTCGATGCAATGGAGATTGCCTGCCAGGTGGCCAAACCCAAGGTGATTGCCATCGGATCCGGCGACGCTGATTTCGTCCCCTTGGTAGTTAGGATGCGCGAGAAGAACATCCGGGTGATTTGCGTCACTGAGCGCGGAAAGTTAGCAACTGAGGCTGTACCGGCCTACAACGAAGTTATCTTCGTGGGTGAAGACTCACGAAAGAATACAAAGCCCGTGAAGGAAAGCTCGCCGGCACCATCCTCGCCGATTGCAAAAAAAGTACCTGCAAAAAAAGTACCTGCAAAAAAGGTTACGGCTAAGAAGGCGGTGACTGTTGAGTCCGTTCTACCTGTAAAACAGCTAGCACCAGCTAAGAAGGAGGCCGCCAAGAAAGTTGCCACTGAAGCAACCCCAACCTTAACCCTTGAGCAAATTCTTGATGCAGTACCTGCACTGCGTAATGGTCAGCCTCTGCAAATAGGAAAGGTAACAGAGGCGCTGCACGCCGCAAAGATAATTGGCAAATCCGCCAGTTCACCGAAGTTTCTGCGAAAGTTTGAAGGCAAATTCGAACTCACTCCGGAAAAGCAGCCGAACCACGTACGGTATTTGGTTGCTTGATTTCGGATTCAATGCACATGACAAGCAAACAGTGAAGCTCACAGATAGGTCGTTGTGATGGATGGGTTCAAGCCGCCAAAGATCCTAGTGCACTCGGCCAACCCTGCGACGAGGAAGAGGATGATGGCGGGGATTGCGGCTATTGAGGTTCGCAACATTTAGGTCGAAACTTGAAAGTTAGTCGCAACCACATGAGCAATTCCACAGATCGGTCCTGGACGTTTTCGAGCTTTCTGAAACTGGGAATTTTCGTCGCTGCGGTTGGGTATATCCCGCTTCAGTTGTACATCATCTTTGGCCCCCGTGACGGAAACCCGATCGGACTTGGGCTGTTGTTCGTGGTCGGAATGTTCGCAGGCCTCTCCGTGATTGGCATTGGCGTCATCAGGATGCTCTGGCAGACTTTCAAACATCGGCGTTCATAGCAGTCGAGGTCTCATCTCGTGCAACCAGCCCGCAACATGATCGTTTGTTGAAGTCATGGTTTGCAATAACGTCAGCAATTCGTCCAGCAATTTTGAGTCCACTAACAGAAGATGGCTCGATCGGAGACGCTTCCGGATAATCTTCGGCAAATGAGCAGACTGTTCTTAAATCAAGCACCGGTAAACCACGACTGATGACTTCGCGTTTCGACTAGGATCGATAGTACGACCTTGCGGTCGTTCAAAAATGGGAGATAAGAAGCCTTTTCTATATATTCTGGCAATTGGGGAGGTGCTGGGAAGGTGAAAATCGGTCATGATTGGCTCCAAATGGGATCACACACTGCCCGGTCCAATATCAAATGCATCCACGCCGCCAACTTCCAAAAATAGAGGTCGAAAAGTGCACGGGCTGTGGAAGATGCGTTGGCGCATGCGGTCCTCACCTGCTGACTCTTAAAGTAGAAAACTGGATCAAGACAGCAAGGCTTGGACATGTCGATAAGTGCACTGGCTGCAGCAGGTGCTTTAACGTTTGCCCCTTCAACGCAATCAGCATGATTGCGCCAAATGTGTTGACGCCGAGATTGGAGTGATAGTGTTTAGGCATTTATCCCGGCGACGGAGTGACACCAACCTAATGTTCTAGGAACAGGGGTAGACAAAAATTTAAAGGGCTTGAACAGTTCAACGTGGAAAGGTCAAAACGTACGACGTCCCTCAGCAAACACTAGTGAGTGATGCACACTACTGCAGAGTTAACGGCAAAGTTGGCCGGCAAACCAACCCCGCAAACCATCATGTGTTTCTGACTCATGTGAATAACTGAGAGTTCAACAAACCTGATGCGGCTAGGATTAAGGCGCCTGCCCTACTGCATCTCCCAAAACCGATTCTCTGCCATCTCCACCACCTAGATAACTGAGTCTTGCTGGATCTGCCTTGGCTGCATTTGCAGCTAATTGATAGTTTATTGAATAACTGCCCTTGTCACATATGAGCCTTGATTTTTAGTAATGTGCGCAGCGATATTTTCTGGCTTAGTATGGGTACGTTTTAGTTTTCCTTAGTTGAGTCAAGGTTGGCAAGATAGGCAACCACGTCGTCACGGTCTTCCTTCAAATCTAGTTGGTAGTTCATTCTTTGGCCTGGTACCAACAACTCAGGATTTGTAAGCCAATTTTTAATGCGCTCCAAATCCCAGGTATTCGTCGCTGCGGCCAATGCCGCAGAGTACTCAAAGCCATCAGCTTTACCTGCGGCACGGCCCACCACACCCCGGAGTGCAGGGCCCACGCGGTTGGAGTCCAGGCTATGGCAGGCAAAGCAACGCGATTCAACGATTTGCTTGCCTCTGCTGATAGATTGGGCATGCACCATCGCCGATGCGTAAAACATCAGCGCTGCCGCGAAAATCAACCGATACCTGTGCACAGGTGTCACGCACCAAATGAAAGTGCCCCGACAGGCAATGGACGTCCCAATGCATTATTCAGCAATACATAGTGCATCGTCTCATCCGCAGCCAATCGACCTGCAACCTTGGCGAGATCTCTACTGGCAAAAGCAGGAATTACACCCAGATAGGCATTGATAGCACCTAACTCCAGTTTTGCTGCAAGATTGAGTACGTCGGTTTGGTTCTGAAGCATGTTGGCCTGCAATGATTTGGCATAGTCGTCCAGTTTCTTTTCCATTACGGGCGTCCCACCGAGTTTTTGGATCGTTGCGATCAGTGCATCCCGATGGGCTTTATGGTCGGCTTGGAAACGCACGGCCACATCAAGTACGCCTTTTTGCAATAAGCCACTGCCGGCACCTAGCTGATATGCGTTGATGGCTTCATGTTCCAGTCCAAGGGCAACATTCAAAATGCCTACATCCTTGGTAGTGTCTCCTGCCATGCCTTGCGCCAATGCATCTTTGCCTGCCAGCATCGCGACAGCAACCGCTGACAGCATCCCGGTGCGCCCCACGAAAGCGCGGCGTGAAGAAGTCAAGTTATCAGCGACGAGAGTTTGAAGAGTAGTTTGCATAGTGATGTCCTTTAGTGGGTTGCTACTTGCGAAGAGGTACAGAAACTGTTTCTGCACTTACTAAATACGCAAATTACCGTCACATGGATTCACTTTTTTTGCAAAATATCTCTGGCGCAGTTCCACTTGCCGCTTGTGGGATCGCAATTGGAAGTGCGTCCCTTACGAATCCTCCTTAGAGTACTTTCTGGATTAGCGCGCCTTTAAACAGCACCGGTCCAGTGGGCCCTCTTTCACTTGGAACACCCCCTCGGGGCTCCAGGCTGATGGCCAGAGCCGGTATGGAGCTCACGTCTGACTCTGCTGCAGTCAGCTTGAACACCTTGTCATGTCCTAAAACACCGAGTGATTTAGGAGCGCCTTTGGGTGCTAAGGCCCAAAGTTGCAGTGATCTGTCATTCGCTTCCTTGTAGGCTCCCACGCGTTGCAAAGTCAGCTTCTTATTTCGGGGATCAAAGGTCACCAACATGGACGCTGCCGCATTGTTGTCTGAAAGAACTGCCACATAGCTTTCTTGTGGGGTAGTGAGTAGTTGACTTTGCAACTGTGCAATTTGGCCGCTAAGCTGCTCGCGAGCGAGAAGGCCCCATGTGATCGCTAAAGCAGTGGCCAGCACGAAGGCCGCGCTTGTTGTGCGCCATACCGTAAGGCTAGCGAGCCAGTCTGACCATTTTGGGACTCGGGAGCCGCTGTCCTTTGCGCGAATGGAAATCATCGCCGAATGCTCACGCTGGGCTTGCACTAGGCTATCAATACGCGTCCATACCTCTGGGGCAGGCTGTGCGCTGGGCTGAAGCTCGCTTAAGCTTGCGAGGCGGCCTTGCCAAATCAAAGCTGCCGCACGAACAACAGCGCTTTCACGCGTTAGCGCTTCAAAGCGGCGACGTGCAGGACCACGCAAGGTCCCCACAGCATAACTGGCGGCCAAGCGATCTAACAATTCGGGGTTAAGGTGCAATTTCATGTTATCTCGTCAGGCGAACCGCGCCATACAAACCCGAAGTTGGTCGAGTCCTTTGCGTATCCAGGTTTTCACGGTGCCCAAAGGTATTTTGAGTTGAGTCGCCAGTTCCGAGTGGCTCAGATCGCGCATGTAAGCCAGGTTAACCAGCTCACGATGTTTGCTCTCCAGCTTGGATAGGCATTGGTTGAGCGCCCAGGCCTGCTCGCTTGAATCCACTATATCCATGGGAGTTAGTCCACCGCCATCTAGCGTGTCGGTTAACACCTCATCAATTTCTTGAGTCAAATGAAGACGCTCCGATGCGCGACGCCGCAGCAAGTCGAGGGCCCGGCTACGCACAATCAAACCCATCCATGCCATCGGGGGGCTCAAGCTCGCACGGTAATCAGAGGCGCAACGCCATATGGTCAAGAACGCCTCCTGGAGTACATCCTCAGCCAAGTCACGTTGTGTGACAACGCGCAACGCAAGCCCATACAGCTTGCCTGAGCACGCCTCGTAGAGCGCCTTGAGCGCAGCGGTGTCCTGCTGGGCCACCTGGTCAAGCAGCGCAATGAGTTTAGTTTCATTTGTTTCAACATCCATCGCTTGATTGTGTCGGAGTTCATGTTTTGCTGCATGCAGCGGGTGCCGTAACGTCGTTCATATATTGAATACGCCTGGAAGTTACGAATGGATTTAAAAATTTATTGAAATAGTTGAATCCGGTATGAAGGGTTCTGCGTATCCAGAAGGAACCCAAAAAAACTCACGTTTGACTCGGGTATCCCAAGATTTTTCATAAAGGACACATTTATGCATTCCATCGCGCAACGCAAAATGCCAGCACGAAACGCAATCCGATTGACACTGATAGCAACATTGCTAACCGGTGCTTTAGGTACTGCGTCAGCGGAAACAGGCAAACTGCTGCTGACTGGCGGCGTATCAACCGTTGAGGGAGCGGCCGGGGGCGGCATCAGCCCGTGGGCAGTAATTGGTAGCAACGCAACTGCCGGTGAATATGGAGTGAGCGCAAATGCCAGTCACCTAAATACCCAAGACTTTGACATGACCACCTATGGGCTGGCGGTGGGTATCAATGACAGATTTGAGTTGTCGTACTCGCAACAGGACCTCAATGCAAGCTCCACTTATGGTGTCGTCTCTACCGTAGTCCCCACGATTACACCCGGTCAACATCTCAAAATGGACGTCTTTGGCGCCAAGTTCAGGCTCGCCGGTGACGCCGTATTGGACAGTGATTCGCTGATGCCACAAGTTTCTGCCGGTGTTCTCTATAAAAGCACATCTCCAGGTTCATATAGCGGCGTACTGAACGCATTGGGTGCCAAGACAATGGGCACCGATATCTATGTGGCTGCAACAAAGCTATTCCTGGCCAATAGCGTTTTGGTCAACGCAACATTGCGCATGACGGAGGCCAACCAAGGCGGCTTACTTGGATTTGGGGCCAATGGAGAACAGAAATACCAGGTGGTTCCCGAGGTTTCTGTTGCCTATTTATTGCGTAAAGACCTTGCAGTGGGGGCCGAGTACCGGGTCATGCCGAACAACTTTCAAAACTCCATTGCGCCGGGCTACCTGCACTCCGACGACTGGCAGGACCTCTTTGTGGCCTGGGCGCCCACAAAACACTTTTCTTTGACCGCAGCCTACGTCAATTTGGGGCAAGTAGTCCCGGTGGCCAACTCGTTCCACAAGCAGGATGGTCTTTACGTTTCTGCCCAGGTTGCATTTTGATAAGCCCACAAATCCAGACATTCGAAAGCAAAACCATGAAAAAAATCCTTCTTTCCTTGACGCTGATCAGCTGCGCAATGGCTGCCTCAGTGGCATCTGCACAAACAGCAATGCCCGATGGCCATGCGGCAATGATGGCTGCACACGCGCAAATGAAGTCCACCGATTCAGCGCTTTACAAAGCGCTTGGCGAAAAGGCTGGTATTGCCAGTCTTACAGGTGATTTTGTGGCTCGCCTCAAAGCTGATGGCCGAATTTCTGAAATGTTCAAAAACACAAAGTCAGAGTACCTGAGCAATCAACTGGCTGACCAGTTCTGTGCAGTCTCTGGTGGCCCATGCCAGTACAAGGGTGCTGACATGAAAAGCGCCCATGCGAATTTGGACGTCGGCAAAGCTGACTTCAATGCGCTGGTAGAAGACCTGCAAATGGCGATGGATGCCAAAGGAATTGTGTTTTCTGCACAAAATGAATTGCTGGCCAAGTTAGCCCCTATGCACCGCGACATCATTAACAAATGATCGAGCGCGGCACACTGATGTTTGCTGCAAGTGCCATATTGGCATTTGCAGCACAGGCAGCAACCCTCAAGGTTGTGGTTGTTGATGCGGATGGTGTGCCCGTAGAGGAGGCGGTTGTATCCGTGTTGCCTGCACTGGGCGAAAAACCCAAGGTTGCGCCTGGTGCTCCCACTGTAATAAAGCAAGAGAAGAATCAGTTTGTGCCGAAAGTTACTTTGGTGACCCAGGGCACAAAGCTGCGATTTCAAAACACTGATCCATGGGATCACCACATTCGTGCAACGACCGGAAATCAATTCGGCGTTGATTACGTACCGCTGTTTCAAGCCCGCCAAAACGCCACCATAGAAGGGAAGACACCGGTAACCTACGATGTTGCGGTGGACACAGCGGGTGTAGTCTTGCTCGGATGCCATTTGCATTCATCGATGACAGGGTATGTGTATGTAAGCGAATCCCCGTGGTCTGCCAAGACCGGCGCAGATGGCGTTGCGAACTTAGATAACCTCCCATCGGGTGAAGTGAAGGTAACCCTATGGCAAGCAAACGAAATACGGGTAATACCTGTGAAACTTGTCACACTCAGCGGTGTCATCACTGTGGTGAACCACCAACTAAGCGTGCGAGTTCGCAAGCGAAGAATTTAGAAAGCTGTAGCTTTGAAAAAATACCTATGCGATCGACTATTCCGATTAGCGCTTATTTGCCTGTTACCCGCTACAGTTCAATCGCAGTCCGTCTCAAACGGTCAAAAAATTGTTGAAAAAAACTGCTTGAGATGTCATGAACTGGAGTTCAGCGCTGATGCCCCAGCCCTGCGCGGGGTCGTTGGTCGTAAGGCCGGAAAGCTTGAGGGATACTTCTTTTCTGAAGCGTTGGAGCAAGCAACTCACACCTGGGATGTCAGCCATCTTAAAGTCTGGCTTTCAAATCCGCAGAACCTGATCCCTGGCGTGGAAATGGACTTTCACTTAGAGGGCGCGCAAGATATTGATGACGTAATTGCTTACCTTTCAACGCTGACAATGTTGCCAGCAAAGTAAAACACAATTTAACTGCTTCTTAGACAGTCTATCTACGGCATTGATTCAGCGGGTCGGCAATATGCGGTTAAATATGATCACATTCGGACGCTCGCGATGAAAGATTGCTTGTTGAGATTTGGGATCAAAGTTGAATTCAACAGAGTGGAATAATGAAGCTGTTCATTAATTGAATTACCCTAGGTGATTGCCTACTAGTTGGGCTACCCGCAAACACATTCACATTTCAAGAAAATAATCGGACATGTTCAGCCTAGAAGATGAATTTATGCAAAACATTCGTAACCGATTTGACTGACAGAACATGAGCTTCAATTATTCACCCGTCGATGAAGGACTAATGATGACAGTCACTGAACGGTTCGAGCTTTACTCGTTCTGGCGCACTTCGGCGACCTACCGCGTACGTGTCGCGTTTAATCTAAAGGGGATATCGCCGCAGGAGCACAACGTCAACATCGATGCCGGTGAGCATCGAGGCGACGCGTTTCTTAGGATCAATCCGATGGGTGCCATTCCTGCACTTTTAGACCACGGCTCTGGCCAGTCCCGAACACCGTTAACGCAGTCGCTGGCAATACTGGAGTTTCTCGATGAGAGCTTTCCAACGCCCCCGCTGTTGCCATCCGATACACACAGCCGCGCTCGCGTGCGTTCGCTTGCCGCAATGCTGGCAGCCGATACTCACCCGTTGATAACGCCCCGCGTGAAAAAGTACCTGACCACGACCGGAGGCTTCGACGATGCAGCCTGGCGCGCCTGGCAAATTCACTGGTTCACTGCGGGCCTGCAAGCTCTTGAGCAGCGTCTGGTAAATGAGCCAGGGACCGGCACGTTCTGTCATGGTGACACGCCGACGATCGCTGACATTTGCCTGGCTAGCCTTATTGCGGTTATGCGCGTCTTCAAGATTGAAGTACCCGACATACCGACCGTATTGCGCGTGATGGCGGCCTGCGAACAGCTTGATGCTTTCGTCCAGGCCGACCCGAGCCGTCAGGCCGGCGCCCCTCAAGCCTGACCAGCCTCGCATCAAACACACAAACTTGCCAATTTGAAAAATACTGTATTTTTCTTAAAACCTCTCGAACAGCACTTTGCTGAAAAAAATCTCGGATAAAGAATGCAAGAACAGCGGCGCCGTCTCTGCCCGAAAGCATCATTTTTTAGCGCGAAAAAAGCCACTTTCGGTCAAAATTTGCCTGCATGTCGTGACAAATTTTCGTTAAAGTCGCAGCGTGTAAACCAAACGTTTTACCAATGACCCGATCAAATTACGGATCGTTGATCTTGTCTACCGATGCTTTTCTATTTGCGTTGGCATATCAGGTGCCGCCTGTAATTTTGGGCTGCTTGTTAAGGCTCGTCATACCCTATCCCAGACTAAAGGCCGTTGTTTTGTTTCCGGGCACATTTGTTCACGAGCTGTTGCACCTTATTGTGGGTCTGATCCTCAACGGCAAGCCGGTTACCTTTTCATTGTGGCCGCGAAAGGTCGGTCAGCGTCAGTGGGTATTAGGCGCGGTGGGATTTACCAACCTGCGCTGGTACAACGCGGCATTTATCGGGATGGCCCCACTTTTGGCGATCGTACTGGCCATGGTAATG
>CANBYM010000136.1 GCA_947373605.1 Comamonadaceae bacterium
ATACGGTGACAAGCTCGATGCCGGCGAGAAAGAGAAAATCGAAGCGGCGATCAAGGAACTGGAAGATGCTTTGAAGAGCGAAGACAAGGAAGCCATCCAATCCAAGAGCGCTGCGCTGATGGCAACCAGCCAGAAGCTCGGCGAAAAGATGTATGCCGATATGCAAGCCAAAGAAGCTGCACAAAGTGGTGGCGCGCAAGAGGCTGCTCCGCAAGCCGAAGCTTCTGCCAAGCCAAACGACGACAATGTGGTGGACGCTGAAGTCAAAGAAGTCAAAAAGGGCTGATATCCGCGCATGGCGCACTGCGCCAAAGCACGCCGCGTTGAACACTGTTAGTGGCTCAACGCGGCTTTTCTGTTGTAAATGGACTCCGATTTAACATGGCCAAAAGAGACTATTACGAAATTCTGGGTGTTGCAAAGAACGCCTCGGAAGAAGACATCAAGAAGGCCTATCGCAAACTGGCGATGAAGCACCATCCTGACCGCAATCAGGGTGATACCGCAAAGGCTGCGGAAGAAAGATTCAAAGAGGCAAAAGAGGCCTACGAAATGCTTTCCGACGCGCAAAAGCGCGCCGCCTATGACCAGTACGGCCATGCCGGCGTGGACCCCAACCGCGGTGGCGGCGCAGGTGCAGAAGGCTACGGCGGCTTCGCTGAAGCCTTTGGCGATATCTTCGGAGACATGTTCGGCCAGCAACGCGGTCGTGCCGGTGGCGGGCGTCAGGTTTACCGTGGCGGCGACCTGAGCTATGCGATGGAAGTCACCCTCGAAGAAGCAGCCAAGGGCAAAGACGCACAGATCCGCATCCCCAGCTGGGACAACTGCGACACCTGCAAAGGCAGCGGTGCCAAGCCCGGAACCCAGGTCAAGACTTGCGGCACTTGTAACGGAGCCGGCTCTGTGCAAATGCGTCAGGGTTTTTTCAGTGTGCAGCAAACCTGTCCCACTTGCCGTGGCAATGGCAAGGTCATTCCCGAGCCCTGCACGGTGTGCCACGGCCAGGGCAAGATCAAGCGCCAGAAGACCCTGGAAGTCAAAATTCCCGCAGGTATCGACGGTGGCATGCGCATTCGCAGCGCGGGCAATGGAGAACCGGGGACCAACGGCGGTCCTCCGGGCGATCTGTACATCGAAATTCGCCTCAAGAAGCACGACATCTTTGAACGCGAGGGCGATGACATCCATTGTTCCGTACCGATTAGTATGGTGACGGCGGCTTTGGGTGGTGAAATTGACGTCCCCACACTGGCCGGTAAAGCAGCCATAGACATTCCCGAAGGCACCCAAACCGGCAAGCAGTTCCGCCTGCGTGGCAAGGGTATCAAGGGCGTGCGCTCCAGCTACCCCGGCGACTTGTACTGCCACATTGCTGTAGAAACGCCGGTCAAGCTCAGCGAGCACCAGCGCAAGCTATTGCGGGAGTTGGATGAGTCGTTTAAAAAAGGCGGCAGCAAACATTCACCCTCGGGTGACAGTTGGACTGACCGGCTGAAAAACTTTTTCAGCTAATCACAAATAAAAAGATTAGCCCTTTTCGGCTAGTCTTTTTTGCTTGCGTAATCCAAAAACTCCTCGGGGCTGATGCGCAAAGCTGCACCAGTAGGGCAGGCACGCACACAGGCCGGGCCCGAAGGCAGGTCGCGGCACATATCGCACTTGGCGGCCTTCTTCATTCCCGACGATTTCTTATCGCCCTTGCCATACGCCGCAGGCGCACTGGTTCCAGGCGCTTGGCCAACGCCCAGAAGCAGCCAGGCCCAGAGGCTGTCTATGCCCTTCTTCTTTTCGGCAGGCACCATCTGGATCACACCGTACGGGCAATTTTTCTCGCAGTTACCGCAACCGATGCAGGCGTCCGAAATATAGACCTCACCACCGGCCGATCGCTTGATCGCGTCAGGCGGACAGTCCTTCATGCAATGCGGGTGTTCGCAATGGCGGCACGAAGTCGGCACGTGCAAATTCGCATACGTGGGACCTGCTTCGCGGTCCAGACGCGACGCGCCGCCGTGAGTGTCAGCACAGGCTTTTTCGCAGTTGTCGCAGCGTATGCACAGTGACTCGTCAATCAGCAATACGTCAGTCGCTTCACCTACGCCCTGTTGCAGCAAGAAAGAAATCAGGTTGCCCGACTGCGCGTCCACTCTCGCTGACTGATTGGCCTGCAGCCGTGAGAGGTATTGCCCGTCAATCTGCTGGCGCATACCGGTGTTGGACGCCAGCAATTGCGTCACATTGGACGCCAGCAACACAATGGCTTCAGACGGCACGGCGGCCCGCACCGTGGCCGAGCGGGGTGCATCCAGCACCAATGCCATCTCGCCCACATAGTTACCGGCCGACACGTAAGATAAGACCACCTCTTTACCGCCCAGCGAGCGCGACACCATCACCGAGCCCTTGCGGATCAGATACAGGCCGTCCGACGTGTCGCCTTCCTTAAAGAGTGCTTCATTCGCCTTGTACTGCCGGATCTGCGCGCCTTCGAGCAGCGCACTGAGTTCATCTTCAGTTACGCTGGCTGCGACATAGTTGCGCACAGCGCGACGCAGCGCCACCAGATCAAGTTCTTTGCGCACCGAGTCGGCACTGGCCAGCAACTTGAGCATGGTCCGCCTGGGCGTCTCGACCAGAATTGAATTGCTGCAACCCAATACCGTGGCTGATCGCCGGCGTCCCGATATCAGTCCCAACTCACCGAAAAATTGCCCAGGAGCCAACTCGATAAACGTACCGGCAGGTTGTTCCAGTGGAATCTTCACTTTGCCGGCAACGATGCTGAAAAATGAGTTGGAGTAATCGTTGCGCTCAAATAGGATCTCTCCCTCTGCCGGCAGGCGAATATCGCTCTCTAGCATGAGTTCGCGCAACTGCAAGGCACTCAGACCCGACAGCCAGGGAGTGCTGCGCCACACGAGTTGCAGCACATCGTCAACGCTGCCCAGATCGCGACGCGCTGCCATTAACGCGGCAAATTTCTTTTCCAGCAATGGCTGATCGGCCGGCACCACTTTGCGGCCGCACAATGCTTCGACGGCTTCATAGCCTTGGTTCATGGCCTGCTTGATCAGCGGGTAGCCACCCAGAGCGCCCACGACATACAAGCCCGGTACGTTGGATTCATAGGTCGGTGACAAGGCCGGCAAGGCCGTGGCCTCTTTGCCAGTGAACTTAACACCAAAACTTTCAACCAGTTTGCGCGGTGCAATGGCGCCCAGGCGCCCGATAACGCGGTGGCAAGCCACCACTTCTTCACCCACTGCAGTATTCAGCGTCACACTCAGGCGCGGCGCGGCGGCTTTGGGACCTAAGCGTTTAGACAGATCCACCACCGACACCATCATGGTGCGGTTCATGTCTGCTTCAACGTCTTTGACTTCGATGGGGGCAATATGGTCAATGCTGGTCTGGTACCGGCAAGCCAGCTTGCTTTCCCGTATCGCCGCCTGAATATTGTTCAGGTTGCCTTCTTTGCATCGGCTGAATTCTTCGTTGCGGTTGATCAGGATGACCTTGTTGTTGTTCTCTGCCAGCGCCAGAGCGTTTTCAATGGCAGCGTCGCCCGCGCCCACCACAATGATTGTCTCGCCAATGTAGGCCGCAGGATCGTCAAGCTGGTACTGAATGTTGGGCAGGTTCTCGCCCTTCACACCCAATGTGCGCAAGTTTCCCTGCACACCAATGGCCAGCACGATGTGCTCGGCGCTGATCACCTCGGTGTTGTCCAGCGTCAGGCTGAAATTCCCCTTTTGTCCAGAAATGCCACTGACCACTGCGCTGTACTGCACGTTGACACCAAAAGCAGCGACTTCATCATCGAACGATTTCAGAATGCTCTCACGCGTGCCGGCCTCAAACTGCATGGGGCTACGCAAATCCAGAAAGCCGGGCTCGGCCATCACGTGCTTGCCCTTCTGATATTTGTATATGGTGTCGCTCAAATGCGTCTGCGCTTCGAGCAGGATGTGGCTCAAACCCAGCTTGGCCGCATGCGCCGCAGCCGACAGGCCTGCAGGGCCCGAGCCGACGATGGCAATCTTGTAGGTCATGTCGGTACCCTCTTTATCGGTTGGTGGAACCCGCTGATAGTGGCGTTGCCACCAGCGTTCGGAAAGCGCTCAAGCGCGCTGCAAACTCGGGCACCTTGTACGCCTCGTCATTTTTCAAACCGGCACGCAAATTGGCAAGCCCGGCGTTCAGTGCAGCAACCGACTTCACCTGTCCGAGCTGGTTCATCGTGTTGACCACACTTCCCAGCGCCATGGTGGCCTGCTCCGCACCCGCGTAATCGGCATACCCGCCGGCAATTCCGTCATCCACCAGCGACAAGGCCATGAGACGCAACTGTTCATTGCTCAATCCTTTAGCACCTATGGTGGTCGCTGCCGCCTGTGCCTGTGCCTTCAAAGCAGCCACTGCGCCCGCCATATCGCCCTGCCCCGCTACGGCCTGATTGAGTTGCGCTACCGCCTGCTTAAAGCTGTCTGCACTCGCCGGTGCCGCCTGGCGCAAGATGAGTTGCAACATGAGCATGCTGGAATCGTTCAGCCGTACCAAACCGGGGCCGAGGTTGCCACCAAAGCTGGTGTGGGGTTTCCAACGTGCGTCCGTCATCGGATGGTGACATGCGTGGCAATCAAACAGTGTCAGTTCCGGGAACGCACCGTCGTGGCCGCGCTTGGGGTCCATCAGCACTTCCATCTGCGTGGCCACTGCCAGTGCCTGGCCGGTGGCCCAGATCTTGACACCATCGACCGCACCTTTGCGCTTGACGTAGTCGGCATCGACTGTGAAGTGGGCCGGTTGCAGATTGGTGAAAGTCTCCATCTCAAAACTCAGGCGCGGGTGGCCAGCGGCCATGATGCGGTGGCTCACGTATTTATCGGTGTTGCCGAAATGGCATCCCAGACACAGTTTGGCGCGCGCTACGGGTTGGTCACTGGGGTACATGCCGTTGGCAATGTTTTGTGCATGGTCCGCATCGGGCGCTGTGTGGGTTTTGATCCAGCGCTCCGAGGCGCCGTGGCAAGCCTCGCAGGCAACACCGTCACTCACATGGTGTTCCGATGCCGAGTTCACCGGGTTGTGCGCATGGCAATCCAGACAAATCTTGGATTGGTTTGCCGGTTGGGGCAGCGAGAGCTTGGCGGTAATGCGCTTGGACTTTTCATTGAGCAGCACGCTGTAGGCGCGGGCGTGTTTGTCCAGGCGCGACCATACGACATACTCGTTCTGGTTAACATTGGAGCCAGCCCAGGGCGCGACGGAGCCGTGACACAAAGAGCTGGCGCAGGTAATCACGCCCAGTGTTTGATCCGCCGATTTGTCCGGCAGGGTCTGGGCCGTTACTGACGTAACGGTCCACGCCGCAAGGCACAGCAGCGCGGTGAGTAGTTTTCGAATGACTCGCAGAGTGTTCACACCCATGCTCCTTTCATTTGCCAACGTTCGAGTACGAGGTACCCGGCGTGTCGGTCACAGTCCATACAGAACCGTCTTTGCGTAAATACAGCTTGGCCATTTCCGCTGCGTTAAAGGGTCTTGAGCCAATGCGCCCGAACACCGCAATCTGTCCGCCAGTCTCGTCTACCGCACGATCGCGGTCCAGCCCTTTGGACAAAGACAATGCTGGCGACTGTGTTTTGCGCCACGCAATCACCTGCGGACGCGGCTCGGGCGAGAAGCCGTAAAACTTAGGCTGCGTATCCGGCGCTGTCAGTTGCAGCACCTTCAGACCGTTCACACCATCGGCCACATAAGCAAACAAAGACGCGTTGGTCGAACCCACGACCACATCCTGCGTGTCAGAGAGCGTGGTCAGCGGCGTGTCACCCTTTTGCACACGGCTTGCAATGTGCGGTGCGTCAGGGCGCTCGACATCCACAATCACCAGCCCCTGTGCACCGGCAGCCACATAGGCAAAGGTGCGGGCCACATAGACCTTACGTGCATCATCCAGCGCAACCCTTGCTTTGTCCACCAGCACCGGCTTATTCGGCGAAGTGACGTCCACCAACTCCAGGCCCTTGGCGGTGGTCACCCACAAGTAGCGGAATTGCAGCGCCGAGGCACGCGCATCCTGCAGTGGCAGGCTTGCCACCAACTTGGGATTCAGCGGATCGTCCACGTCCAAAATGACCAGCCCTTTGCCGGTGGTGATGTAGAGGTAGTGGCCACCCACGGTAACGTGGCGTGCGCCATCGAGCACGCCCTTTTGTGCGCCCTCACCGTTCCAGGTGGCTGCGCGTTGGAGGAAGTTGTTACGCGGCTCGCCGTCGGCCAGCGTATCCACATTCACCATGATCAGGCCCTCTTTGGCATCCGTCACAAAGGCATAGCTGTAAATGGGATGGAAAGCTTGCTCCTGGTTGGTCACGCGCATCAGGTCCCCGGTATTGCGCAGCGGCGCAATCGACTGGTTGGTAGGCAGCGCCACACAACTTGCGTCCGAACTCGGCACATTGGTGTTTTGTCCAAGCGGTGAAAACGGTGCGGTGACAATGCGCTGCGACACCCCTTTGTTCGCAATGTTGGCGACGTCATAGACACGTAGTCCACCCGCACCTTCTGCCGAGAATAGATATTCCCCGCGCAAGGCGATGCAGTTGGCCGCACCTGCGCTGTCGTGGTCAAACGCGGTGCTGAGCTGGCGCTCGGCCTTGAGGTGATTTCGGTACCAGTCCGGATAGGCATAACGCTGCAAATAGCTGCCGATCACCGACTGCGGCTCATCCCACTCGGTGACCTGCACGGCCTCCACATGTTTCGCCTCGCCAACCCAGGAATTGAAGCCGACAAAGTTGACAAAGTTGGTACCCTGCAGCAATAGCTGCGCCATGATGGCGTTGTTGTCGTTGTCACGGTTGACGTGGCAGTCCGAGCAGGTCTTGGTTTCGGTCTTGCGTTCGGTGTGCGGATAGTGCGGTGCAAAGGCCTGCGACGAGAAGCCGCTGGCAGCAATCGGCGGCTGCTGGATGTAGAGCCGCTCGCGGTTGATATTGGTGGATGACAACACCAGCGCCGAGCTGGAGCGCACCGGCACAGTCTTGCCGCCCTTCACACTGCCCTGCTTGCCGAGCTGAAACATGTCGTCACGCGCGACTTGCGGGTTGTAAGTAGCGAAGTTGCGGGTCTCGCCCCCTTCGTAATGCTGGCGCTCGGTTTTGGCATTGGCCTGAATCGGCAAATGGCAACCTGCGCAGCTGGTGGTCCACGAGGTGTGGCAGGAATGGCACTGCATCTTGTCGTCGCTGTGTGCGAAGCCCGCACCGCCATCATTGGCTCCCCATTGACCGTCCTGCCCTTTTTCACCGGCATACATCAGCTTGGCGCGGGCGGCCTTTTCGTTGTATTTGGCGTTGCCCGGGGTCACCGAGTCTTTCACCAGCGACATTTCCCACTCTAGGCCGGGCTCTACCGCGCTGCGCTGAAACAGCTTTCCATCGCGCCATTCAAAGCGTTTGCGACCGTCCGGCGTGCGTAAGAGCGACATGTCCATGCCACCCGGGCGCGCAGCCGGGCCCGAAGTCACCAGCGTCGGGTATTGCTGAGCGCTGCCATGGCAGTCTTTGCAATCGACTTCAATGGCGGCGGCAACTTCACCATAAATATGACCGTTGCCGTGCATGTCCTGCGCAAAGTGGCAATCCACACAATGCATGCCCACGTCCAGATGTACGGACTTGAGGTGCACGGCCTTTTTGAATTTTTCAGGGTCCTCGTCAGATACCAGATGGTTTTGTGCATCGACCAGCGTGCCCTTGCGGTCGCGCTTGAAAATGGCGCGGAAGTTCCAGCCATGTCCGTGGTAATCCGCAAACTGGGTGTCTTTGAGTTGCGGGTTTAGCTCCGACACGTGCTTGGAGAACTCCGGATCACCCCACAAGCCGCGAATGGAAGCCTCTTCGGGGTTGCGCTTCAATATCTCCCGCGCCTCGGCGGACGTGGGGTACTTCTGTTCTTTGGGCCACATGAAGGGCGCATCGGACTCGTAGTCCCACATGGTGGTGCCATAAAACGAATTCACAAATATGTTGGGCTGGTGCATGTGGCACACCATGCATTGCGACGACGGAATGCCGCGCGTGAACTGGTGCGACACAGGGTGGCCCGACTCGTCTTTGGGAATGGTGGGGTCCGACGTGGCGGTCTTTCCTTCATGACCGAACTTGGCATACGGCCCGGAGTGGCGCGGGTCGCGGTCATTGGCATACGGCGTGTGGCAAGCGGTGCAGCCGCTGGAGCGGTAGTCGCCGGGCTGCTCGTTGGTGCCTAGGAACCACATGTGCGGATCGTTCAGGCGGGTTTTGGTGACGTTAATGAGCGGCACCGCGATGCGGTTGCCGGTGCCGGGACCGCGGTTGCTCTGACGCACATCGGGCCTGCCCGGTTCGTCCAGCTTTTGCAAAGCGCCGCTGGAGTTCGGCAGGCCGATTTCGGGGAACTGCGTGCCATTAATTCGTCCCCCACGTTCGAACACGCGGAACACGTCTGCCGGCGGCACGGTCTCCCATGCCGGCAGCGGTGCCAGGCTTTCCAGAATGCCCATGTTGCGCATGTGCTCGTTCACCGGCACCGGGGCCTTGATAAGCGCAGGTTCGCTGTTTGCGGTGTAGGACTCGCCCACGATGTAGCGTTTGAAGGGCAGGATGCCATTGTTGTAGGACGCTCCACCCCACAACATGGCACTGGTGGCCATGAGGCTGCGCTCACTCGCCTGGATGATGCTCAGGTGGCAGGCACCGCAAGCCTCGCGTGACACCCGCAGGTCACCGGGATTCATAAACCGGATGAACTCCGGCGTCTGCCGGTTGAGTTTGGTGTAGCTGCCTTTGGGGTTGGCGCTGGACGGCCCGTTCCATTGCAAATAATTACCGGGCGACACGTGTGCGCTCCACATCGCTTCGGTATAAGGCTTATCGGTTTGTGCTGCGTTTTCGGGCTTTTTGATCGCCGCGTTACCGCCATGGCAATCGGTGCAACCCAGTACTACGCCGGGGTTGGCATGCATGGTCCGGTGGTCATTGGCGCGGGCATCGTACGCATGGCAGCTTTCACAACCTTCGGATTTTGCCGCGGCTTGCGCCGGTGTCTGTTTGGCAGGAGCGGCCGGTGCCATGGGCGTAGTGCTGACCTGTTTGGCGTAGTCGTGCGTCTCGGACCAGGCGAATGGCAGGTCCATGGCAAACAAGGCAATCAGCAGCAAGGTGCCCAGCGCCCAGGTCGCTACGCCACGCAAGGTATTGAATTTGAATCCGACCAGAGTGTTTTGCATGTCAGAACGTCAAAATCAAATTGAGTAAAAACGAATAGGGCCGATCGCCCGTGGCATACAAATCTTTGTAGCCCTGCCCCGGCTCCAGCCAGGCAATGGATGTGTTGAGGACCACGTTTTGCGTCATGTAAGGACGATACTGCAGGGCCAGCGAAATATCGGTTCCGATGTCGCGTGAAATATTGGCCTGGTTACGCAAGTAGCGCAGCACTGCAGTGTCGTCAAACTGCAACCGGTTCAGGTTGCCGATCAGGCGCAATTGCGGCAACAGGTCCGCGTCAAAACCAATGCCGATCAGGTTCAAACCCGGGTTCACGAAATTGGACTGGCCCTGGTCTTTGGACGAACGCAAACTGGCAAGCAGACCATTGCGACCGGACAAGGCGACGCCGCCGCCGCCTATCAACGGAATCGCCTGGCGAATCCAGTAGCTGGTGTCGGCCCCGGCAAATTGCGGGTTCTCCAGAATGGCATCAAAGCCGGTGGACTTGTCGTCAAACGGATTCTTATCGCCACTGGCATACAGCAAACTGGTACGCACACGCAGCCAGTCAAAATCCCGCGACAGCTCGGCTGCAGCAAACATGGCCTCGATGGTCTGGGGCTTTTGGGCAATCGGGTCGTAGCTGGTATTGCCAGTGGCCAGGTACGCCGAGGAGCTGAGGTTCCAGCGCCCGAAATGGCCGTCACCATTGAGGCCGAAGTAGGCCACGTCGTAGTTATGCGGTCGCACATCGCCGATGACCGAGGGACGAATCTGCGCGCCATTGGCATCGTAAAAGTCGTGCTG
>CANBYM010000137.1 GCA_947373605.1 Comamonadaceae bacterium
TCTCTCGCAAAGCCGAGCGAACACTTTTGTCCTTTGATCCAATGAAAACTTGGCATCTTTCAGTAGACGGTATCGCCAAATGGCGTTAGCCGCAGCACCCACCAGCAGCAAGACGGCATAACCACCGGGAAGCAAAGACCATAGACCCAGCAAAATTGCCCCACCTACTAACAATCGGCGAGGCTCATACAAGATAGTGTTGACTCGTTCAATAGCCTGAATTTCATCCAGTTGCGATTGCAACCCGATGCTTGCGCTCAAAAGGCTGTCCATAGATGATCGAACTTTTGCGGCATTTTTTTCTGTCGGTGCCAATCGAATAACCCGAAAGCCGGCAGCCTGAAGGTCCTCTAAAGCATCACGCAATTTAAGTCGCGCGCCCTGGGTACCTAGACCGGACTTGACCAATTCCAGAATTGTCTGCACCTCTTGATGCAAAAGTGAAGTGCCTTCGGCGGCGCTGCTTATTGAATTGTTCTGTGCGGAAGTCACGTGTGCAGCTTCCTTTGCCATATCTTCTTGCGCCAAGGGTAGGAGGAGCTGAGCCGCAATGATCCCTATGCTATCGAGCTCATGGATGGGACCAAGCACATTGAACCAGGGGCAGAAGTCTCCGCTGGAGGCTATGGCATTGACGATATTGGCACGCACCATGGCCACATAGGCGGGCAAACTGACTGCCAGCAAAACGTGTCCATGCAAGTCCTCTAGCGCCGGCTGTTTCATGCGTGCAGATTGAAGGTACATGGCGTAATCCACGTCTACCACGACCTGGCTGCTCCCGTACCAAGCTTTGGGTTCACGTTGCCAGCGGTCTTCGGCATCCCGTGCCAAGGCCCAAAGTCGACTGAATTGCTCCAGGCCCTGAAGCCACCGTTGTCTGAAATCAGTCACTTCCGGGCGCTCTGCCTGCGCCAGAGCTTCGAGCACGCCCTCGACATGCAAGGAATGCAACCAGGCAGCTGATTTTCGGTCTCCACTCGTCGCCTTTCGGGCGGCGATCAACAGGGACTCCCTGCTTACCGGCACGCCTTTCCATATGGCGGGAATATCGGGCACTACCAACAAAACAAACTGCAAAAGGCGCCAGTCATCAGAAACACCGCGGACATCCTTGATGTCTTGCCACTTGCGCAGGAGGTTGTGGTCGTGAAGCTGCTCCTCAAGCCAGTTTGCTACGGTGCCGCGCGCCAGGTCTTTCGCGCCCAGGCCCCAGTGTTTCACCAAGGTAACGGCCAGTTCAACTGCTGTGGTGCACTGAGAGTCGGCGATACGATAGGGGCGAAGGGCCGCGTTCACCGGGCCTTCTTGTGGCTCCAGCAGTGTTGAGTCGCATGCAAGCCAACGCTGGACTTCTGGCCAACTCCACCGGGCTCGCGGATCGCGCATCAGAAGTCCGCGACAGAGTTTACGCAGATCGTCATGAAAAACTGCGCGGACATCGATCGGCTTGGTTGCCAGTTGATGGTTAATGATCTGCTCGTTCAGTCCCTCAAAGGGGTGGCGCCCGACAACAGCCTCCAGAACGATCATGCCAAGCGACCACCAGTCGGCCTGTTCATCAATGACGCCGGTTAACGCCTCCGGAGCAGCGTAACGCGTTGTGCGAGCACCGCCAGTAAAGTGCTGGGTCGCCATACGTACTGAGGCGATTCCAAAGTCGGTCAGTACCAACGAGAGCGGCGACAACGCCCGTACGAGTACGTTCTCCGGTTTGAGGTCCCGGTGCAGAATGTTCATTGCCTGAACCTGAACCAGTGCCTGGCCTATTTCAGAGACGATCTCTCGTATTCGGTCGACCGAGACAGGGCCGGCGTCGAGTAACTGGCGTAAATTTCCGAAAGGGAAATACTCCATGACCTCGAACCGGATGTTGTTCGAAAGGCCTGCCTCATCAATCTGGATCACATGGGGGTCGCGCAGCTGCATCAGCTTCTCAAGAAGCGCTGGATCTCCCTCCATGCCTTGCCGGTAAAGTTTGATGACACGTTCGGTGCCATCTGCCAGTACACGCGCCCTTACCAGATCCGCTTCCGCACCAACCGTCGGCAGTATTTCAACTGCTGTGAATCGACTTCGCAAAGGCGAAGGCAGACGCATTTGCAAGTCAGACGCATCACTATGCTTATCTACGGATATTCCCCCTAAAGGGCGATTGCAATATAGGCAGCGATCCACACCTTGCGGGTTGGGCTGTGCACAATCTGGATGAGCGCATCTCACTAATGCAGATTCAGCATGCCGTGCTGCTGAAAACACTAGACCGTCTTCCTTTGAGGTGACGTTTTCAAGTGGGGGTGCTTCTGACGACTTCGCCGGCTTAGGTGGTGGTACCTTCACGCTGAAGTCCACCCCCATGAGTGACGTGCCACATGCGCAGCGGGTTGCATCGGCTGCGTTTTCTCGCTCGCAGACCGGGCAAATTCGGATGTAGTTGTCGCTCATATCAGCGTCGCCACGACACATCATGCAAAGTCAGTCCGCGGCTGTTGCACAAGGCCTCGACTTTTTCCATGTCTCCACGCGCTGGGATTCCAATCATCCAGATCTTGCCGTGCTCAACGGCAACCTGCATGCGTTTATTGTTGTCGTCCAGCGGCATATCAACGTACTCACCAAAACGCTGATTCCCCAGGGTGCTCAATGGCACCAGCGACTGGTTAGATGAGCCGCGCCACACCCCAGTGGGTTCCAGGCTGTCGACGAAAGGCTCCGGTATGACCGCATCCAGTAACGCAAGTAAAGCTGCGTGCTTTTGCTGCAGGGTTTTGAGGGGGTATCCGGAATAGCACAAGATGTCAAAGTTCAACTTCGCTTCACGTCGCCAGTCCCTTAATCCGCGAAGCAGCACAGCGAGATCCACCGCCTGGTCAAACGGTTCGCCACCACTGATGGTGATTCCGTCAAAACCATTGGCGGCCACTCGTCTGCACCACTTCAGGAGGTCACTAACAGGCACACGCTTACTGGTATCAGAGGCCCATGTGTCCATGGAGACACACCCTTTGCACCCGATGCTGCACCCCTGCACCCAAAGCCCAATCCGGCGCCCTGGGCCAAGCACAGTGACCGGGAAATGGGCCTTGTTAATTGCGATGGTTTCGTTGTGCGGCTTCACTTTAGAGTGACCGAGGCTATGCCGTGCGCATCCTGTGACAGGTCTGCCACCTCAACAGACTCGCGACCTTTAAGCGGGAAAAGAAACAGTGCACGGCTAAGCGGATTGATCAACGCAGACTCCAGGCGATTGCCGATACCTCGACCGCCATTGGACATATCACTTGTGCATTCCTGCAGTAGTTTGCCCCGGACACTTTCAGGAATGACCAAGTTCACGCGATGCTCCTCGTGCACACGTGCGACGACATTGGCGAGCATTCCATCCATGATCTGAGCGGCAATCTCGGGGGTAATGAAACCGAAAACGACGATGTTGTCGCCTAGGCGGTTCAAAATTTCAGGCCGTGATAGCCGGAATTTGAAATGGTCCTGTATTGCATTTTTGACACGCTCCTCTACAACGTCCGGGCTATCCGTGGTTTGCACGTTTTGAACTCGCCGCCCACTTTCGTCCTCCACGTAAATACCCAAGTTGGATGTGAAGATGATGATGGATTCAGTGAAGTAAGTGGTGTCACCGCGCCCATCGGTAAGGCGCCCGTCTTCAAGAATCTGCAAGAACTTGTCCAGGATGCGGGGATGGGCCTTTTCAATCTCGTCAAACAATATGACGCTAAAGGGCTTGGCCCGCACTGCGTTCGTCAGTTCACCACCGGCGTCATATCCGACATAGCCGGGAGGAGCACCGAGCAGGCGGGCTCCCGCATGCTCCTCGGCGAATTCGCTCATGTCAAAGCGGATGTAGGCCCTTTCGTCACCAAATACGAGTTGCGTCAGAGTCTTGGCCAACTCGGTCTTTCCAACGCCGGTCGGACCTGCAAAAAACAGTACCCCGCGTGGGCGACTACCACGTCCGCGTGCCTGCGCACCTGTCAATCCCATGACGGAGCGCATAAGGATGTCAATCGTTTTGGTAATCGCACGATGCTGTCCGCGCACTCGGGCTTCGATGAACTTTTGTGCCGTAGCAATTTTTTCGCGCAGGTAAGTTTGCTTCCAGGGGTTCTCCATCACACCCACTTTGAAGCACTGGACCGCATCATCCACGTTACCCAAGGCAATCTCCTGGCGGTCCGCCATCCGGCCAATGTCCTGCATGGCTGAGAGATTCAGTCCATCAGTCATATCGGCAAAGTCAGAAGCAAACTTTTCTTTCTGCTCCGGTGTCGCCCGGGCATACCCTGCAAAGAGGTCTGCCAGTAACTTCGCCGCTTGTTGACGCGTCTGGTAGTCCGGCTGACCTATCACCAAACTGGCAACCCGCGCACTATCTAGCGTCAACCAGGAGGGCAAGTCCTGCTGGCGGTTGACCAGCCAAACTACTGGGTTGAAAAGAGGTTTGGCCAAGTGAGCTGGGGGCGCGGCTGCGGACGATAGGGCGTCCGATCGAATCATCGTCGGATTCGCAATCAGCGAAAGCCGTTGGGAAGCCAGAAAAAAGCGGTGCTCGGCACCATCGAGATGATCCGCCTGACGTGCGAGCCGTGACGCAAAATCAATCACCAGTGCACAACGGGCCTCCCGCTGAGAACTTACTGCCTTCATGATGTCCACCAGGCTTTCAAGACTGGCCGCCATGCAGCCGCCCTGTAGTTTGAGGTCAAAGAGTCTGGTTGCAAGCTCCACCACGCGAGGCTCGTTCGGATAGGGTCGCACGCCATCAATCGGGTCATAAATCAACAAAAACTGGTACCCCTGATTCGCAAGGGAACTCCAAAGGCAGCGGATGAGTGGCGCTAGTGTGAGGGTCTGCCCATCTTGGAGCGGCGTTGGAAAACTATCCCGGATATTGCCCGACACTACGAACTGAGAGCGGATGGGCAAGAGGCGTTCAAGGTCCTGAATCCAGCGTGGGGTGATGTCCATCTATTCAATCCGGATGTTGTGGTGAGTAATCAGCGTTTAAGCTCTTGTAGCTTACCTGTGGCTGATCGCTCATCCGTTGTTACTGCTGCAGGCAAAGTGGAGGCCTCTACCACCTGCACGGGTAGTTCGCCTGCTCCGAGTAACCGTTTTACGTCGAGCGTAATGCCGCGGGCTGCCAAAGTCTCGAGTAATTTGGGGAATTCCGAACACCATCGGTCCTCTGCCATTGCGTCCACGCGTCTGCGTTCCGCACTTTCCTGTGCACCCTTGGCGCGCACCACGTTGAAATTGAGCGTCTTGTCTTCAACCCCTACGCGCATGCGAACGAAGTACTCGCCCCAGCCATGGCGCTGAAAGTGTGCCACTCCGCCCTCAATGAAAAATGTATTTTCCACCCCTTCCACCGCATAGCCCAAATCGCGCAAGGATTGTTCCAACACTTGCGCTGCAGCTTCTTCCTGCAATTGCTTTCTTTGTGCTTCGATGGTTTCAAGTGTTTTTTGGGCCAGTTCTCGGACCTGTACATCCATCGCTCGGTCGCCAGCGGCGACGTCTTCGAGAATCTGCTGCACTCCATGGGGTACCTGATCGGCCATAACAGCAAGCAGGCGTTGGGCGTCCTCTACTCCGGTACGTTGCGCTGCTCGTGCATCGCACTGGCGCTGAACCTGCAATCGCAATTCCATCGAGAGATTTTCAGCACGTGCTAGATCCGGTGCCAGAACAATGGCTTGTGCAAGGTGGTCCAGATCCACCGGAACAGGCTCACCGTGGTCCAAGTCCAACCGCGACAGAATTCGCGCGACCATTTGTTTAACCGCATCCGATTGCGCTAAATCGAGTTGTGCGTTCATGGCCCGGTGCATCATGTAGATGTGTAGCGCCTCTTCAACTGCAACGACTTCATCTTCTGATTGCTGGACTTCTGCAAAGTGCGCCGCGACATTGTGCTGGCGGATAAATGCCTGAATACGCTCAACCTCAACCTGCACCGCATTAATGTGCCGATACCACCCGTCGGCGAGGCGCTCTAGTGGCTGCTCTATCGTCTCGGGAAGCCTTTGTTCGAAACGCACCCCGGAATTACTCTCAACGCCTGCCAACAGTCCGCGAAATCTTTCCAGTTGCGACTCTGCTTGCATAGCGCGGGTACGCAGTACCTTGCGTTCCTCGATGCGAGCCTGTTGCGTGGCATATCGGGCATTCGAGATCTCAAGATAACGTTTGTTAATTTCCTCCAAGGCATCCTGGTACTCGCGACCCATCTGATGGGCTTCCCGCAATGCCATTGCTGCCAGGGCAATAGCACCGAATGGCGCAAAGGAAAACGCTGCGGTTGCGGGGCCGCTCATGGGCGCCTCTGCGAGATTGAAAACATATTGTCTCCCTGGGACGCATCAATTTATACGCGTAAGGACATGATATTAGCTGCAACTTAATTGAAGCAATTAGCTAACGCAAAACAAATGGGCAGTAATAAAGTTAGAAAAGCTAAATCTTCAAAGTCATGCGCTAAGAATGCTCGTCTGGGATAGCCGAACAATCTGGCACAGATCTGCAATTTGGTTAGCCTCTCTGCCAGCAAAAATGAAATTGTGTTTGAATCGACAGGGGTGGGTGAAGTCTGGGGCATGAACCAGGTCTTCCTCGAGAGCATGCCCTTGTCTTCAGCAAAGCAGATGACCAATGCTTTTTTGCTACCAACTAAGCAATAACGTGCCCACATATGGCAAATCTCAAAAAGCCTGCACATCCTCGCCTTGGGCGGGTTGCGTTCCTCATTAGCTCCTGCAGATCTGACAATGCTCTCAGGTAGTATCCATTTATGCCTAAATTTCTATCCGTTGCCAACAAGCTTTTGTCTTTGCGGGGCGCAATTCGAATCACCGACGAGAACGATAGTCTTGCATATGAGGCCAAGGGCGAGTTCGCCCTTTTCGCGCCTACGTGGACATTTTTTCAAGGTGATTTTCAAGTGGCTACCGTGCGCCGTCGAATTTTTGCTTGGCGGCAGTCCTGGGAGGTCAATGGCGTCCTCGGCGAATTCCTGATTAAACGGAAGATTTTGTCGTTCACGCGGCAGATGTACGTTGAGGGCGGTCCGTACGAGGGTGCGACGATTTCAGGGAACATTTTTGACCAGCGTTTCAATGTCGCGAAAGCGGATGGAACTGTACTGGGTAAGGCTGCTGGAAAAATATTGACCTTCCGTGACCGTCACAATGTAGAGCTGTTATCGCAGGCCGCGGACGACGTTACCTTTACCGTTATCGCAATGGTTGTTTTGCAACTTGCTAGAAAGCGGGACGAATCCACAGAGGATCGGGATTGAAGTAACGTAACACCTCAGTAAGCTGAGGGAGAGACTGCTGCTTAGGAAGATGCCTGGCTCAGACCTCTGAGATTTTTATCTTGCCAATTTTTGCGACCGTGGCAGTCTCTATCCAGAAAAAAGTCGCCACTCAATAAGTGAGCGGCCGGGTTTCTAGTCCGTCCAGATAGCGATTCCCGACAGCTAGCGGATGGCGACTTTTCAACTGAATGAGGCACTTCCATTTGCCAAAGTTACCTATCTGTTTAGAAACTGCTTCAAAACATCAGTCAAAGGCCTGACCATAGATTCGGTAACCTTGTCTACTATTGCTTGGGACGAGAAATAGATTGGGGAAAATCCGGTGAAAGTACTCGGCACGGTCGTCAATTGCCAGCCAGCGTCCGGTTTGAGAAATGTGCATTCATCCACATTTTTATTTCGCGCTGCTGATGCCATAACCATGACTCCCCCATAGTGCTTCCAGTCTTTTATGTCCTTAACTTGTGCCTGAGTCATGTAGGGCGTCACGCCAACAATTTGTTGGGCAACCTCGCCAGGGAATTAGGCCCTTATGTCCTCCAGATCCACATGAGGGCGCCAAAGTGAACTGATCACGATTGGAAGGTTACGCTCAGGATTAACTTCCTCCAGCACAGAAACGAAATTAGGAAGATAACAAAAGTTCTCCTCTCCATGACACCCTTCAGTGTGCAAAACTCCATCGAAATCGACAAACAAAATCGCGCCAAAATCGATATGGCTCCAGTCCTTTGTCCTGTCGATTTCAACAAGTGTTCGGGCTCCAGTGCTGGTTGGGATCATCGGTGTTCAGTCTTGGGATTGGAACAAGTTCAAAAAACAATGCAAATCCGACAATTCATCGAATGAAATTTAACCTAACCAACCTGTAGCGACATCGCAAATTCAGTAACCGACAAGCAATTTGACTTGAGCATTGGGCATGTTGAGGGCGGTCTTTTGCAATGCACAAGTCTACTTAAAAACTGTATTCAGAATCCCCGCCAATCGTGCCCCGGCGGTAGCCAAGCGCTTTTCAACGACAGGCGTGTTCTGCAGGATGTAAGACACATCGACCAGCCGCTCAGGATAAAAGCCCGGTTGTGAGACGATGGCACATGATTCCTGCGCCGCATGGCCCGGTTCCAGGTCCGCCGCCAACACGCCATTAGGGACTGATTGCAGACGCAAGGCCATTGCCCCAGACTCCTCATTCATATTTTTGATCAGCCCTGAGTCCCACACAGCGTGCAAATTGCTCCCTCGCAGGAAGGCCTGAAGCTGGTATTGGTTCCCTCCCTTGTCATCAAGGTACCCCGCATGCAGTGGTTGGTGCACATCACCCACAAAGTGAACTAGGTATTTCAGTGCGTTCAGTTTTTTCTCGTCCGTACCGGCAGAGCCCAAAACCTCAAGCTGCCTTTTGATAGCAGCGACCACGCAGCGACCATCCGGGCAGTCCCGTTGCTCGTTGTAAATGCAATCACCGCGGGGGAAATTGACGTAGTGCCAGGGAGCGCTTGAAGGGTTGCGGTGTTCGTCGGCCCAGGTGGAAATCGATGCCAAAGTCTCTCCTGGCTCCAGTGCCAAAAGGCGGTCCACTTCCACCATAGCCTTCGCTGTGAGCTTAGCTTGAGCGATCAGCGCGACGACCTGATGGCCCTCGTTTCCCCAGCCATACGCAAAAGAAACAGTGCCGAACAAAAATGCGCTGGCGACGGAAAATGAGCGCGCCCAACCTTTGCGCGGTCGCGTCATCGTATTACGAATCCATAGAAAAGCAGAAAACC
The DNA here is from genome assembly GCA_947373605.1 of Comamonadaceae bacterium. Classification (GTDB taxonomy): domain Bacteria; phylum Pseudomonadota; class Gammaproteobacteria; order Burkholderiales; family Burkholderiaceae_C; genus Allorhodoferax. The sequence continues at coordinate 9,109 of CANBYM010000137.1, forward strand.
GAACAGGGCCACACCCCCCCAACATAGTAAGGCTCCAAAGCCCATTCCAGCTTTGTTCTCGACTTGTTCGTCCACGGTTGGTGCGATATATCGACTCGATGGCCCCGACAGCTTCTCCGAATAGCTGATGCCGGTGCCGGGAATGCCAACGGTACCGCGATTGCCACGTTTGCTGACGTTGATGGTGGCGCCCGGGACGCCTATGGACGTGCTGATTCCGGATTTGCTGAGGTTCAGCTTGACACCTGGAAACAATTTGATTGTTTTGCGAAAACGGAATCCCATTTGTAATTCCTCCAATGCGTCAATTATGTTCAAAGAAATGACGATGCGCTTCAAAACAAACTTCACTTCACACGCAGATTTACGTCAATAAAACGGGCTGTAGGTGCGCAAAATTAGGACCTCGACGCCGACGCTGGTTGCTTCCAGCCCCTTAATGGGTTCAAGGAATTCGTTGGTTGTGAGCATCCAGTCGGGTTGGCGACAGCCGACGGCGGCGGGGCGCGACAATAGCTGCACCTACTTTGACGGCACTGGCCAGAAGTCACCTCTCTATGCCAGTTGAGCAGAAAGCGTCCGAAAAGTGAAAACGCCTCCCAGATTGCAGTCCCTCGTTGAAGAGGGACTTATCGACTCCGTCGTACGCCAACTCATGAGTGGAAAAGAGGCCATGGTGTACGTCGTTCGGTGTGGGGATGAGACTCTCTGCGCCAAGATCTACAAGGAGGCAATCAACAGGAGCTTTCGCCAAGCGGTGGACTACACCGAAAATCGAAAGCTAAAGAACTCGCGCTCGGCGCGTGCCGTGGCAAAGGGCAGCAAGTTTGGCCGAAAGCAGCAAGAAGTGGCTTGGCAAAGCGCCGAGGTGGATGCACTCTACAAACTGGCTGCGGCCGGTGTGCGGGTGCCGCAACCCTACACTTT
>CANBYM010000138.1 GCA_947373605.1 Comamonadaceae bacterium
GCATTGGGCAGTTCACATCGCCATAGTGCGTGTACGCCAGCAGCTGCGCACAGAATTGCCCGCAACCCTCTCCCATAACGTGCCATTCGTAGGTACGCCTGCTCGCGCCAACTTCGCTTGAGCGACAAATTGAATTATTCAACACCAACTAAATCGCAGCTATGAATAGCCCCCCAAAGCAAAAGTTCCCAGTTGCATCAGCAGTGCAACAATTAACGGCTAACTTCATCCACCAAAGTCTTAAAAGCATCCAAGTCCTCAAAATTGCGATAAACGCTAGCAAAGCGAACATAGGCAACTTTGTCGAGTTTTTTGAGTTCGCGCATTACCAGTTCACCAATGCGTGTGGACTGAACTTCGCGAAGGCCCAGGTTGAGTAGTTTTTCTTCTATGCGCTCAATGGCGCTGTCGATTTGCTCCGTGCTGACGGGGCGTTTGCGAAGCGCAAGATTCATAGAGGCAAGCAGCTTACTGCGCTCATATTCAATGCGCCTACCGTCCTTTTTTACGATGGACGGAAAGTTGACATCCGGCCGCTCGTAAGTTGTGAAACGTTTTTCACAGGACCCGCATTGGCGCCTACGCCGAATGAAGTCCCCATCTTCAGCAATTCGTGTTTCCACTACCTGGGTTTCTGAGTGGCTGCAAAACGGGCACTTCATGGCTAGCCGCTTATCCGTAGACCGGGAAGCGGGCGGTGAGGGCGTTTACCTTTGCGCGCACGGCGTCAATATTTGCAGAGTCCCACGGGTTGTCTAAAACGTCAGCTATCAGGTTCGCGGTCGAGCGAGCCTCTTCGTCTTTAAATCCCCGGGTTGTCATGGCCGGAGTGCCAATACGCACGCCGCTCGTGACCATAGGCTTTTCGGGGTCGTTTGGAATGGAGTTTTTGTTGATCGTCATGTGAGCACTACCCAAGACTGCCTCCGCTTCCTTACCGGTAATGCCTTTAGACCGCAAATCCACCAGCATGACATGACTTTCCGTACGACCGCTCACAATACGCAGGCCGCGTTGGGTCAACGTTTCAGCAACAATCTGTGCATTTTTTAGCACCTGTTTCTGATAAATCTTAAACTCAGGACTCAGCGCTTCTTTAAACGCAACAGCTTTTGCCGCGATGACGTGCATCAACGGCCCACCCTGCAGACCGGGAAAAATCGCGCTGTTGATGGCCTTTTCGTGCTCTGCCTTCATCAGGATGATGCCGCCACGCGGTCCACGCAAACTCTTGTGTGTGGTGGATGTCACCACGTCAGCGTGTGGAACCGGATTGGGATAAATTCCAGCCGCAATCAAACCGGCGTAATGTGCCATATCCACCATAAAAATGGCGCCAACGGCTTTTGCTACTTTGGCGAAGCGTTCGAAGTCGATGGCAAGCGAATAAGCACTCGCGCCCGCAATTATGAGCTTAGGCTTAGTCTCGTGGGCTTTACGCTCCATGGCTTCGTAATCAATCTCTTCTTTTGCATCAAGACCGTAGGAAACCACGTTAAACCATTTGCCGCTCATATTGAGGGGCATGCCATGTGTCAGGTGACCGCCTTCAGCCAGGCTCATCCCCATAATGGTGTCGCCCGGTTTCAAGAAAGCCAGAAAAACAGCTTCATTGGCCGACGCGCCGCAGTGTGGCTGCACGTTGGCTGCATCTGCACCGAAAATCTGCTTGACGCGATCGATCGCCAGCTGTTCGGCAACGTCCACATACTCACAACCGCCGTAGTAACGCTTGCCTGGGTAGCCTTCCGCATATTTGTTGGTGAGTTGACTTCCTTGGGCTGCCATTACGGCCGGTGAGGCATAGTTTTCGCTGGCAATGAGCTCAATGTGATGTTCCTGTCGCGCATTTTCTGACAGGATGGCGGCCCAAAGTTCGGGGTCGGCTTGTTCAACGAGTGTTTTACGATCGTACATGGCAGTCCTTCAAGACGTGAGCCTGTGGGTCTATCTGTTTCACAGGGCTGCCCAGGCGAACGGCTGATCGCAGGCATTGATTTCAAAGCTGCGGCACGCTTCCTTGTGGTAGCCCACATTAGCCCACCTCTACGTTTAATTAGGGGAGCCTATCGCCAGTTGCGTACATAGGGGAGTTTACCCGAGCTACGCAACTGTTCCCTTATTATGAATTTGCGATGCTCGCCACACTGTCCTGCGCTGGATCATGTCTCGGTGGACTAGGCATAGGCACAATTTGGGGCGCATTCATAGGCACCGACTTGCCCGTAGCGACCTGCTTAAGTCGACCATGCTCAGCCAATACACGAGCGGCGTAGCCACCATCGTCTTCCATATTGGCGGCACCAACATAGAATTTCAACCCACCTTCAAGTGAACCGGCCCGGGTAATACACTCTTGCAAAACACGCGTGCCGACGCGTAAATTGGTCAGAGGATCAAAAGCCGCGAGTTGGCCACCAAAGTTTTGATATTTGTCGCTGTGTACTTTGGTCATCACCTGCATCAGCCCTTGCGCACCAACGGCGCTTTGCGCGAACGGGTTAAAACCGGATTCGATTGCCATGATGGCCAATATCAGTGTGGGATCGAGCTTTTCACGGGCGCCGGTTTCGTAGGCTTCTGCCACCAAGGCACTCAATGGTTCGGGCGCAATGTTGTATTTTTTGCTGAGCCAATAGGCGACCGCAGCCTGTTGCTTCGGCAAATCTTTGGGATTTACAGCGGTGGCGCGGTCAACCGCAGCGATATTAACTACGAGTCCGGTAATGGCGGCCTGGCGGTCTTGCAGCCAGGTACGCAGCTGGAATTCGCCAGCGTCGCGTATTTCGGGCCTCGTCACTAGCGTAATGGCCGCAAACATGACGGCCAGTCCCAACAAGGCGAATCCGTTATGGGTGATTTCGAAAAACCCTTGAGCTACGTCGCCTGCGAAGGTGCGAAGTCCCTGGGTGAATTTTTTGGTGGCTGTCATAGCTACTCCTTCTTAAGCGGCTTTCTCGTGCAACCCGGAATGTTTTGCGTTCCAGGTACCTAAGAATCCCGTTTGGGTTGGTACGCTATCAATATGCTGCTGCGTTGCTTCAACATGTGCAGCTAATTGACAATGCCGTCGTCGGCAACGATCAGGGTAAACCCTGTTAATTTCGAGTCATTTTGTCGAACTGGGCGGATTTTAGGGGGGTGATATATATCTAGTCAAGAATAACAAATCGTTTTTTTATTCTTTTTCGACTGATAATTGTTGAAAGCTAGCGCTGACGGGGGTTCCAAGGTGCCTTGCGAATGTTAAAAAACTCAATACCGTTGGCTCAAATGCATTGGATTTTATGTTTTTCCGTCTGGTGTGAAAGATTTTTAGCACGCGGCTGCAGGACCCGCACGGGTTCAGGCGCTTTATTCGGCATTTCACTGCGAAAATAGGGCGCTTCGCCATTATTCAATTTGAGCCTACTGTGACTTCCAATACACCTCTAAAAATCAATGAACTTTCCCAGTTGGACTCATTAACCGGAGGAGCGTTCTCGGCCCCGACAGCCGGCGAAAGGTCTGCCAGAATCCGTGAATGGCTTGCCCAGGGGCCCGGTGCGGATCAACTCGCCGAGGTGTTCAAAGAGTTGAGCGTCAAAGACAAGGGTGCCGCAAAACTTGTACGCGAGAAACTTGATGAAGCCAAGCGCGCAAAAGGGCAGGAGGCGCTAGCCACAGAATGGGCTGACAAAGCGCAAAGCCTCTTATCTAGTGCCAAACTAAATATCGCTGATGCATTAGCTTGGCAGCGGGATGCCGCCAAAGCCGGCGCTCCTTTGAGCAAAGAACCTTTATCTATATTAAAGAGTAACTTGGCGGAGCGGGTACGCTCTATTGAAGATTTGCAGCATCAGGTTCAAGTTCAACGGGAAGCTGCTGTATTGCTGGCGCAGCGCATTGAAGTCCTTTCCACAAAGCCCTGGGCAGACGCGCAGAGTGCACTGGACGGTTTGCGGGTGGATGTTGGACATTGGCAGTCGCAGGCCTCTGATTTGGTGGTCCATGGAAGTTGGGCCAGCGTAGATGTCAAATTTCCGCCATTGCTTGACGCGTCGCGCGGCCAGTTGTTGGTGGTTTGGGACGCATTTAAAGCCGCACTTGGCTTAGCGGTTACAGCTGCAAATGACCCGACCGCGCCGTTGCCACCAGTTCCTGTGTGGGCAGACGAATTACGTAACGCGCGTGGTGTCGCGCCCGAATTGCCGGCCAAGCAAGCAAAGCCCAAGGTGGATCCGCAGGTGCGTGCCGCGGCTAATGAGGCGGTGCAAATAGCCCTTGGCAAACTTGAACAGGAAGTTACTTTGGGGCACGGCAAAGCAACTGCAGGTGCGGCGGCGGCTTTACGGCAGGCATTGAAGGAGTTTGGAAAGCTTGTGAATGAAAAGCTGGAAAACCAGTCTCATGCGGCATTGGCCGCTGCCGGCGAAATGGAAGGTTGGCAGCGTTGGCGTGCCGACCAGTTGCGCGAGGAGTTGGTGGCGAAGGCTGAAGGGTTACTGAATCGTCCCCAAGGTCAGGCCATTGGCGGGCGCAAAATGCAAGACAACTTGCGAACCCTTAGGGAGCAGTGGAAGCTGACGGACCAGGGTGGTATGCCGAACCACGCATTGTGGAAGCGCTTTGACGAAGCCTGTAACGAGGCCTATAAGGTGGTTGAAGCCTGGCTGGAAAAATCCAAGTCTGAAGCGGCAGAGAACAAGGCACAGCGCATGGTACTGATTGAGGAGGTCAATGTCTGGGCTGAGGCGAACCGCAGTGCAAAAGACGATGACTGGAAAGGTTTCAATCGCATACTTCACCAGTTTGGTGATCGATGGCGCGATGGCGGGCACGTCGGAGAAAAGGTGTTTGCAGAATTGCAAACACTATGGAAGCAAGCTATTTCCCATGCTGCCGGCCCTTTAGAGGCATTTCAGGCAGCCAGTTTGGCGCAACGCCATTCAATGATTGAAGAGGCGCAGCAATTGGGTGCGGCGGAGGTGCTTCGCGTTGACGCAGTTAAATCGCTGCAGCAGCGTTGGCAAGCAGAGGCGCACCGCGTGCCTATCGACCGCCGCCAAGAGCAAAAGCTTTGGGACGCATTCAGGAAGCCTATTGATGACGCATTTAACCGCAAATCTGCCGAACGCGAAAAGGCAGAGGCGGCTTTGAGTGTGCGTGACCGAACTGTTTTGGATGCTGCCAAAGCGCTGGAGCATGCTAACGCGGCAGCTGACGCCGCGCAAATTCGTGCGGCAATGGCGGCCTTAGACGCAGCATTAAAAGGACAGGCGCAGGCGCAGGCAGAAGTGAAAGACGCAGGCGACCGGGAAGTTGCTGCTAAATCTGCAGTTGCTACTGGTGGTCCAATTACTGAAGAAAATTCCGACGCAAGTGAGCAAGCTGTTTCAACGGAGGTTGCGGCGCCGGTAGAGGCTCCAAAACCTGTCCGCAAACCTGTTGTAGCAGTGCGCGGCGACGATCGCCCCGGGATGAAAAAAGACGCAGCGCCCGTTGCGCCAGCCCGCGGCGGCAAGTGGAATGACCGCAAGGACACGCCGCGTGCGCCAAGGGAACGGGATGACCGTGTGCGGTCAAATACGTGGCAAGAGGCACCACGCCTTGGGGACGCGGCATTTCGTGCACAACGCGATGCTTTAGAGAATGCGCAAGCTGCTCTTAAGAAATTGGCCGCTCAAGCGCATGGTGAAGCACTAAGCCAATTAATGGTCGCCTGGGAAAAGCGCGATTCGGCGCTACTACCGTCGACTCAGGAGTTGGGCGCCCGTGTTTCTGGTGGTTCACGCTTGGCGTGGCAGCGCGCCGTTGGTGCTGTTCCAGTGGATGTTTCGGTTGACGAGGCATTGTTACGTTTGGAAATGGCCGCCGAAGTTCCAACCCCTGCGGAGCACTTGAACGCCCGACGTGCATTGCAACTACAACTACTGACACGACGCAATGACCCTGCGCCCGCTCAAACATGGGAACTGGATGTGGCACGGGTTCTGGGGGCGCATTTCCAACCGGAGTTTGCGCGTCGCGTGCAGAATGCATTAAAGGTATTGCTCAAGCGATAAGCTTCAAATATTCAGGGTGTAGCGGGTGGCTGTGAAAGAATGACGTTGAGGGCCAGTGCCCTCTATAGTCGGATATCGGGGAGGTTTTATGGATTCAGTCGAAGATTTGCTGCGTCGTCTTGAGCAGCTCAATGAAGTGGGAACTGCGCTTTCCAAGGAACGCGACATTAGCCGCCTGCTTGAAAATATTTTGATCGCCGCTAAAACGATTACCCACGCGGACGGTGGCACTTTGTACCGTATGTCAGATGACAGCAAGGCACTTCGATTCGAAATTCTACGAACTGATTCGCTCAAAATTGCAATGGGCGGTACCTCCGGAAATCCTATCAATTTCCCTGACTTGCCTTTGCAAACTGAAACCGGAGCTGTTAATGACTCACTGGTAGCTGCTTACTCGGCTATCCACAATCAAACGGTCAATATTGCGGACGCCTATACCGCTGAAAACTTCGACTTTTCTGGAACGCGAAGGTTTGATGAAAAGACGGGCTATCGCTCACAATCTTTTTTGTCGGTACCCATGAAGGACCATGAGGGTGACGTGATTGGTGTACTTCAGCTCATCAACGCAAAACACCCACGCACCCGCGAGGTTGTTCCGTTTTCCAGTGCTGATCAAAGTTTGGCGGAGTCACTGGCTTCACAAGCGGCTATTGCCATTACGAATCGTAATTTGATGGGGCAACTCGAGGAGTTGTTTGAATCCTTCATCAATCTGATTAACCTCGCGATTGATGAAAAGTCGCATTACACCGGTGGGCATTGCCAACGGGTGCCTGCGCTCACCATGATGCTGGCTGAGGCGGTCAATGTAACTTCACAGGGTCCACTGGCCGAGTTCACGATGGATGACAGGGATCGTTATGAGTTAAAGATCGCAGGCTTGCTGCACGATTGCGGAAAAGTCACAACGCCTGTGCATGTGGTGGACAAAGCGACCAAGTTGCAGACGCTTTATGACCGCATGGATACCGTTGACACGCGTTTCGAAGTACTCAAACGCGATGTGGAAATTGACGCACTTCGCGCCCAGTTGGCGCTGCGTGAGCGTCAGGATAGCGCGGCGGACCTAGAGATTGCTTCCAAAGCACGGGCCAAGATTGACGCCTTGGACGCTGACCGTGATTTTCTGCGCAAAGCCAATAAAGGCGGGGAGTTCATGAGCGAGGCGGACTTGCAACGCGTGCGCAATATCGGTACCGGAAAAGTCTGGCGAAGTGTGGAGGGAATTGAGGCGGACTTTTTGAATGCTGACGAAATTGAGAACCTGACTATTCGTGCCGGTACTTTGACGGCAGCTGAGCGCGACACCATCAATTACCACATCGTCGCAACCAACAAAATGCTGGAGCAATTGCCTTGGCCGAAGCACCTGAAAAATGTGCCTGAATATGCAGGCGGACACCATGAACGTATGGACGGAAAGGGCTACCCGAAAGGATTGACCCGGGATCAAATGTCTGTGCAGGCGCGCGTCATGGGAATCGCAGACATTTTCGAAGCCCTTACGGCCCGTGATCGTCCCTACAAGCAGGGCATGAAACTGTCGCAAGCCATGGGCATTATGAAGAAGTTCAAGCTGGAAGGGCACATCGATCCCGACTTATACGACGTGTTTGTTCAAGAGGGCGTCTACCTGCGCTATGCAAAACAGTTTCTTGATCCCTGGCAAATCGACGAGGTTAATCCTGCCCATTTGCAATAGTCGCTGCGCTCAGTCGCGTTACTGTAGGGCCGGACGTTCCAGTGGCTTGGAGCCGCAGTACATCAGCGCGCGGTGGTACCGCATTGGCGACCCAGTCGCTTAGGACCAGTCGACTTTTGCCGTTGGGCAGATTCACTTGACCGGGGCGGTGAGTGTGACCGTGAATCAAGATGTCTGCATCATTGCTTTTCAGCAGGGCCAGCGCTGAATGCGAGTCAACATCTGCATAGGGTGTGCCCGAATTTTTTTTGGACTCGCTCTGTGTACGTATGGAGCGCGCGATCGCCTGGCGTTCGGTCAAACGTTTGTCTAAAAAATGGTTTTGCCATTGCGGACTCCGAACCATGGTGCGAAACGCTTGGTATTCGGTGTCCGCGGCGCAAAGTGCGTCGCCATGGGAAAGCACAAAGCGTTGGTTGTCGAATACTAAAGTGCAAGGATCTTCGATGGATCGGGCACTGCATTCAGCCATGAGAGCCGCGCCCATAAGGAAGTCACGATTCCCGACCATGATGAACAAACTAAGTCGGTTCCCCACCGCCTTGAGTGCCGAAACGCATTGATGTTCAAATCCTTCTTGTAAGTTCAGAGCGTCATCTCCCACCCACAATGCAAACAAATCACCAAGAATAAAAACCGCATCAGCAGGGGTGTTTGCGAGGTACGCCTGCCACAGTGTAAATGTGGCAGGTTCGGCGGCATCGAGATGAATGTCTGACAAAAAGTCTATGCACCGCCAGTGGGATGGAGCGATTAGTTCCATCCGGGTTCAACGCTCAAAGTGCAACTGCTTTTTCGATGACAACATCGTCCAGCGGAACGTCATCGTGGTAGCCCTTACGACCGGTCTTGACCGCTTTAATCTTGTCCACAATTTCTGTGCCTGAAATCACCTTGCCAAACACTGCGTAACCCCATCCGCTTGATGTCGGCGCACTATGGTTCAAAAATCCGTTGTCAGCTACATTGATGAAGAATTGAGCCGTCGCCGAGTGCGGCTCACCAGTACGTGCCATGGCTACCGTGTAATTGGTGTTTTTAAGGCCGTTGTTGGCTTCGTTATCAATGGGTTTGTCCGTTGACTTTTGCGCCATACCCGGCTCCATGCCACCGCCCTGCACCATAAAGCCCGGGATAACGCGATGAAAAATGGTGTTGTCGTAATGGCCCTTGGTTACATAGGCCAGAAAGTTAGCAGCGGACTTGGGTGCTTTCTCACTGTTAAGTTCAAGCGTGATGACGCCGTAATCTCTAATGTGAAGTTCTACTTGTGGATTACTCATGATTATTTGGCCAATACGGCTGAGTTGATAACGATAGGGGTGAGGGGTACATTTTGGAACATGCCCTTGTTGCCGGTGGGTGTAGACCGGATTTTGTCGATTACTTCCATGCCCGAGACAACCTTGCCGAACACCGCATATCCATAGCCATCCGGCTGGGGCGCGTTCAAACCATCGTTGTTAACCACGTTGATGAAAAACTGGGCGGTTGCCGAGTTGGGGTTCGAGGTTCGTGCCATGGCAATGGTGCCACGATCGTTCTTCAAACCGTTCTTGGCTTCCAAGGGAATGGGTGCACGGGTTTGCTTTTCTTTCATGTCCGCCGTAAAGCCACCGCCTTGAACCATGAAGCCATCCATAACCCGGTGAAAGACGGTGCCGTCGTACTGCTTTTCTTTAACATATTGCAGGAAGTTTTCGACAGTTTTTGGGGCTTTGTCAGGGTACACCTCAACGACAAAGTCACCTGAGCTGGTTTGAAACTTGACGGTTGTCGCGGACTGGGCATTTGCAGTCAGGCCCATCAATAAACCTGCTGCAATTGCAAGCGCCGCCCGGCGCTGTGAACTAAACAAAGGCATTACATCGTTCCTTCAAAAAATATTTTCCATTGATTGCCCTGACGCATCCAATACTGGCGTTTGGTTAGACCCGTTTTGGTGCCTTCGGCCACTTCGCCAAAGGTTACTACCATCGTATCAGCGCTGTCGGTCCAGTGCAGGTAGGACACGTCTTTTAGCTCTATGGTCCGACCCTGTACCTTTGACAATTCGGTTTTCAGCACCGGCGTCCATTCAGCCAAGGTCTTTCCATTGCTGTTGAAGTCCTGAGTGTAGAACGATAGTATCTGGTCCATGTTGCCCGCCGTCTTGGCGTTACGCCAAGCGTGAAGGGCGTCTTCAAAGGGTTTTCCTTCAGCGCGAATATTACGGGGTTCCACCCATTGCAATTGGCTAGCGATGACCACGGGCGTGCTG
>CANBYM010000139.1 GCA_947373605.1 Comamonadaceae bacterium
TAGTTCACATCGCCCTTGATATAGCCCCAGCGCTGCATCTGGGTAAGCATCCATACGGCCATGCTCTGCCACGGCACGGGATCGAAGTCGGCGCGGTTGGGAACGTTTTTGATGTTGCCGAGGCCATCGGCGTATTTGCCGGTCAGCACCTGGGTCAGCACGGCTTCGGGTTGGTTCAGGTATTGCGCGGGGGCAATCACCTTGGCAATGAGTTCGCGGTTCTTCGCATCGCGTGCCATGGCCGCCGAGGTCAGCACCGCGCGGTATAACGCCGCAAAAGTGTTGGGGTTGCTGTGTATGAACTCAGTGCTGCTGCCAAATGCACAGCAGGGGTGTCCGTCCCACAGCTCTTTGGTCAGCAGGTGGATGAAGCCGATTTCATCAAACACGGCGCGCTGGTTAAACGGGTCCGGCCCCAGAAAGCCGTCGATATTGCCGGCGCGCAAATTGGCCACCATCTCAGGCGGCGGCACGACGCGGATCTGCACATCGGTGTCCGGGTTCAGACCGGCCTCGGCCAAGTAGTAGCGCAGCAGGAAGTTGTGCATGCTGTAGTCAAACGGCACGGCAAACTTGAAGCCTTTCCAGTTCTTGGGGTCGCGGTTGTCTTTGTGCTTGAGCGCCAGCGTGATGGCCTGGCCGTTGATGTTTTGAATGGTGGCCACGTTCATCGGCGTGGCGGTAGACCCGAGACCCATCGAGATGGCCAGCGGCATAGGCGAGAGGAAGTGCGTGGCGTCGTACTCCTTGTTGACCATCTTGTCGCGAATCAGCGCCCAGCCTGCCGTCTTTGTCACCTCGACATTGAGGCCCTGCTGTTTATAAAAGCCCAAGGGGTGCGCCATGATCAAGGGCGTTGCGCAGGTGATGGGGATAAAGCCGATTTTGAGATTGGTCTTTTCCAGCGTGCCGGACTTCTTGCCGGCATCCTGCGCCAGCGCCTGCATGCTCGCTACCGGCAACACGCTGGCAATGGCGGCCATCGCCGTGCTCTTGCCTACTGCCTTGATAAAGCGACGGCGTTGTGCGTCCTGCGGGAACAAGGCCTTGACCAGCGTGGCCTCAATAAAGGCATTTGAATAGGCTTCGAACTCGCCGTCCAGGCTGCGTCGCTGCAACTGCGCCACGGCGCTGGCCGATTGTTCCTGTTGGTGTTCGGCAGCGGTGTGGTTTTTGCCGCAGGTGCACTGCATCATCAGCGGCTTGTCGGCATCAAACGGATCGAAAAATTCAGACATGGCAGGCCTCGCAAAGTAGTTACTTTGACAAAGCAAAAACTGGGCCGCTTACTGGAAAAAGACCGTTTGACTAGAACGCCGCAACCCCAAATCCTCGTGGGTCCAACGCAAACACCGGTTCGGTGTGGGCCTGGTTGTCGTGGATAAATCCGCCGATCCAGGGCGAATCGGCATTGATGCCGCCTGGTGGTACTTCGAGGGCGCCGCATTCGATGACGTCAACAAGCCGGTCCACCAGCAAAGCCATGGTGTGTTGCCCGCCGCGCAGCACGATGGCCACGGCGTTGGTGGTGTCGGTAATGGCGCTCTGGCCGGTAAGCGTGCAACCGTCATACACCGGCAGCACGGCCACCTGACCGCCTTGCGCGTATCGCAGCAGCCCGGCGCAATCGGAGTCGGCGGTGGGTGCGCCCATGTGCGTGGTGGCGACCGCTTCAATCACATGCGTGCTGCTCAGTGCAAACAGCATGCGCCCGCATTGCACCACGCCGAACTGCAGGATGTTGGCGCCTGCGGACAACTGTGCCTTTGGCAGGGCAAATCCCTGCTGTGTCTGAGCGGCGGCATCTACGGGCACGAGCAGCACCGAGCGCACGTCGTTGCGGTAGCCGTCGCTGACTTTGAATTCCCGGTAACCTTTGCTCAACGCAATACCCGCCAGATAAGTGCGGCCTTCCCAGTGGCACAGCGGCAAAGGTGCATCGGCATCAAGCGTCGCACCCGTGGGCGCGCTTGCGCCGGGTGCTTTCAAGCCGGCCATGAACGCCGGGCTGTCGCCTACGGCAATGCGTGCGTCGGTGCTGGCCAATACCTTGCCTGTGGCGTCCACCAGGAGTCCGGACGCCGATGCGCCTGCGGGCAGTGAGTCTTGCAGCATGGCTTGCAGTTCCGTCGCGCAGTTAAACGCCAGCGCAATGCCGCCTAGCGTACGCTCTTGACCGGCCCCGCGGATGGGCGCGCAATACAGGTAGGTGGCATCGCCATCGGCCAGTGCGTGGGGTTGCATGTCGGATACCGCGTACGCCTGCGTGCCTTTGAGCGAGAGCGTGCTTTGCAGCAGGGTGGAGGCAATGTGGGCGTTTGCGGCCAGTGTTTCGCTGTCGCGCGACACGGCAACAATACGGCCTTGCCGGTCGAACAGTGCTAAGCGCCGGTACACGGTGTAGAGGCTGTTGAGGTGGGCGAGTATGTCGCCGGCACGGCGCACCGCCGCGTCGGACGGTCCGGCTTCGAGCGTTTGCAGGATCTGCGCAAATTCTTCTGACAGGGCCCACCAGCGGCAGTCGTTGGCGCGCTCATACAGGTTGCGGTCCATGATATCGACCGCCAGTGCGGCGTGCGAGGCCAGTTCGGCGCGACGCCCTGCCATCAGCAGGTGTTTGAGTTCTTGAATCGCACCGTCAAACGCAGAGATGGTTTGCGCACTGGTGCGGCCGATTTCGGCAAATACCGGGCCGAGCGCCGAGCCGGAGCCAAGCCCTGAGTCCTGCAACTTGCCGTTCCAGATGACGCGGTTAAGGTCTTGCTCGATACTTTTGGCACGCACGATGATGTCGTGCAGCGCTGCGTTGTCGAGTTCGATTTCAATGGTGCCCGCGCCCATGTCGCTGCTGTCCTGCGCTCTATCGGGCGTCGCAGGCTGCGCGGCCGATTCAAAAGCGTCATCGAGCTTGCGCAGTGCCAGCGCGGTCCAGCCCGGCCCGCCATAGCCTTGGTAGCCCCGCGTCTTGCAGTGCGCAAACAGATAGTCCACGCCATTCAGGCGCAGGCTTTGGCTCGCTGGCACATCCAGCTGCTGCGCCAGCGCCAGCGTGGTGGTATCGCTGCTGGCTACCGTGCGGCCACGCTCGTCGAGCAACAGGATCGCAATGCCTTGCTGCTGCAAGGCTTTGAAGATGGAAAGCAGCTCAGACTGCAAATCAAATTTCAGAACCACGGCCCCGCACACCACGCCATCGGGCGTGACGATGCGGTGTGCGTACAGCAGCACAGGCGCATCCGTTTTGAACAGTCCGCTGGGCCCGAAGGTCTCTACGTAGCCGCTGTGCGCTTTGGCCTGGCCCCACCACGGCGGCAGGTCGGTGTCGTGGCTGGCACCGTTTTGCAGGGACAACAAAATGTGCGCCGACGCGTCGAGCACCAGAATGTCGTCATACACCGTGTATTTGTTTCGGTATTCGGTCAGCCGCGCGTGCAAAGCGGGAGCGTCTTGCGGCTGCGGGTTCATGACAAAGTTCACCAAGGGGCCATCGGTGGCGATAAAGCCCACGTCGGCGGTGCGCTCAAAGAGGTTACGCACCAAAATGTCGATCGCCACTTGCGCGCGTGCGGCAAGGTCGTGTTGGCAATTGGTCAAATGCGTCTGGGCAATCTGTTCCACCATCTCCGCCGCCAGTCGGCTGAAGGAGGAACGTGTGTGTTCAAGCGTAGCGATAAAGCCGGTGGCGCCGGGCGGACTGACTACGCGGGCGGTGGTTTCGATGACTTTCCAACTGAGATCAAGCCGTTTGAGCGACTTTTCCAGCTTTTGCAGCGATAGCATGCGGGGCGCAACAAGGGGGGTGGCAGAGTTCATATGTACCGAGCAGCAATAAACGCACCACTTTGACGCCTGGGGGCCTTGGCGATTTGGGAACGCATCAAGCTGCGCCGTCCGGATAGACCGAAAGCACGCGGCTGGCCACCATGTCGAGCGCCGGTTTGGCGTTGCCCTGCTTGTCGCTCCACACTTTGGGGCTGAGGTTGCCAGCCAGTGACACGGCGTCGCCGTCCTCTAGCGCCAGCAAAGCGTCGCAGGCCAGTGGTGCAAAGGCAATGACATTAACGACCACCGTCTGTCCGTCGCCGCCTTCGGCGCGCAGCTTAGCGACTGCAAACTGCGTTGCATTTTTGCCCTCGCGCATTTCTGCCACGCCGCTCATGCGGCCCGATACCAGTCCATCAATCATTGGGGAATCCTTTGCAATTGCACCAAGCCCCAGCAGCTCTGGCATAGTTGACGCATGTTAACGGCGCAGCGATCGCCACCCTTTCAACTACTTTGGAATTGCCAATGTCAAAAATTGCATTAGTAACCGGTGCCAGCTCCGGCATCGGCATGGCCTGCGCGATGGCGCTGCTGGGTGACGGCTGGACTGTCGTTCTGGTCGGACGCCGCGCCGATGCCTTGGCCCAGGCGGTTGCAGCGGCGGGCGACAACGCCGGCCGTGCCCACGCCATTCCCACTGACCTGTCTGACGAAGTGCAGGTCAAGGCCCTGTTCGCGCAAGTGCGTGAGCGCTTCGGACGCCTGGACTTGTTGTTCAATAACGCTGGTATATCTATTCCCCATACTTTGCCTGGCGACATGGCAGGTGAGGTGTGGCGTCAGGCGATGGATATCAATTTGAATGGCGCGTTCTATGCGTTGTCCAACGCCTTCAAGCTGATGCAGGAGCAAAGCCCGCAGGGCGGACGCATCATCAATAATGGTTCAATCTCTGCCCACACGCCGCGCCCCGGCTCGATTGCCTATACCGCCACAAAACACGCGATTACGGGACTGACCAAGGCAGCGTCTTTGGATGGCCGTGCTTTCAACATCGCCGTAGGGCAGATCGACATTGGCAATGTAGCCACCGACATGACGCTCAAAATGGCCAAAGGCGTTCACCAGCCGGATGGCACCATCCGGCCGGAACCGCGCATGGATATGTCCGGCGTGGTGGAAACCTTTATGACGATGGCGCGCTTGCCGCTATCCTCCAACATCCTGTTCACCACCGTGATGGCGACCAATATGCCTTTTGTCGGGCGGGGTTAAGCAATTTTCCTCAAGACATACCCTGATTCAACGGGAAAGCTACGACAGTACTTGCCATTCAAAGTGAAATGAAATAAAAATCATCTCAATTGATTGCGCCAATTGAAAAAAACTTTCAAGGAGAGCCTTAGCAGTGAAAAATCTCAAAATATCGCAGCGCCTGCTGGTGATTGTTGCGTCCTCTGCTGTGGTCATGGCAATACTGGCCTCCATCAACTGGGTCGTGCTCAGTCGTTTGGCGGCTCTTCAAGACCGAGGTGTCACCATTGCAGCAGATGCTGCAACCATTCGGGAAGATGCCAACCTCGGCGCACAAGCCTATCGAATCGTTGCTGATTCATACATCAATCGAAATTTTGATGATTCCCAAAAGAAGTGGGGAGAAATAACAAAACAGTTTGATACCTCACTGCAGTTGGCCAATAAATTGGCGGACACCGATGCCAAGCGTGCCGGTGTTCAGGAGGCCACTGCGGCATATCAGGAGCTGCGAAAACTCTATGAAGGCACATACCTCGAACTGGATAAGAAGAATGCTTCGCGCGAGGATGTGGCAGACGTTGATGACGCCGTTGATAAGCAGATCGATAAATTCGAAACGGGCTATAAGAAGCTGGAAAGCGCATTGGCTGCTGAGGCGCACGCGATTGATGAAGAGTTTGATACTGCCGCCAAGGCCGCTCGTATCAGCGTGATGGTGTGCATCGGCATCGGCGCACTTGGACTCATTGTTCTTACACGGGTGATTTCTAAAGGCATTACAGGTCAGTTGGGGATGGAGTTGGTAGACGCCACTGCACTGGCGCACACGATTGCAAAGGGGGATCTGACCCATTCTTTGAACTCTGTGAACGCCGATGCAAATAGCCTTGCCAGCGCCTTCGGCACCATGCTTGGCACCTTGAATAATGTGGTCTCCAATGTCCGCAGCGGTGCGGAAGGCGTTGCAACGGCAAGTGCGGAGATAGCGCAGGGCAACTACGACTTGTCGAATCGCACCGAGCAGCAAGCCAGTGCGTTGGAGCAGACGGCGGCTTCCATGGAAGAACTAAGCGCGCAGGTTAAACATAATTCTGACAACGCCAGACAAGCCAATGCTTTGGCCTTGCAGGCATCTACGGTTGCAGCCACAGGCGGACAGGTTGTCGGTGAAGTCGTCAACACGATGAAGGGCATTAATGACTCGTCGCGCAAGATTGCGGACATCATCAGCGTCATCGATGGCATAGCGTTTCAGACCAATATCCTCGCTCTGAATGCGGCGGTTGAGGCTGCGCGCGCTGGCGACCAGGGCCGTGGCTTCGCCGTGGTGGCATCAGAAGTTCGCAGCCTGGCAGGTCGTAGCGCGGACGCTGCGAAAGAAATCAAGTCCTTGATCAATGCCAGTGTGGAGCGCGTCGAGCAAGGAACGGCACTCGTAGATAAAGCCGGCGAGACGATGACGGAGGTGGTGGCCTCGATCCGTCGCGTGACTGACATCATGGGTGAGATCAGCGCGGCAAGCAGTGAACAGGCTGCAGGCGTTGCGCAAGTCGGCGAAGCGGTAACCCATATGGATCAGGCCACGCAGCAAAACGCGGCACTGGTAGAGCAAATGGCAGCTGCTGCCAGTGGCCTTAAGTCACAGGCTCAAGGTTTGGTGGAGGTGGTTGCATCATTCAATACTGGAGCTGGCTCGGCTGTATCGAAAGCACCGCTTCGCTCGCCCATTTCGAAGCCCTTTGCGGGGTCTGAGCGACGTGGTAGCCCGCCCAAAGCTATCCACACCAAGGCACCTGCTTCCCTGGCGCCTAAAGCTGAACCGGTTGCGAGTGCGCCCAAGTTGGAAAAAGCCGTCGCCAGCAGTGGCGGCAAAGATGATGAATGGGAAACCTTCTGACGCAGCAAACGCAAAAGGCTGGATTTTAAAAATTGCGCGAAATGATGGAATAAATTGCTGCTGACTCCGGTATTGCATGTGAACCCCCAACAAGGAGAGTCACGATGCAACGCCGAGATTTTTTAAACCTGTCTGCCGCTGGCGGTGGCGCAGTGTTTCTGTCAGCCCTCTCGGGCTGTGCCAGCAGCCCTGCCGCACCTGCGCAGGCCACTTCGGACTTTTACTTTGTCCAACTGTCCGACATTCACTGGGGCTTTGAGGGCAAACCGAATCCGGATGCCAAGGGCACCTTGCACAAAGCCGTTGCGGCGGTCAATGCGCTGGAGATTCAACCGGAATTTGTTGTATTCACCGGCGACCTCACCCACACGACAGACAATCCAGAAGAGCGCAGACGCCGGATGGCGGAGTTCAAATCCATCGTTGCCGGGTTAAAGGTGAAGACCGTGTATTTCATGCCCGGCGAGCACGATGCCGGTATTGACCGCGGCGCTGCGTACCAGGAACTTTTTGGCGCGACCCATTACACATTCGACCGTCATGGAGTGCATTTCATCGTGCTGGACAATGTTTCCGATCCGGGTAGCAAAATTGGTGACGAGCAATTGGCTTGGCTGCAAGCGGATCTGACCAAGCTGGACGGCAATGCCCCGATCGTGGTACTGACCCACAGGCCGCTATTCGACCTGGCTCCCAAGTGGGACTGGGCTACCCGCGACGGTGCGCATGCCCTGGCAATGCTGATGCCCTATTCCAATGTGACGGTGTTCTATGGGCACATCCATCAGGAGCATCACCAAATGACCGGGCACATCGCCCACCATTCGGCGAAGTCACTCATATTTGCGCTTCCGGCGCCGGGCTCCCAGCCGGATCGAACCCCTTTGGCTTGGGACCCCGGTGCACCCTACAAAGGCCTTGGCTTTAGGGAATTGCATGCGCTCGATAAGGGCAGGCGTTACGACTTAGCAGAATATCCGGTGGTGAAAGCGTAACGATGGCCTCAAAGAGTCGCCGGCAGGCCATTACGGGCCTGATGGCGGGCGCAGGCGCCGCCTTTATGGGCCTCGCGGCCTGGCGTTTTGCCTATGCGCAGTCGGTGCGGGAAATACAGATCGTTGCACAACGGTTCAAATTTTCTCCGAATATCATTGCGCTGAAAGTGGACGAACCAGTGCTGTTGCTTATTAGCTCACTGGACTATATTCATGGCTTCCATGTGCCTGACTTGGGGCTACGCTCTGACTTGCTACCGGGGCTCGTCACCAAAATACATATGACACCCAAGCTGCCGGGGCGGCTGGACTTTTTGTGCGACAACTTTTGTGGCGACAACCACGAAGAGATGCATGGTCACTTTAACGTTGAAGTGTAGGCAGCCTTGAACCATTCGCGCGACTTCGAAGCCAAAATCCTGCCGCTGCTGGACAGTGGGTTCAATTTGGCGCGCTGGCTGTTGCGTGAAGAGGCCAGCGCCGAAGATGCGGTGCAAGAAGCCGTGTTGCGAGCCTTGCGGTATTTTGACAAGCTCAAGGGCGACGATGCGCGTGCTTGGTTCTTGAGCATTGTGCGAAATGTATGTTTTACCTACTTGAAAGATCGTGCAGGTTTGAAGGAAGTTTCTGGGCAGGACGACGACGCGTTGGATGCCCTGCAGTTGGCTGCAGGTCGGACACAGGACGAGCCGGACGTCGCACTCCAGCACAGTATGCAGCGCCATCACATCAACGAAGCGATCAAGGCATTGACGCCAGCGTTGCGCGAGGTCCTGGTTTTGCGTGAGCTCGAAGGTCTTGAGTACGAACAAATTGCTCAGGTTACAGCGGTCCCGATAGGCACGGTCATGTCGCGCCTGTTCCGCGCACGTGCACGCATGCGGGAGCTGTTAACCCTTTCAGGCGCACGGGAGTGAATTCACTATGAACGACGAAGAACTCTCCAACCAGATCAAGCGCGATGCCGAGCGCCACCCTGCAAGTGCGCGATTGCGCGCTGCGGTGCAAACGCAAATCACCTTGCATGCGGCGCAGCGAAAACCGCATTTCTTAGAACGTTTCAAATGGCGTGAACTCCTAACTGTCCTATCCCGACCCAACGGGACAGCCCAGCTAGGATTGGGCTTTGTTGGAGGAGTCCTGCTGACCTTGGCGCTGGTCTGGATGGTGCCGCGAATACCGATGTCAGGCGCCCAACCTGAGGCGGTAGTTGCGGACTTGCTCACCCTGCATGTCCAATCCATGGGTGCCGGACCTTTGTTCCAGGTTGCCTCCAGCGACCGGCATACGGTAAAGCCCTGGTTTCAGGGAAAACTGGATTACGCACCCGAGGTGCCTGACCTTCATGACGCAGGGTTCGAGTTGTTGGGCGGGCGCATTGACAAGGTGCGCGGGCATGACACTGCGGCTTTGGCCTACCAACTGCGCAAGCACATCATCTCTGCCTACGTAATGCCAATGGGAGTTGCCGTGCCTGCGCAGCGGCTGCAACAACGAGGCTTCAACATCGTCCGCTGGACCGATGGGGTCATGCAGATTTGGGCTTTGACTGACGCGGATGCGAGTGAGTTGGAGCGCTTTGAGACTGCATGGCGATCAAAGTATGCGGCGGCGTCCTACCCGGAGAAATAAATGCAATGCGCTTTATCGTATTGCTGGAAGCAGCCTTCCATCCGGATGAGGCAAGCTTTACGAAGTCGGAGTAGCGTTTGCCTCAGCGAATTCCTTTTCTAAAGCCTCTTCGAGGTCGTGCCTGCTAAATGGTTTGATCAGCAAAGGCCATGGCATAGCTGCGCGATTGGTCGCAGTTTCTCTGGAGTAGCCCGACATCAGCAAGATCTTAATATCTGGATAAAGGGCGTTTGCCTTTTCAGCCAACGCGATCCCGTCAATGGTTCCGGGCATGATGATGTCGGTCAGCAACACATCAAATCCCTTTGCCGCCAGCAACGTGAGCGCGTCATCCGCCGAGTGCAGCACAACTGCACCCTGCCCGGCCACTGTAGTCCAAGACAGCACCAAGTC
>CANBYM010000140.1 GCA_947373605.1 Comamonadaceae bacterium
GAGGTGATTGCTGGCATAGTTTCCCCTAGCAAATGAGAACGAACTGACTAAGTGTCGCAGTTTGTGGTCAGGTTAAACCCACGATAAACCCTTTAAAGCACGCCAATTCCGAAAGCAAAAAAGGCGACAGGTTAAAACCTGCCGCCATGGAGTGCCGCAGCTGCACTCTCAGCCGAGCTCTCTCGCCCTTGGAACTATTAACGCAACAGGGCCAATACGCCTTGAGGTAACTGATTCGCTTGGGCAACCATTGCCGTGCCAGCCTGCTGAAGAATCTGAGCTCGAGAAAGGTTAGCAGTTTCTGTTGCAAAGTCTGCATCCTGAATTCGAGAGCGTGATGCCGTAGCGTTCTCGCCGGTAACTGCGAGGTTAGACACAGTAGTGTCAAACCGCGATTGTAAAGCGCCGAAGGAAGCACGCTGGCTGGACACCGATGCAATTGCCGAGTCAACAATCTTCAGAGCAGTGGTAGCGCCGTTTACGGTTGTAATATCTATTGTATTCACTGCGTTAAGCGTGGCTGTATTGTTTGTGGTGTCGACTGAAACAGAGGTAGACGTCGTGTCAAAGGAGAACCCCTTGTTCGATACGTAATCAAGTACACCAACGGCCACTGCCGTACCACCAGCAGCCGCAGCCGCCAGCGCTGCGCCGAAGGTATCTGCCTTGTTAGTTGTAGAGCTTGGGTTGTTATAGGCCGCAAGCGTTACGCCAGTCGTGGCCGAGTTGTTGGTTATATCGATATTGTCACCAGCGGCGCTGGTCAAAACGATGCCATTGCCGGCCACGTTCACAGCGGCGGTTATACCGGTAGTGGAGGACGCGTCGTTGAAGCTCTTAACAGCATCTGCATAGCCCGCAGAGGTCAAGGCAGAAACGTTGAACGTCACGTTGGTAGCGGTTGAGTTGGCGCCCTTGATTGCCAGCGTCACAGAACCCGTAGCAGCGGCCTTAAATTCAGCCACGGTCCGTGCTGATGCAGTTACGCCGGTATCGGCAGACACTGCATTAATGGCAGTAGCAGCGCTGGCCGCCGTATCGGTTGCCGACAGGGTTACAGTCTTAGAGGCTTCGCCGTTGATGATGACGGTGCCAGCAAGGCTGGCAGCAGTAGCACTGCTATCAACCAGCTTCGACTGGTACAGGTTAGCACCGTATACACTGGTGCGGAAGTTGCCGGTAGTAGCTGTGATAGTTTGGTTAGCGTTAGCACCCACCTGGAACACGGCAGAGCTCAAGGAGCCATCCAGAATGTTCTGGCCGTTGAACTGTGTGGTGGTTGCAATGCGGTCCAATTCAGACAACAACTGTCCAGTTTCAGCCTGCAGCGCCTTGCGGTCAGAAGCAGAGTTTGTGGCATTGGCAGATTGCACTGCCAGCTCACGTACACGCTGCAGGATGGTGGAAGAAGAGGCCAGTGCACCTTCACCTGTTTGCGCCAGAGAGATGCCGTCGTTGGCATTGCGGGAGGCTTGTGCAAGACCACGGATCTGTGATGTAAAACGCTCCGAAATCGCCAGACCGGCAGCGTCATCCTTTGCGCTGTTAATGCGCAATCCGGAAGACAAACGCTGAATAGAAGTGCTCAATGATGCCTGGTTGGTAGTCAGGTTACGCTGAGCAGTCAGCGAGTTGAGGTTGGTATTAATGATGGAAGTCATTGTGCTTACTCCTAAAAAAGACTCTAAAAATCCGGCGACATGCCGATCTCAACGCCAGCATTGCTGCTGGCCGCCATGACCGGCACCCCTTTTAGGAGGCTATCCGGACGACGACCCCGCAATGGGACCGTTGGAGTAGTTTTCGGGTAATGGCTGAAAAACTTTAGCCTCTATTTACAAAGAAGCTCGGTATCACGTGAATTTCAACTTGCCAAGTGGATAAGGCGGCTCCTTACCTTCCTTTTGTCGAATTTAAGGGTTTACCCCTATTAAGTTTTGTTGCACGAAGCAAATATGGCCGTGTTTTGCCGTGTTTTTCGCGCAAATGCCTTTGACAGGCATCTCCAGAATTCAACCCATCGTTACTGATTGTCTGCGGGTTAGCAGGCTTTGCAATCGGCGGCGACGCTGATTAAAACTTTTTATGGAGTTCCGCGATGACCTCAACCATCAACACCAACATCAATTCGCTGATTGCTCAACGCAACCTTTCCAACTCACAGTTATCTTTGTCGACCTCGATGCAGCGGCTGTCTTCAGGATTGCGCATTAACAGCGCCAAAGACGATGCGGCCGGGCTAGCTATCAGCGAGCGATTCACTTCGCAGATTCGCGGCTTGGACCAGGCGGCTCGCAATGCTAACGACGGCATTTCACTTTCGCAAGTAGCGGAAGGCGCACTGGGAAGCTCATCGACAATCCTGCAACGGATTCGTGAACTCGCAGTGCAATCTGCCAACGCAACCAATTCCGCAAGCGATCGCGCGGCGATTAACGCAGAAGTAGGCCAGCTTTCCTCTGAACTGGATCGAATTGCCCAGACTACACAATTCAACAGCCAGAATATATTGGACGGAAGTTTTACCTCTGCTTCCTTCCAAGTGGGTGCTAACGCGAACCAGACGATCATCGCCACTACGGCCGACTTTAGTACCACCAAATACGGCAACAATCGTATAGGATCGACCATTGCCGCCACTACAGGCGGCCCAGGCGATCTGGTGCAAGGTACGCTCAGTACCGGCACCACTCCTACAACGTCTACTGCTGCTGCTGCTAGTGGCATCACCCCCGACACATTGACGATCAGCGGCGCTACCGGCACCGCGACCGTGAATATCGCTGCTGGCGACAGCGCCAAGGCAGCAGTCGCCAAAATCAATGCCCAATCTGGAACAACCGGGGTATCTGCAACTGCGCGCACCCAAGTGGACCTTGACACCTTTACCACTGTGGGAAGTTATTCACTCGCTGTAGTCTCCAATAATGCGGCAGCGACACCGGCAACTATTTCTTTCAATGTAGGCTCCGTGCCCAATACAGCTGACGGTTTAGCCGCTGCAATATCCGCGTTCAATGACAAAGCATCGCAAACCGGTGTCACGGCGAAAATCAACAGCGCTGGAACCGGAATTACATTGACCAATGACACCGGTGCCGACATTTCAATTTTGAACAACTCAGCCAATTCACTTAATATAGGATCGATTCCAACGGGGAGCGCCGCTAGCGCCTATGTGAACGGCTCGATAGTGATGGACTCCAACAGCAGCTTTGGCATCACGAGCTCGGCCGCAGCTGCGGGGGGCGTGGCCGGAACAACATACTTCACCGGTACCAACGGCATTGCCGCCAGCCAATTACAACCCGCCGCGTCGCTGGATGTTTCAACAGTTGATTCGGCAACCCGCTCACTGGCTACCGTAGATTCGGCCATCGCGGTAATTTCCGGGCAACGCGCCAAGTTCGGCGCTTTGCAGAGCCGTTTCGAGAACGCAATTTCCAGCCTGAACACCACGTCCAACAATCTGAGCGCGTCGCGCTCAAGAATACAGGACGCGGACTTCGCAATGGAAACCGCCAACCTCTCTCGCACACAGATCCTGCAACAAGCCGGCACAGCAATGGTCGCACAAGCCAACCAGTTGCCGCAGAGCGTACTGCAGCTTCTCAAAGGCTAAGGCCCAGGCCTAGCCTGATGTGAGTCGGGCTGGTCTCGGCAAGGTCAGCGCTGCGCGGTCCAGCGCTAACGGTTGCTTCATGACGGCTTAAATACAGATCAAGGCGTCGCGCCGCGTGCCGATAACCAACATGTACGGCTTATTGCATTCAAGGACATGTAGGAATTTCCCCTACACGCTGGCAGATCGCATTCCTACGGCCCGAATAGCCGTCTTCTGATTCAGTTTTCAACACTGAGAATTCAGAATTTGCTCCATGGTGATTCAAACGAATTGCCCTTAACTTTCACGTTAATCCAGGAGCGAAATATGACCAACGACCAAATTCTTTCCGAAATCCGGGAAGCCAACCTGACCTACCTCATGCTGGCCCAGAACCTGATTCGTCAGGATAAAGCCGAAGCGCTATTCCGCTTGGGTATGTCAGAAGAAGCTGCCGAACTGATCGGCGCCCTATCCCCTGCACAAATCATGAAAATTGCTTCGGGCAATATGTTGTTGTGTCGCTTCCGTGTGGACGATGACATCGTCTGGAACTTGTTGACCAATCACTCGGTCAACAAAGTCGACAACGACGCTACCACCAGACTGCATGCCAGCATTCTGATGGCCGGGCGTTTTGCCGAGACCCTGTAATTCACACCTGTTCCGGAGCAACACTATGGCCACCAAAAGCGTATTAAATGATTCCAAACAAGTCGAGCGCGCAGTCTCGCTGATTCAACTCGGTGCCCGCCTGCAGGTGCTGGAATCAGAAACTGATTTGTCCTACGAGCGCCTGCTGCGCTTATACAAAGAGGTGGCCGGCCGTTCCCCCAGCAAAGGTCAACTGCCTTTCTCCACCGAATGGTTCCTGACCTGGCAGCCCAATATTCATGCGTCGTTGTTTCAAAACACCTATCAATACCTGACCAAGGTCAGCGCACTGGAAGACATTGACGCCATCATGAAGGCCTACAAGCTCTATACCGAGCAAATCGCGGCCTGTGGTGTAGAGCCCTTGTTGTCCATTACCCGCGCCTGGCGCCTGGTCAAGTTCATTGACAACAACATGCTGTCCATGACGAAGTGCTCCAAGTGTGGAGGTCACTTTGTATCGGAAGCCTATGAGAACAGCCGCCACTTTGAATGCGGTCTGTGCTCACCCCCTGCACGTGCGGGTAAGGGTGCAGCAGCCGGCGGCATTTTGCTGCATTAAGACGGCACACAAAATTTAAGCCAGCGCACAGACAGGACGATATGATGAAGATAGGCCGTAAAAAGCCTGCCTCATCAACCCTTGAAGCCAGTGGCTTCGTCGTCACAATATAAAATATGTTTGTAATCGTCGGCTGGCTGGTTTGTTTAGGTTGCGTTTTCGGTGTTTTCATTGCCCACGGCGGAAATATCGAAGTAATCTTGCACGCCCTTCCCTTTGAATTGATCACCATTGGCGGTGCCACCATTGGCGCCTTCCTGGCCAATAACCAGATGAAGGTGGTCAAAAAGACAGTGGCCGGTCTGGGTGCGTGCTTTAAAGGCAGCAAATACTCCAAGGCCCGCTATATGGAGCTGATGGCGCTCCTGTTTGACATCCTGCAAAAGGCACGCAAAGAAGGTCTGATGGCTATCGAAAACGACGTCGAAAACCCGCACGAGTCCGAACTTTTCAAGAAATACGCCAATGTCGGCCACGATCACCACGTGGTGGAGTTCATCACGGATTATCTGCGCATGATGGTCTCCGGCAACCTCAATGCCCACGAGATTGAATCCATCATGGACAGCGAGATTGAAACCCACCACCATGAAGAACACGCCGCTGTTGCGGCCATTCAGCGCATTGCCGGTGGCTTGCCTGCCTTCGGTATCGTAGCGGCGGTGCTGGGCGTGGTGAACACCATGGGTTCAGTGGGGCAACCTCCTGCGGTACTGGGCGGCATGATCGGCTCCGCACTGGTGGGTACATTTCTGGGTATTTTGCTGGCCTATGCCTTTGCTGAACCGCTGGCAGGCTTGCTGGAACAAAAAGTGGAAGAAGGCAGCAAAGAATTTCAATGCATCAAGACCGTGTTGCTGGCCAGCATGCAGGGCTACAACCCGTCAACGGCCATTGAGTTCGGCCGCAAAGTGCTCTACTCCACCGAGCGTCCCACGTTCGGGGAGCTTGAAGCATTTGTGAAAAAGAAATAAGGCTCTGAGGCGCGGAACATGGCAGGCGACGCAAAAAAGCTTCAACCGATCATCATCAAGCGGATCAAGAAGGGCGGCCACTCCGCGCACGGTGGAGCTTGGAAGATCGCTTATGCCGACTTTGTGACGGCGATGATGGCTTTCTTCTTGTTGATGTGGCTGCTCGGCAGCACTACCGATGGCGATAAAAAAGGTATTTCGGACTACTTTCAATCGCCTCTCAAAGTAGCTATGCAGGGTGGTGCAGGAGCCGGAGCCAGCAACAGCATCATCACGGGCGGCGGCAACGACCTGACACAACAAGCCGGGCAAAACAAAAAGGGGGACAGCCCCGAGAAGCAGGCTAAAAAAGCCTCTGACCAGCAGACCAAAGCTGAGCGCTCCAAAAAAGACGCGGCGGCCCTGGCAGCCCTGAGCGCAAAAATTGCTACTGCTATTTCAAATAATGAGAAGCTCGCCGAATTCAGTTCACAAATCAAGCTGCAGATTACCCCCGACGGCTTGCAGATTCAGATCGTAGACGACCAGAAACGCCCCATGTTTGACAGTGGCAGTGCCGTAGTCAAACCATATATGCACGACATCCTGAAAGAAATCGGGGTGGCGCTGCTGGACGTCGACAACAAAATTAGCCTGGACGGTCATACGGACCGCCAGTCCTACGGCAATGCGGCGCGCGGCTACAGCAACTGGGAGTTGTCGGCCGACCGCGCCAACGCCACGCGCAGAGAACTGATGGCCTCCGGCATGCCCGAAGATAAGTTAGCACGGGTGGTCGGCATGGGTGCCAGTGTGCCGCTGGAACCCAATGACCCTTTAGCCCCCAGCAACCGGCGCATCACCATTCTGGTAATGACCAAAGAAGCGGAGGAACGCCTACTGGGCACAGCCAATTTACCGCCTGAAACCCAGGCCGATGTGGTCCCATCCGCTCCTGCGGCAAAAACGTCTCCTTAAATCCAGAATTTTTCAGTCATACTTGCGGAAATATGAAAATCGCCCGCGAAAGGGTTTGCCATGTCAAAAGAATTGCGTTTTTTAATCGTCGATGATTTCTCCACCATGCGCCGCATCGTGCGTAACCTGCTCAAAGAAAGCGGTTATGCCGATGCCGATGAAGCAGAAGACGGTGTCATTGCATTGCAAAAACTGCATAACAGCAGCTTTGATTTTGTAGTCAGCGATATCAACATGCCCAATATGAACGGCTTTCAGTTGCTCGCAGAGATCAAAAAAGACGACAAACTCAAACACCTCCCGGTGTTGATGGTCACGGCCGAAGCGCGCAAGGAAGATATCGTAATGGCCGCCCAGCAAGGTGCAGCGGGCTACATCGTCAAGCCTTTTACCAAGGCCACGCTGGAAGACAAGGTCAACCATATTCTGACCAAAGCCGGTCTGAAATAAGCCATGGCAGAGCACACCTCCCCCCCGCTAGATGCTCCGGCAGCCTCTGCTGCGGATGTGCACCGCATGCTCGGTGCGCTTACCCGCCAGCTACATGATTCGCTCAACGGTTTGGGTTTGGCCGAAAAAGTCAAAGACTGGGCTGGTGAGTTGCCGGATGCGAAAAGCCGCCTGTCCTACATTGCCCGCCTGACTGGTGAGGCAGCAGAAAAAGTGCTTAACCAAGTTGATCAGGCCAAAGAGCAACACGATTTCATTGCGGCTGAGACTCGCCGCATTGGCGAACTCATCGTCAAAGATCCGGTTGGCGCTGTGGCCAAAGGCCATGTGATGAACTTTTTGTCGGACGTTGAAACCGCCAGCAAAAAGGTGGACCAGCACCTCACCGAAATCATGATGGCGCAGGACTTTCACGATCTGACCGGACAAGTGATTGCCAAGGTTGTCAACCTGGCTGCCAACATCGAGGAGCAACTGGTTACATTGCTGCTCCAAACTGCACCGCCGGACGCCCCTGCCAAAGCTGCTGCATCCAACGAGCCGTATGTTCCTGCACTGGCCGGCCCGGTGGTGGATGGCCAAGGCAACACTGAAGTGGTAACCAACCAATCGCAGGTCGATGATCTGCTGGCCAGTCTGGGCTTTTAGATACAGGGGGTTAAATCCCCCGCTTTTCGGCCTTTAGTTTTACAAGCCCGTTAGGACAATGGTGAGAACTTTAATGCTCTCACGATGGAATCCTCAAGCCAAGACCGCAATCTACCCGCCTCGCAACGCAAGCTTAAGAAAGCGCGTGAAGACGGTCAGGTAAGTCGTTCCGAAGACCTGTCGCATCTGGCCGTATTGGGAACCGGTGCACTGGCAGTGCTGGTGCTCGCCCCTGTGCTGTTCAACCACCTGCTG
Organism: Comamonadaceae bacterium; assembly: GCA_947373605.1. GTDB lineage: Bacteria > Pseudomonadota > Gammaproteobacteria > Burkholderiales > Burkholderiaceae_C > Allorhodoferax. Next base: position 8,105 of record CANBYM010000140.1, read on the forward strand.
GCTGACATGGTCCGGCAACTTTCGTTTGACTCCGCTACCGTAAAAGCCACGGGCACTATGTTCACCCGACTGAGTGACGGCACCAGTCTGGGAATTGCAGGATGCGCTGCATTTGCCGCGATCATCATGACCGCTTCCATTGTGTCGGCGGTTGCGTCGGGTGGCTGGGTACAAAGCCTTACGCCTTTGGTACCGGACTTCAGTCGCCTGAATCCGCTCAAAGGTTTCGGCAATTTGTTCTCCAAAAAGAAACTCATCAGCACCGCCAAGATGCTGCTGATGACCTCTATTTTGTTCACCATAGCCACCGTGTTTCTTGGCAACAGCCTGCAAACGGTGGCATCGCTGGTGATGCAGCCCTCCAATTCAGCCATTGCGCAACTGACGCAATGGATTACCGGCGGCATCGGCCTGATGCTGCTGGTTTTGCTATTTGCAGCCATGGTGGACGTGCCTCTGCAAAACTTCCTGCACAAAGGCGAAATGAAAATGTCGCATCAGGAACTCAAGCAAGAAGGCAAAGAGAACGACGGCAACCCGCAGGTCAAAAACAAGATCCGCCAAAAGCAACGTGAACTCTCGCAAAAAGCCAGCGTGAACAACGTGCCCAAAGCCGACTTTGTGGTCATGAACCCGACCCACTTTGCAGTGGCTATCAAGTACGACGAAAAGACTATGCGCGCGCCGCAGGTCATCTCCAAAGGTGCCGACCTGCTGGCCATGAAAATCCGCGACGTCGCAAAGAACCATTCCATCCCAGTTTTGCAATCGCCCATGCTGGCACGCGCCTTGTATGCCAATGCCGAGTTGGAGCAGGACATTCCCTCTGCGCTGTACACCGCTGTGGCGCAAGTGCTGGCTTATGTGTACCGCTTGCGCGCCGCGCTTAAGGGGCAGGGCCCCATGCCCGGAGACGTACCCCAACCTTTTGTTCCGCCGGAACTCGATCCGCACTCCAAAACATTAAAGGCCGTTGAAGCATGAACGCCCAGATCAAATCCTTTCAGCAGTGGTACGGCAACAATGCCGGCGTAGTGCAAGGGGCCGCCGCGCCCATGCTGGTGGTCGCTATTCTGGCCATGATGGTGCTGCCCTTGCCGCCCATCCTGCTCGATATGTTTTTCACCATCAACATCGCCGTTGCGCTGATGGTGATGATGGTGGCGGCCTACATGATCCGCCCGCTGGACTTTGCTGCGTTCCCCAGTGTGCTGCTGCTCACTACGCTGATGCGCCTGTCGCTAAACGTCGCCTCCACCCGCGTAGTATTGCTCGAAGGCCACACCGGTGCCGGTGCAGCAGGTGCAGTGATTGAGGCCTTTGGGCACTTCCTGATCGGCGGCAATTTTGCGGTGGGCTTGATCGTGTTTGCGATTCTGGTGGTGATCAACTTTGTGGTGGTCACCAAAGGCTCAGAGCGTATTGCAGAAGTGTCTGCACGCTTTACCCTGGACGCCATGCCCGGCAAACAAATGGCGGTAGACGCCGATCTGAACGCCGGTCTGATTGACGAAAAGGAAGCCAAACGCCGCCGCGCAGAAGTGGGCGAAGAAGCCGAGTTTTTCGGCTCAATGGATGGTGCGTCCAAGTTCGTTCGCGGCGATGCCGTGGCCGGCATTCTGATCTTGCTCATCAATATTTTTGGTGGCTTTGCCATCGGCATATTGCAGCACGACCTGACAGCCTCACAGGCAGCC
>CANBYM010000141.1 GCA_947373605.1 Comamonadaceae bacterium
CCCAGCGCAACGACGGGTATGGGTACTTCTTTTCAACCCCGGCCACAACCAAGGACGTGAAAAAGGTTGGCCAAGAGAATCGGATGCAGAGCATCCGGCGCTCTACCTCCCCGGCCTGAAGGTCAGGGTTTCACGCGCATTTTGATGAATTCTCAACCTCAAGGCCTTGCTGGGATTTTCCAGCTCTTTGTCTCGGCCGCATGTGCTCTACTTTTTTTAGGAGGCGTGGCGACAGCCCATACGCCCGCGCAAGCGCCTCACCAGATCTACAGCGAAGGTGATCTCAAGCTTGAAAGTGGTGCAGTGATCAAAGATTTTTCGATCTCTTACGTCACGCATGGCACATTAAATGCAGCCAAATCAAACGCGATCCTTGTTGTTACTGCGGTGGGCGGTAACCACCACCGCATCGACTTCATGATCGGGCCTGGCAAAGCACTGGATCCGGAAAAGTATTTCATCATTGCCACCGATGCGATTGCCAACGGCCTGACTACTTCTCCGAGTAATTCGCTTGCTCAGCCGCGGATGATGTTTCCGCGCTTTGGCATGCGGGATATGGTGGAGTCGCAGTATCGGTTGCTGAAGGAAAAATTCGGGATCGATCACTTAGTGGCGGTGGTCGGTCCGTCCATGGGCGGTATGCAGACCCTGCAGTGGGGCGTCAGCCACCCGGACATGATGGACGGTCTGGTCGCGATGGTGCCACTTGCCAAGACGCCGGCGTGGACCGTGGCGATTTTGGAGGCAACACGCAAAGCGATCATGCTGGACCCGACATGGAAAGGCGGTAACTACACTGCACCACCCGAACAGGGCATCCGCCTATGGCGTGACATTCTGAATCTGTTGGCAGCCCGGTCGCCTGACATGTACAGCGACCAGTTTGCAAACGGCCCTGACGTATTGCCCTACCTGAAAACCCAAGAAGACGCGATGCTAAAGGGATTTGATGCTAACGATTGGATCTACCAGACGTGGGCGTACGAGAACCACGATGTTGGCGCGACGCCCGGTTTCAATGGTGACCTGGTCAAGGCCTTGCGCGCGATCAAAGCCAAGACGCTGATCATGACGGGCACCAAGGACTTGCTTAACCCTGAGTTCGAACCGCGCGAAGCAGCCCGTTACATACGCGACGTCCGAGTACTGACCATCTCCCCGGGAACGGTGACGGGTCACGCAGCGGCCGGTGGTGCGATGGCAGCGGATGTGGATTTCCTCAACCGCCAGACCTCCGACTTTCTGCAACTCATCGCGTTGTCCGGCCAGACGAAGAAATGAAGTAGTTCGGCGTTCGCACCAACCTCAGCACACCATAGAGTCTCCAGGCATGTCAAATCGTCCCTATCCATCACGCCGTGATTTAGTCAGCTCGGCTGGTGCCTTGGCAATGCTTGGCCTGCTGCCGGTCCGTGCTGCGACCGCAGCCAATGGCGACGTGACTGCGCAGTTGGCCCGGTACATGGTGTCCTCACGCGAACTGTCCCTTCCGCCGGAAGTGGTCACAGCCTGCAAGCACCGGATACTTGATACGCTGGGCGCGATTGTTTCGGGCGCGCGCATGAAGCCGGGGATGATGGCCACTGCATACGTACGCAGCTTGGGCGGAACGGTTGAGGCCAGCGTTTTTGCATCCCGCATACGCACCACGGCGGCCAATGCGGCGCTGGCGAACGCCATGTGCGCACATGCCGACGAAACCGATGACTTTGAACCGGTAACCAAGGCCCACCCGGGTTGCTCTGCTGTTCCTGCTGCACTGGCCATGGCTGAAAAAAATGGTGCAACTGGTCAGGCGTTTATCCGCGCTGTGACGTTGGGCTATGACCTGGGATGCCGCCTGTTGATGGCGCTCGGGCCTGACCTGGTGCGGGCTACGCACCGCAGCGCGGAAGGCACAAGTTCTACGTTTTGCGCCCTCGGGGCAGCAGCACCTCTGGCACGCCTTGACGAGCAACAGATGCGTTATGCGATCTCTTATGCAGCGCAGCAAGTCTCCGGCCTGTGGAGTTGGGTCAACGATGAAGACCACATCGAGAAGGCGTTCGACTTCGCAGGCATGGGTGCGCGCAATGGAGTGATGGCCGTCACGATGGTTGAGAGTGGAATGACCGGGGTGGCCGACGTATTGGATGGTACACACAATCTGCTTCGGGCTCTGTCCACCCAGCCAAAGCCTGAGGCCATGTTGGAGGGGCTTGGTAGCCGGTTCTACGTTACTGAGTCCGCCATCAAGACTTTTTCCGTCGGCTACCCCAACCAATCCGCCTTAGAGGCCCTGCTGCAACTGCGCAAGGAGTTCCGGCTTTCAGCCGCGAACGTTGAGTCCATTCTGGTCAAGTTGCCAACCGACGCCATAGGAATTGTCGGCAACAGCGCGATGCCCGATGTGAATTGCCAGCACCTGGTCTCTCTCGCACTGCTAAAAGGCGCAGTGTCGTTCAAAGACAGTCACGATGCTGCGCTGATGCAGGACCCTGCGGTTTTGGCGATACGGCAAAAAGTGGAGTTGAAGGGAGATGCCGCTCTGATGGACCCTGCAGCACCCCGCGGAGCAATGGTTGAAGTCACTATGGCAGACGGTAGCCACGTGCAGCGCCACATTCGCTTCCCGCCGGGAACCAAAGAAAATCCGCTGTCCACAGATGCTGTCAATTCCAAAGTACGGGACCTGATGTTGCCTGTGCTCGGCGCCGCAAAGACGGATAGACTCATTGGACAAATCAATAATCTGGAACAGATTAAGGACATTCGCACTCTGCGCCCTCTTTTGCAGGCTTAGATTGCCGGAGTCATGGGCTGCCTGTTTTGATTCTGCTTTTTAAGCACGTGGCGCAAACTTGGCCAGTGTGTTGCGAGCCAGCAGGATGACGGGTGCATCAATCATCTTTCCATCCAGCACGAACACGCCTTCACCCTGTGCTTCGTAGGCCGCTATGACACGCTCTGCCCAATCGCGCTCCGCACCACTCGGGGCAAAGGCTGCGTTTACGGTTTGAATTTGAAGTGGATGGATGCAAAGCTTTCCACCAAAGCCACCTCGCCGCGCGCGCATGCTGTCCGCTTGCAACTGCGCCGAGTCCTGCGTGTTTTGTGTCACGCCGTCCACCGGCGCTGCAATTTTGGCCCGCTTGGAGGCCAACACCAAGGCCAGCCGCACAGGCGCAAGCTCAGTTTCACCGGATTCACAAGCCAGCCCTGCATCGGCCTGAAAGTCCAAATTGCCGAAGGCCAGTCGCACCACACGGCGACTACCGGCCATTGCATCGGCTGCGTCCAGACCGGCTACTGTTTCAATCAGCGGCAACAAAAAGCAATAATCGGAAATCGTGCCGGTCAACCGATGTAACTCGTCCGGTGTTTCCGCTTTGGGGGGCATGAGCCCGGCCAAGCCTTGCAGTGACAGACTTTGAACCAACTGCAAATCGTCCTCGAACCACTGGGACGTACTGGCGTTTATGCGCACCACCACGCGTGAACGGTCGCCCGTTGAAAAGTGCTGGAAGGCATTGGCCAGAGCGTCCCGTGCTACCCCCTTGTCATTGGGTCCCACTGCATCTTCCAAATCGATGATGATTGCATCCGCACCGCTGGCAAGCGCCTTGCTGAATCGTTCGGGGCGGGTTGCGGGCACAAACAGAAAGCTGCGCGCCATTGCCAGAGAGGAAGCTGCGGCCGAAGTGATTTTCATGGATGGGCGCAATGGTGTGATGGAGTACCGGTCATCATTTCAGGTGCAGGTCAAATGCAACCCGCACTGCGCATGGCGGCAATATCAGATTCGCCAAGACCCAGTTCCTGCAGGATGGTATCGGTGTGTTGGCCAACGCCCGGGACTTCGTCCATGCGGTACTCGAACGCATTGTTACGCCCAGGCGGTAGCAGCGCTGCAAGAGTACCGCCGGGCGAGCCTACGGTGCGCCACCGGTCACGCGCGCGCAATTGCGGGTGCGCCCACAAACCCGCCATGTCGTTCATCCGGGCACTGGCGATTTGCGCCTGGGCCAGCCGTTCTTGCACTTGCGCGGTGCTCAGGCTGCTAAAGACTTCAACGATGATCGCCTTTAGTGCATCGCGGTGCTCGTTGCGTTTGGAGTTGCTGTCAAAGCGCACATCCGCGGCCAATGCGGCGTTACACAGGGCCACTTCGCAAAACACTTTCCACTCGCGCTCATTCTGCAGGCCCAATATCACGGTGCCACCGTCGCCCACCGGGAACGGCCCATAGGGATAAATGCTGGCATGCGATGCGCCCGCACGGGGCGGCGGCGAGGCACCTTCAAAGGCATAGTACATGGGAAATCCCATCCACTCCGTGAGCGACTCCAGCATGGAAACATCAATGTGCGAGCCGCGACCGGTCTTGCCGCGCAACAGCAAAGCCGACAGGATGCTGGTGTACGCGTACATCGCCGCCGCAATGTCGGCCATGGAATTGCCTGCCTTGCAGGGGTCCTCGGGCGTGCCCGTGACCGAGAGCAATCCCGCCTCACTTTGAATCAGCAGGTCATACGCCTTTTTGTCGCGGTAGGGCCCGCTGTCGCCGTAGCCCGAAATATCGCAAACGATGAGCTGCGCATGGCGCTCCGACAAGCTTGCGTACGACAGGCCCATACGCTCGCTGGCGCCGGGCGCCAGGTTTTGTACCAGCACGTCGGCTTTGGAAAGCAATTGGTTCAAGGCGGCCAGCGCGGCGGGTTGCTTCAAGTCCAGGCAGAGGCTTTCTTTGGAGCGATTGGTCCACACAAAATGGGACGACTGCCCGTTGACCCGATTGTCATATGCGCGGGCAAAGTCCCCCGTGCCGGGGCGTTCCACCTTGATCACGCGCGCGCCCAATTCTGCCAACTGGCGCGTGCAAAAAGGAGCCGCAATAGCATGCTCCAGTGAAACCACGGTAATGCCGTCCAGAGGTCGAATCATGGCGACACTCCTCTTTAAAAGGAACGTGGTAGCCCGAGAATGTGCTCGGCCACATACGAATAGATCAGGTTCGTGGAGATGGGCGCTACCTGGTAGAGCCGGGTCTCGCGGAATTTGCGCTCCACGTCGTACTCATTGGCAAAACCGAACCCGCCGTGGAACTGAATGCAGGCATTGGCCGCTTCCCAACTGGCCTTGGCCGCCAGCAACTTGGCCATATTCGCCTGCGCACCGCAGGGCAGACCGGCGTCGAACAATTCGCACGCCTTGAAGCGCATCAAGTTGGCTGCCTCAACCTCAATGTAGGCGTCGGCAATCGGGAACTGCACGCCCTGGTTCTGGCCGATCGGACGACCGAAGACCACGCGCTCGCTGACGTACTTGGTTACGCGGTCAATGAACCAGTAACCATCGCCGATGCACTCCGCGGCAATCAACGCGCGCTCGGCGTTCAGTCCGTCCAGAATGTATTTGAAGCCCTGCCCTTCCTGGCCGATCAGATTCTCAGCGGGGATTTCCAGGTTCTCAAAGAACAACTCATTGGTTTCATGGTTCACCATGTTGGCAATGGGCCGTACCGTCATGCCGGTCTTCTCGGCCAGACGCAGGTCCACCAAAAAGATAGACATGCCTTCGCTTTTCTTCTTCACCTCGGCCAGCGGCGTCGTACGCGCCAACAGAATCATCCAGTCGGAGTGCTGCACGCGTGAGATCCACACCTTCTGTCCGTTAATCACATAACGGTCCCCTTTTCGGACCGCCGTTGTTTTGATCTTGGTGGTGTCGGTTCCGGTGCTTGGCTCCGTCACGCCCATGGACTGGAGACGCCATTCGCCTGACGCGATCTTGGGCAAATACAGTTCTTTTTGCGCTTGCGATCCATGGCGAAGTAGCGTGCCCATGTTGTACATCTGGCCGTGGCACGCGCCCGAGTTGCCGCCGCTGCGGTTAATCTCTTCCATGATGACTGATGCTTCTATCAGACCCAGGCCGGAGCCGCCATATTCGGCAGGAACCAGCGCAGACAGCCATCCCGCCTTCGTTAAGGCGTCGACAAACTCCTCCGGGTACCCTCGTTGCTGGTCCACTTTGCGGTGGTATTCATCCGGGAACTGGGCACACAGCGCGCGCACCGCATCACGAATTTCCTGGTATTGGTCGGGGTCGGTTTTGATCATGGGGTTTGGAAATTCTTGTTAGTTCAATTCGGCCTGGCCTTGCATAGTGAGGAAGCCTTCGCCATCCTGTGCCCACAAGCGCACCGACCTGCCATCTACCGATAGCTGGCCGTTGATACGCAAGGGATGCAGGTCAAAAGTCGGCCGCACTGCCTTGAAGCTGAATCGGCGAATTAAGGAGTTGGGATTCTGGCGGCGCACGAGGTCCACCAACAAGGTCGCAATCAGCGGGCCATGCACCACCAGACCGGGATAACCTTCGACCTCGGTCACGTACTTTCTGTCGTAATGAATGCGGTGTCCGTTGAATGTGAGCGCCGAGTATCGAAAAAGCATTACCGCATCGGCTGTAATTTCGCGTTGCCAAGCGGCCCCAGCCTCAGCCATACTAGGCGTTGGTACCGGGTCGGTGGACAGCGCAGCCGCGCGATACACAATCTCGTGCTCCTCGGTCAGTGCCAGGCCTTGTGCATTGTGAATTTCATGGCGCACCAGCACGAATACCAGGTCGCCCGTGCGGCCCGATTTGTGCGAGACAGACACGATGCGCGAAACGCGCTGTATCGCATCGCCCACTTTTAACGGGTTTTCCAGATGCCACTCCAAACGCCCGCCTGCCCACATACGGCGAGGCAGGGGAACCGGCGGCAGGAAGCCGCCGCGCAGCGCGTGCCCGTCTGCGCCCAATTCGCTTTGCCGGGTTCGCGGCAGGAAATACAACCAGTGCCACAGCGCGGGCACCACAGTGCCCGGCAATGGCAGCGGATCGTCGCGGTCTAAAGTTGCGCTCAATGCGATCAGGGGCGCGATGGTGATGCTGTCCAACAGAGTCTCTGTTTTTCCGGTCCAGGTCTGCAGGTGGGTCAGCAATTGGGCATCCAGCTTTGCGTGGGTATCAGGCACTGTCATGCTCCGAATCGTCGCAGAGGACGGTGGTTGTGGCAATCATTGATTTCAAAACTGTCACCTTGGTTGCACTTACGCAGGCATTCAGCGGGCCTATCGAAAACCGCAATTGTCGAAGCGCCTGGACGCTGGCAAACTGTCTGTGTTAATGAAAAATAATGAACGGAGACAACATCATGGTCAATTCTTTGCCCCAATCCTCTGCGCGCCGCAAGCTGGTGGCCGCCGCCGGTATTTCTGCATTACTGCCATTTGCGTCGCAGGCGCAGCAGCAAGTGCTGATCAAGTTCAGTCATGTGGTGGCACCGGACACACCCAAAGGCAAAGGTGCGGAACGCTTTAAACAACTCGCTGAAGAGCGCACCAAGGGGCGCGTGAAGGTAGAGATTTACCCCAACAGCCAGCTTTACAAGGACAAGGAAGAGATTGAGGCTCTGCAACTGGGCTCGGTGCAAATGCTGGCACCCTCGCTGGCCAAGTTCGGCCCGATCGGGGTGAAAGAGTTTGAGGTATTTGATTTGCCTTTCATCTTTAAGGACACAGCCTCCTTTCGCGCCGTGACGGACGGACCGGTGGGAGAGTTGCTGTTTAAAAAGCTGGAGTCCAAGGGCATCAAGGGCCTGGCCTATTGGGACAATGGTTTTGCCATCATGAGCGCCAATAAGCCGCTGCACCACGTGAGCGACTTCAAAGGCCTGAAGATGCGCATCCAAAGTTCCAAGGTGCTCGATGCCAACATGCGCTCACTGGGAGCCATTCCGCAAGTGATGGCGTTCAGCGAGCTCTACCAGGGTTTGCAGTCCGGCGTGGTGGACGGTACTGAGAACACTCCCTCCAACGACTATACCCAAAAAATCCATGAAGTACAAAAGCACATCACCGTCTCCAACCACAGCCACATTTCTTATGCGGTCATCGTCAACAAAAAGTTTTGGGAAGGACTGCCCGCGGATCTGCGCACGATATTGGAAGGCGCCATGAAAGACGCCACGCGTTACGCCAATGCCATCGCCGAAACCGAGAACATGCAGGCCTTGGACAAAATCAAGGCCAGTGGCAAAAGCACAGTCTATGACCCCACCCCCGCAGAGGCCGAGGAATGGAGAAAGGCCATGTTCGTGGTGCATAAAGACTTGGAAGAGCGCGTGGGCAAGGACACCATCACATCGGTCTATAAGGCGTCAGGCTTTTTGCCGCCAAAATAAGTATGCAACCGGAAGATCTACAAAAAATATGTGCATTTGAAATGCCCTTTGGCAAATACAAAGGCCGTGTAATTGCAGACCTGCCTGGCAACTATCTGACCTGGTTTGCGCGGGAAGGGTTCCCCAAAGGGGAGCTCGGTCGCTTGCTGGGTCTGATGCACGAAATTGATCACAACGGTTTGACGGACTTGCTGAAGCCTTTGCGTAAGTCCACTTGATGCTTGTCCGTCCTTGGGCAAATAGCGCATCTCTATTGTTAGAAATGCAGGTGGCGTGAATATTGCGGCAAATAGCCCATGGATACGCCGCTGCGCATTGTTGTAATTTCGCCGGACCCGGACTTGGTCGAGTTGGATGACGCGACCGGTCTGGATCAGCAGGCGCGCTCCAGAAGTTTGCGCATCGGCCTGCTGGAAAGTGGCTTTAACCTGGTGGCTTCGCTGCCTGCAGACGTTTTTCTGACCGAGCGTCTTGCCCAATTGCGCCCAGACCTGATCATTGTGGACGCCGAAAGCGACGCGCGCGATGCGCTTGAGCATGTGGTGATGGCCACCCGCGATGCCCGTCGCCCGATTGTCATGTTCACCAACGATCAGGACAGCAGTCACGCCCGCGCCGCCGTGGCTGCCGGCGTTACGGCCTACATCGTGGCCGGCTTGCGGTCAGAGCGCATCCGGCCGATTCTGGATGTGGCGATGGCCCGCTTCCAACATGAGCAGGCCTTACGCCAGGAACTGGCCGATACCCGTAACGAATTAAACGAACTCAGCGCCACGCTGCAGGATCGCAAGGTGATTGATCGCGCGAAGGTACTATTGATGGAGCGTCAATCGCTCAGTGAGGCGGATGCGTACGCCCGCCTGCGCAAGGCAGCGATGGACAAAAACCTCAAACTGGTGGAAGTTGCCCAACGCATACTGGATGTTGCCGATCTGCTGGGATGAGTGCACGCTTTTAGTGGTGTTTTTTCCCGCATTTGGTGCACCGCACAAATCCGGTACTGCAAACGGCCACTTTTCAAGGCACTATCGCGAATAACACCGCAAAAGTGGTTGGCATGCAGTTTGCATGAGTTAAACCAAGACCTTATGCGGTCACTGATGTGCGCCATCCAACGGCGGGTGATGCACATCGCAACGGACAAAGGCGTCCCCACACGTTCAGCGCGTCAAGCGACTGGGCGTTGTGAGGACGCCTTTTTTGTTTTGTTTTTTTGATTGGAGAGTAGCCATGACAGATTTGCTCAAACACAAACTCACCCGCCGCGCGGTGCTGCAAACCGCCGCCGTTGGCGCCATAGGTGTAAATCCTGCCTTGCGCACTGCAGTCTACGCAGCAGGCTCGGACGCCCCTGAAAAGACCGAGGTGAAGATCGGCTTCATTCCGCTGACCGATTGCGCCAGTGTCGTGATGGCATCGGTGTTGGGCATTGACCAGAAATACGGCGTGAAGTTCGTGCTGAGCAAAGAGGCGAGCTGGGCCGGTGTGCGCGACAAGCTGGTCACCGGCGAGTTGGACTTCGCACACGTTCTTTATGGGCTGGTGTACGGCGTGCATC
>CANBYM010000142.1 GCA_947373605.1 Comamonadaceae bacterium
AGCGCGAAGTTGATGCCGAAGAGCTTGCCCCAGAAGCGCGTCATGTCCTTCCAGATGCCGTTGCCGGTCATCACATAGACGCTCTCCATAATCACCAGCATCCACACCATGCCGATGGTGAGTGGCACAAAGAGAAAGTGGTAGAGCGCCGTGGCGGCAAACTGTAGCCTTGAGAGGTCAACCAGTTGTTCCGAAATCATTTGTTGGTTCCTTGTGTCGAATCGACTGCGGGTTGCAGCAGCTGCGCGGCTACGACGCTGGCATCCACAGCCACGCTCTGTTGCCGCACAAACACCCACCAAATTGCCAGCAGGATGGCGAGCTTGAGAACCAGCACCAGGGCCAGTTTCTTGATAAGTGTTTGGTCGGAAAAGTACATTGCAGTGGCGGTTGATAGGCATGACTACAGTCAAGATCCGTGCCACGCCGTACACAAGGAGATATCTGAATCAATTCAAGGACTTGGAGCACTCGGCAGGCCACGCCTTGCCCAAAGTGCCATATTCCAGACTGCCATAGTTGGCGCTTCTATGCCATAAATGGCATACACTGGGCGCTGCCTAAAAAGGATTTTTGTGAAGCCATTGCCGGAGCTGATGTCTTTCCTGGAGGGACTCAGCGAACCCCACATCTTGTTTGATGCGCGCTATCGCATCCTGGCGGCCAATGCTGCCTACCGCCAACAATTCAGCCAGGCGCAGAGCGTGGTGGGGCGCACCTGCTACGAGGTTTCCCACCATTTCAGCGTGCCCTGCGACCAGGCAGGTGAGTCCTGCCCCTTGGCGCGGGCGCGGGAGTCCGGGCAGCGCGAACGGGTCATGCATTTGCACCACACGGCCAAGGGCGAGGAATACATAAACATCGAGCTGGCCCCTATATTCAACGCGCAGGGTAAGCAGGCCTACTACGTGGAAAAGATGGAGCCCATCCGAGTGGCGCAGGGGCAAGCGGCGGCGCATGGGTTGATAGGGCGGACCCCCGCCTTTCAGGACATGCTGTCCCTGGTGGCGCGTGTGGCGCCGTCCATGGCCACAGTGCTACTCTTGGGGGAGTCCGGCACCGGAAAGGAGTTGGTGGCCCAGGCGGTACATGCTTCCAGCACCCGTGCACACAAACCTTTGGTGGCTGTGGACTGTGCCAGCATGCCGGAGACCCTGTTTGAGTCCGAGCTGTTTGGCCATGAGCGAGGCGCCTTCACCGGAGCCAACACCGCCCGTGGCGGGCTAGTGGAAGCGGCCAGCGGCGGCACGCTATTTCTTGACGAGGTCGGTGACATCCCCTTGACTGTCCAAGTCAAGCTTTTGCGCCTGCTGGAATCCGGCACATACCGTCGGGTCGGCAGTACAGATTTGCGCCATGCCGAAATCCGGGTGGTTTCCGCTACGCACCGGGACTTGGTGCAAATGGTGGACAAGGGTACGTTCCGGGAAGATTTGTATTACCGTCTCAGTACCTTTCCCATCCATCTGCCGCCACTCCGCCAGCGTCGTGAGGATATTGCCTTGCTAAGTGCGGCGCTGTTACAACGCATGAGCCCCACTCGCGTTCTGACCTTGAGTACTGCCGCACAGCGCCTGCTGCAGGAACAAGACTTTCCGGGCAATGTGCGCGAACTGCGCAATCTGCTGGAGCGAACAGCACTGCTGTGTGATGGAGGCAGCCTGGGCATTCACCAACTAGAGCGAGCCTTGCAGTCCAGCGCGAGACCGCTGAATTCAAGGGTTGGAGCACATTCTCAGCAACCTAGTTCAATAGCCGCCGCGGCGGGGGAAATGCCCGGTACCTCAACGCTCAAGAGCGCAGAACGTGCTGCACTAGCAAACTTGGTTGAAAACTTCGCTGGCACTCGGTCGGAATTGGCTCATCACTTGGGTATCAGTACGAGATCCCTGTACCGCAAGCTAAACGTTTTGAGGTAGTTTCACGCGCGGCATGTCAACAGGGGCTAGGTGGTAGTGCGTACCCCAAAGTTGCGGATTCCAAGTAAGCATGTCTTGATCGATCAGCGACGTGTCGATGGCACTGATAACGGTCAGCGCGCGCTGAGTTGCAGGTACTTGACGGTAACGCTTTCCACGTTGTCCTTCATGTCTTGCAAAAGAGTCGTGGGAATGCGCCTGTGGCGTCCGTGCATCTGGAACCACCTGGTCAAGGTACTTTCGGTTGGAGTAGAGTGTTCCCCTAGAAAAACATCATAGGACTCTGGGCTGCGCACCCAAGATTGCGCGTTGATAACTTTGTATTGCAAACGACGTCATTACAGTGACCGGACCTGCGCCCACTGCGCTGAGGTGTCAAAAGAATAGGGCAGACGTTTATGACCGGTCTGCATTTGATAGTTGACGTATCAATTTCTGACACTTTTATCTTCAGCTGGTTGTCAGGAGTCGACCACTTTTTGAAGCCGGTCTTCTAGATTGCCGTCAATTAATACTGGTTCATGCCATTCGTTTGCGCCTTCCGAATACTGCCTTTGCTTAACGTAAAACTGCTCGTATTAAAGTTGACATAGAAGAAAAGCAACGATGCGGAGAAGCAGTCCTTCAACTGCTTTTCATCACTTTGCAAAAATCCAAACTGCTCTTGCAGCCAATGCAACCTTGAAATATTAGCTCACTGAGGCAGGGGATTCAATTGTGGTGGTCAATTTTTTGACCGATTGGCCTTGCTTAGTTTGACGGGCCTCCACCAATGCAATAGGCATTTGCATGCGGATAACCGTGCCCTTAGCCACGGTGGTGGTCCAATTCTTCATGGAGCCTCCTGAGGTGAAGTTGCCTGTAATCACTGCAATACCCTCACCAAGCTTTGCTCCAGAGTCGCGTCCCCTAGCCGTAGCCACAGAATACCCAAGGATGCGCACGGGCCTGCACAGTGCTTCTTCTTCCCTAGTGAACTCAACCTCGTACGTTGCGGTTTGGCCGTTGTAGAGATCATCCAAAGTTTCGACCTCAGAAGCAACCATGCCACTGAACAACCAGGCTTTGGAATCAGCGTCCCACTTCCCACCCAGACGACGGCAGTCTTCAATCAGCAAGCTGTTGTAGCGCGCATGCCGCAAGGAACAAACTCCCGATTCTTGTTGCTGAGTTGCCTCTGCAGCAAGCTTGAAAAGGAGGTCTGTCCCGTATTTTGAACGCACAGAAAGATCGATAACTTTGAGCATCTGATCAGGGCCCGGTTTAAGCGACTCCGAAGCAGCATCAATCAGAATCTTGCACTTGCAATTATTCAGTGTTGCGGCAAAGTATTTCCTATCTTTCTTCAAGATATTAAACGTCTTAACTTCTTCAGCATTTTTCATACATTCCTTTTTGCATACATTTATAGGTAACAGAAGTTGATGATGCCTTGGACGTTGGTGGAATGCAAGTTTGTCACGAACTATTTCAAAACGTTCACATGCCAGAGCTCGATGCTTGCTAAATGCATGTGAAATCACTGCTTATGGCGAATAAATAAATCTCCAAACGATGCCAATAATTAGCCTTCATTGTAAAAATAAGGTGAAACTATGGAAGAGAAGTTCGTTGGCTTCGACGGCAAGTCGATAGGCGCTACTGAGGTTAAAAATAGAGAAACTGTGGCAGCTGGAAAATTCGTTGAGGAGGTGCATGCAGGACAGACCAAGGACTGCACTGCAGAGTGTTTTTGCAACAAGAAGCCTGGGGATTATGTGAAGGGCACTGGATTGAAGCTATGTGCAAAACTCTCGAAAAATGACAAATACTTTTTGGCTCGGTACCCGGGCCAGCAAGGTCTTCATGCTGTTGGGTGCCCATTCGGGGAGCCGATCAGCGAGTCAAAGGGAAAGCGGTCGGCAGCAATTATTCATGCTGATGGTTTTACGAATGCCAAGGTAACTGTAAAGTTCAAACTCGGGAATAAGAAGGCAGTTGCCAAACGGGTGCCTCGCATCAAGAAGCACAGCAGCAAGGTCACCGGTCGCAACAGCTGCAAACAGCAAGGAATGCTTGAAGTGATGATGTGTGAGGCCGGACTCAATTTGTGGATAGAGCCAGCCAAGCGCACAAATGCGTCGACCTTTACTGCGCTGCAGTCTGTTGCCGAGAAATGGACTGTCAACAACGCTCCGCTGCTTAACAACTTCATGCTCTTTGACGCTGAGACTGAGCATTGCACTTGGGAGAATAAGCGTGACGAACTCAAGGGTCTTAGCAACAAAAAGTCACGTGCTGCTGTCTTAGTATTGGCGGAAGTTATGCACGCGGAACGTACGGTTGATGTCTGGAAGCTCAAGCTTTTGAAAGACAGTCCGATGGTTGAACTGAGTGAAGAAATGTCCAGTCATCTCAGCGAGAAATTCCCATCTGCATTTGCCCGACTTAAGCAATGCGGCAAGACCGGCAATTGCCATGTTTTTGCGCTGGTTCTCATTTCAGTTGATATGGCTGGAGTGGAAGTCGTTGAACACATTTCGCTGCAACTCATGAGCCGCGATTTCATTCCTGTCAGGTCATTCAAAGAAGTGAAACTTGCGAATGCTGCAGTCAAGAACAAGCGGAAATTCATGACCCATCTTCTGAAAATTAGAGGTTTCCGTTTTGTGCCTGACTTTGAATTCTTTGATGTTGGATATCGTTGCTTTTTCGAGGTATTTGGGTACAGTTCCGAGGATTACCAAAAGACAAAAGGTATAAAAATCGACTATTGGGAAGATAAGAAGATTTTTCTTAAACACTGGGATGGAAAGGGCCGCGTTCCGAATTTACCGACAAAAGACGAAGCTGCGGAATACCATGAAAAGCTTCGGCAGGCCAAGAAAAGTAAGCGTGCAGGCGTGTGAGCGCTATGTGCCTCGGATTACACATATTTCTTCGATATGCATCGCTGTTGATAGAGATCTGTGCGTGTTTCCGCAATGGATCTGAACCTGCGATTTTTTCGAACTTAAGATTGTTAGCATTGGTGCCGGTATGTAGATCGTTTCATTTGGAAATGATCTACATATCGGTACTGCTTCAATCATTTAATCCCGACTTCATGTAACTTCTCGCGCAATCTGCTTACGACATCGGCCAGGACGAACGTATCTAGTCGATTCTTCTTCAAGAATGCACTCCACTGTGTTTGTTTGATTTTGTCGCTTGCAAATGTGTCAGTTAACCCTACCGGCATCGTGCTCGGTATTTCCATTTTGCGGCGTTCAAAGGTAGCTTCAATAGCACGGCGCGTCTCCAATATATCAAGCGTGTTGTCGTCGAGAAGCACCAACAGATCATAGTAATCTTTCAACCGTGTGTTGGCCAGGCCGAGTAGACACACCGCGGGGTACTTTTCGGCGATCACCGTGTACTTCGGGTAGGCCCTTAGAAGAGGAGGCGGGAAATCTTCCAGCAACACGGGGTAACTGATCGCTTGTGCTGCAGGAGTAACCGCGTCTCCAAAACCGATGTCAACCTGAAGTGCGATGCGCGCACCATCCAGCATCGCCCGAATGTCGATCCGCACACCACCATAGCCAGCATCCTTGCGAATGACCGTGCCCTTGACTGATTCGGGATCGAACTCTAGCCCATCCTCGGCAGCGATACGACAAATTTGGTTGAAGGTCCTTACGGCCGTCTCCACGTCATCCGGACCAAAACACAAACAGCAATGCTCCCTTGAGTAAAAAATTCGAAGCGTGCTCGGACACAGATAAGCGGTATAACAATCGCTCCAGGCCGTAATGGGTGAGCGTCAGGTTAAAGTCTTGTTTATTCTTATCGGCATGCTGTTTCAGACGTGCTCTTACCGATGCCTGATTTCGACTCATACTGTTACGCTTTCCAGGTAGGGACGCATTACATTGGTCATGCGGTCAACCGCTGCAAAGTGCCAGATCTCATCCATCGTGAATTTTCGTTGAGCCCATCCATCACGGAGGGCTTCTAGTGCAACATCTAGCCCGATTTTGTTGCGGTACTTGAAGCAGTCCGCCACTGTTTTGGCGGCCTTAAACACTGCAACACTAACGCCATCAATTGATAGATGGTCAATCCCATCGGTAAAAGAGTTGCCGGACATTCGCACTGGGCGAATTCTGGGCTGATCAAGGCGTGGAATGGGCGCGCGATGTTCAATGGCAAGCCAGACTTCAAATGGTGCCTGTGTTCCGATACCGTGCACACGCAGCGCCGACAGTAGGCAAACCACCCCGTTTGGTACGCGCAGCGCAACTTCGGCAAGTGATCTGTGTTCACTTATGGCGGTTCCCGGGAGCCCATACACCCCTCGTGCGACTCTTTCGAGCTTTCCTGCTGCTACCAGTCGAGTGAGTACAACGGTTGGCAACTTTCGTTCTGCAAGGTCTCGCGCACGCAGCAGTGTTTGCACCTTTGCCAGTTCCAAGACTGCATGCTCATGTGTGGAATTCATCTGAAGTGTCATGGTGCAAGTATGTTGCAATATATCAGCAATAGTCAATTAAATGCAAGCAATAGCAACATCCGTACTCCAACGAGCAATCCCTTGTTGGCGTGCCCCATTGTTAAGTGACTTGCTCTCTGAAAGTATTGGACATTTGCCATTGAACTGGATGGTCGATCTAGCTCCAATGGTCGCCAGTGGCCACGGCTCCACGCTTAGTTCGTGGAATGAGCCGGTAGGCAGACACTTCTGTAGGAGAGGTGGTCATTGACAGTCTCTACACTCACGACCATGGAATTCCAGCAGAACTCATAGCAATAGGGTACACATTCGAAACCAATAACCGGAAAAACAGCGGCATTAGCAACAAAAATGTTACCAATAAAGCTTGGGATAGGCACCGATATGGTGCCAACTGAGCAGTGCAACCCTCAAACTCTCCAAAATGCGTTTTTAGAGCATTCCTTAAAAAAGGGGTTGCAGCCCGAACTCAAAGATATCTTGCAACCTAGGGCAAATTGGAGCGCGAACCTAGACTGACGGGCAGTACGTTTGGGTTGGCATCGCCCCCCAAAGGGCGCCGACGATCTGTATCAAATTGACTCTTGTAATTTCGTCCGAATCGGCCAAATACACCGACCGTAGACTTGTCGCAGAAATTTCAACTGCCAAAGTCGCAAAACTTGACAGCAGCGTCTCCTCACACTGCCTCCCAAGCGCCTTGTCCAGCAAACATCACACCAAGTCAGAAACTGAGCATGGTCATACGCAGAGTTGCAGGTCAGCCAATGACGGTAAAGGTTGGCCATGAAACGCCTCGTCGATCTACAGGCTCAATTGGTTAGCTGAGGTTACACCCACCCCCATCGAAGATGGATGAAACCTTGGCGAATCCCCGCATTTAGCAGCCAGCCATAGATTTCTCCGTGGTCATTGCGGCGTAACCGACACAACCAAGTCACACGCCGCCCCTTCCAAACTGGCTGCACAAATACACCAGAATGACCTTGCAAAAAAATGGCCGATTCATCCAAATGGGGGATTCTCTTTCATCATTTCCATCATGACGTCATCATCAACCGCAACGTCAAGCTCTTTCAAAGTCTTCTTTCCATCCATTTTGCTTGCCGACGTTTCGGAATTTGGCACAGACGCATGTCTCCCAGGAGCTTTTGGATGCAGACTTTCCTTTGAAGACCGCCCAGCCAGAAGCCGGGATTGATGAAGCTCCTGAAGCGCACCATGTTTGATGGCGATTCGAAGCATCCTCTTGAGCACAAAGTGGCGTCCTTTCACCTCGACTCCTTCAAGAGCCTCAGAGATTGAATCATAGAGTTCCCCATCGCGCTCATGCTTCAGGTTCAGCGTAACACTGATAGTTTTGTCTTGTGAATGAACATCCATTTCTTTCCCCTTAAGCCTTCACCATGGGGCCAGCGCTTCCGGCCTCTGCACGCATTGCCTCAACCTGTGCCATTAACTGAAAACCACGAACATTCGCAAAATGCGATTCCATAGCTACACGCACGTCAATGCCTTCAAAGAGCTTCGTAACCGCCGCTTTGTACAAATGAGCGGCACCCCCGACAAGAATCACCATGTCCACATCCTCCAAGGACCCGACCGATGCGCGAAGCTTAGTAAGCCCGTCCGTCACGACTTGATTGGGCTTTTCCAAATAGGAAGCAACATCAACGGGCTTGCCTTTGACAGTGAAGTCGAGGTTGCAGCGAATCGCCATATCGAGTCGATCAAGCAGCGACTCTGTCACCTCAACAACCCGCCCCTCCCTACTTTGAATGAAAGCTACGACATGAGCCATCACATCACGCAGAATTGCCGCAACACCTGCGTTGGAGGCTGCACCCGAGCGCGTCCAATTCGGCTTGGTACCAGTGGTGAAGACCCAGTCAAGCGTGAAGTAGCCTGGGTCAATAAGAATGTTATTACCACTGCGGATGGCATTCATAGCCTTGTGACGTGTTCCAAAATCGTACAACCCACCAACTGGTTGGGCAACAACTTGGACATCGCCGACATGAATCGTACGTTTAGAAAGTTTGTGATCCCCTAGAAGGCTGGTGCGCACGGTGGCCGCCATACTTTCCATGCTGGAAACTGGCAAGCCAACAACAAGATGGTCAATGTGGTCAATATTCATATAGTCCATCGCCCCGCGCGCCAACGCCAAATAGGCGTCCTGTCGCGGGAATTCCGGGTCAAGGTTACGGCTTGCATTTGACGCAAGCGCATTGATAGCGTCGGGCCCAACTTCATACCACTCACCATCTTTTATCTCAATCATCACGGTATCCTTGTTTGCAAGAAACCGTTCCTTCTCCCTCTTCGATGTGATTGGAGCCACGGAAGGAAACATCCCACACGCGATTTCCTTTGCATCGCGGCTATCGTTCAAACTGTATTTCGTGTTGCCGTATCCAATATCGATGGCTCTCGCCACCCGCGATTTCTTACTTGTTGTCATAGTTGCACCTTAAAAGTTAGTTAGAGACAAAATAGAACCTCATATTCCAGTCGGTTCGATCCTTATTCGACCGCTAGCCGACAGTCGCTTGACCGTAGATTGCGCTCAGTCGTCATCCAGGATGGTCGTTATATAGATTCACAAAAGATAAGCTTCCAATTGGCGTTCAAGTGCTGCTCGGCTGGCTATCAGTTGAGACTCAATAACTAACATCCTGACAAGATCCGGTTGATGAAAGTCATTCGTGCACCATCTGATAGCTGGTTGGCGCTTAGATGACATACAGGTGACTTTCAACTACTTGGTTCCTGCTCTAATGCTAATAGCAGTTAAGCCCCAACTTGGTCTGTTAATGCAAGCAAAACACCCCCCTTTGGCGCTGCAATAGTTCGTCACTATTTGCAGACACTTCCATCGAATGAGAACATCGATGTAGTTGAAACCATGCCCAACTTTTTCAATTAAAGAGAGAGGCTATTTTTTAACTAGGTTTCATGCGGGTTCTGGGGCCATCAACGCCAAGTTCAAAAATTACGCACTCAAGATTTTGTTGACAACCTACTTTTCGTGAAGCAAAATTCATCGCACTACTAAGTGGTCGTCACCCCAAGTGACGTTGGATGTTCCAGGATCTTTAGATGCTGAGCATTCCATCCCGTGGAGCTCATATCGAGTCCCACATGGCCGTGTAAAACGTCTCATGGATTTATTCAGGAGTGTCGGTCAACCTATCGCCGTGGAGGGGCTATTAATGCATCTGCATTTGATATGTCTGCCCGGTGCTCACTAGAGCGCATGCACGCTCTTCCCGTCACATCACTTGGTGAGGTGCGGTTGATGTTTGGGAGCCTTTGTGCACTCAGATCTATCGCCGCATGTCATGGAAGTGAAATGCTTGG
>CANBYM010000143.1 GCA_947373605.1 Comamonadaceae bacterium
GCCCCTTCCTGGCCGGTGCGGGATTGCTCTTGTTTGTGGCGGGCCCACATAGGGTTGCACAGTGGGTTCCATTTGCCTTTCCATTCGGGCCACCCCCGCTTTAATACCATGCTCCGACTCGGGCTGACGGGTGGTATCGGCAGCGGCAAAAGTACGGTAGCAGGACTGTTTTCAGAGTTAGGCGCAGGCATCATTGATGCTGATGCAATCTCCCGCAATGCCACTTCCGGCAATGGCGCCGCGTTAGCGGCTATTGCTAAGGAGTTTGGCGCAGACTTTATTTCCACGGATGGTGCACTGGACAGAGCGCGAATGCGGGATCTGGTATTTCAAGACGCGTCTGCCAAGCTACGACTGGAGGCCATTGTCCATCCCATCGTAGGCCAACAGATCCAGGCACTGACGCAAGAATTCGAAGCCGCGGGCAAGGCCTGTGCCGTGTTTGATATTCCATTGCTGGTTGAATCCGGTCAATGGCGCAAACAATTGGACCGCGTATTGGTGGTGGATTGTTTACCGGCAACACAATTTACAAGGGTTGTGGCGCGAAGCGGCATTAGTGCCACGGAAGTCGAGCGGATCATCGCTACACAGGCCAGCCGGCGAAGGCGCTTGAATGCCGCAGATTTGGTATTGCATAACGATGGAATCAGTCTGAACGTATTAGTACAACAGGTGCGGCAAATTGCCGTTCAGTTCGGGCTATGATTCGCCCACTTGAAAGTGATGTGTGATCCTTTACGAATATCCATTTAACGAGCGTATTCGCACTTATTTGCGTCTGGAGCATCTGTTCTTGCGTCTGGGTACATTGCTTAGTCGCGAGGCTGCTTTAGACCACCACTTTGCACTGACCACCATATTTGAAGTAATGGATGTTGGCGCGCGTGCCGATTTGAAGTCGGACGTACTCAAAGATTTGGAAAAGCAAAAACAGATACTCAACAACTATCGCGGCAACCCAGCCATTGCTGAGGGTGTATTGGACAAAGTTGTTGGCCAAATTGAATCCTGCTTTGAAGCACTCAACGCCCAATCCGGTAAGGCTGGTCAATCATTGACCGAAAACGACTGGCTCATGAGCATACGCAGTCGCATTGGCATTCCGGGTGGTACGTGCGAGTTTGACCTTCCAGGCTACTTTGCTTGGCAGCACCGGAGCCCATCAGCACGGCAAAATGATTTGCACCGCTGGAGCACAACGCTGGCTCCACTGGCAGAGTCTATTCACCTGTTGCTCAAGATGTTGCGCGACTCAGGCTCCCCCCAAAAGGTAATTGCCGTAGGTGGACAGTTTCAGCAAAATCTTCCCCAAGGTCGCACATTTCAATTGTTACGTCTGGCCATTGATCCGGCGCAGCTCATGATTCCTGAAATCAGTGGCAACCGTCTGATGGTATCGATTCGACTCATGCGCATGTACAGTGACGACAAGCTGCATGCCTGCCAGGAAGACGGCGCGTTTGAACTGGCGCTTTGTTCGTGAAATAGCAACCGCCTGCGCCTTGCGATGCCTGAGCCCGAATTTCTAAAAATTGTGCGTTGTCCCGCTTGCGGCGGAGATAGCGTTTACGCGCCAAAGAACCTGTACCGCCCTTTTTGTTCAGCGCGTTGCAAGAACAATGACTTCGGTGCCTGGGCTAGCGAAGCTTTCAGAATGCCCGCAGATGCGCCCCCCGAAGATGGCGTTTTTGGTGACCCCAAGTTGCAGCAATAGTCCGCGCACTCAGAGTTGCCCGTGCGTAGCGCCTAAGTAGGCGCGCTCCTGAGCAAACCAATCTAATACGGGTACCGTACCTGGCAAAACAGGAGTTACCGTAACCGGTAGCAACTGCCAGGCGAATTGCTGCCCCTCCCGCATCTGCAATTGGCCCGTCCACTCATGTACCTTGCAAAAATGCAAGCGAACCAACGCATGGGGATAGTCCACCATCTCAGTCTTCCAGGGGAGGGCTTGACCGATCGCAATACCGAGTTCTTCATCCAGTTCGCGCCGCAGTGCCTGTTCAACCGATTCCCCGGCTTCTAATTTCCCTCCCGGAAATTCCCAATAACCGGCGTACGCTTTTCCGTCGGGCCTGGACGTCAGCAAAAATGTTCCGTCAGGCCGCACCAAAACGCCTACTGCGACTTCCGTGACGGGGCGATTGGCACCCCCAGAGCGCTGTGCGAGCGGGTCAGCGACCAGCGGCACATTGCCACTCATGCTTGCGCCAGTGTGCGACCCGCAAAATCGCGCGCAAACTGCCATGCGACGCGACCACTGCGCGAACCCCGCTCCAACGCCCACAAGAGGGCCTCAGCGCGACTTTGCTCAATGGCGCTTTGCGGCACTCCCAATGCATGAAGCCACTGTGCGGAAATATGTAAATATTCGTCCTGGCTGAATGGATAAAAACTGACCCACAGACCGAAACGCTCGGAGAGTGAAATTTTTTCTTCCACTACCTCGCCGGGATGCACCTCGCCATCTTCAGTATGTTGGTAAGTCAGGTTTTCCGACATGTACTCCGGCAATAAATGCCGACGATTGCTGGTTGCGTAAATCAGCACATTAGGTGTTGAAGCAGCCACCGAACCGTCTAGAACGGATTTCAAAGCCTTGTAACCAGCCTCGCCTTCATCGAAACTCAAATCGTCACAAAAAACGATGAACTTTTCAGGACGCGCAGCGACAATTTCAACAATATCGGGCAGGTCTACGAGGTCGTCCTTATCAACCTCAATCAGGCGCAGGCCCAAGGGCGCATAGGTATGCAAGCAGGCGCGAATGAGAGAGGATTTACCCGTACCGCGAGCGCCAGTCAACAATACGTTATTGGCTGTGGAACCCTGTACAAATTGCGCTGTGTTGCGCTGAATTTTTTGCTTCTGGACGTCTATTTCTTTCAGGTCTTCCAGCCGCATAGCACCTACGTGCTGCACTGGCGAAATAATGCCTTGGCCCGATGCGCGCCGCCGATACCGGAAGGCAATAGAAGCACTCCAATCCGGCTCAGTCAGCCCATGGGGCAAAGATTGCTCCACACGGGACATGAATTGCTCTGCCCGGACAAAAAACTTTGCCCATTGTTCGTTCAACGCTTCATTCATGTCAGACAACACTCTCAAAAAATTCAGGAACGGTAATCTGCGTTAATCGTGACGTATTCATGGCTGAAATCACACGTCCAAACGGTTTGGGATACTGCGCCGCGACCAAGCAAAACCCGCACCGTGATTTCAGTTTGCTTCATCACGCGCTGACCATCTTCTTCCTGATACTGCGGGTTACGTCCACCACCGGTTGCTACATGCACATCGTCTAAAAACAAGTCAATACCGGCCTGATCAAGGTCGTCAATACCCGCATATCCGACCGCTGCAAGAATGCGCCCCAAATTAGGGTCACTGGCATAGAACGCGGTCTTGACCAAGGGAGAGTGGGCAATCGCATATGCCACCTTGCAACACTCGTCTTCTGTCTTACCCTGCTCCACGGTGACGGTGATGAATTTGGTAGCACCCTCACCATCACGCACGATGGCCTGGGCCAGCTGAATGGCTACCTTCAGCATCGCAGCCTGCAAAGACTGACCTTCGGGACTTTCCAGATCAGTAATAGAGACGTTACCTGCCTTGTTGCTAGCAATCACCACCAATGAGTCGTTAGTCGAAGTGTCGCCATCGACCGTTATGCGGTTGAATGAACCTTGTGCCAATCGCAAGGAGAGTTGCTTCAGCACACTTTGATCAACGCAGGCGTCCGTGGCAATAAAGCCCAACATCGTGGCCATATTGGGACGGATCATCCCGGCACCTTTACTGATGCCGGTAACGCTAATCTGTTTGCCGCCAATATCTGTCGTTGTACTAAATCCCTTGGCTACCGTGTCGGTGGTCATGATTCCTTCAGCGGCGCGCAACCAATGGTTCGGGCTGGCATCCGCTATCGCTGCGGGAAGGCCCGCAATGATTCGCTCGTCTGGCAGCGGTTCCATGATCACGCCTGTCGAAAATGGCAGTATTTGGGCCTCTTGAATATCCAGCAGAGACGCGAGGGCCACACAAGTATTGCGTGCACGCCGAAGGCCGTCTTGCCCTGTTCCGGCGTTAGCGTTACCTGTGTTGATTAACAAGGCGCGCACACGACCAGCAGCATCAAGATTTTCCCGGCATATTTGCACCGGTGCTGCACAAAAGCGGTTGCTCGTGAATACACCGGAAACACTGCAACCCTCGTCCAAGAGCACCACGGTCAAATCCTTGCGGTCCGCCTTGCGGATACCTGCCTCCGTCACGCCTATGCGTACGCCTTCAATAGGAAGCAATGATGCGGAGTCCGGAGCGGCCAGATTTACGGGCATAGAGGTCCTTCAGGCAAGTTTGCCGTGGCATTGTTTGTATTTTTTACCACTGCCGCAGGGACAGGGATCATTGCGTCCAACGCGAGGCATGTTTGCTGCGGTCGCCGCCGCGGCGCGCACCGTAGCCGCATCCAGCGTGGTTTCCGCCTCACCCGACTCAGTGGGCGCTGTGTAGGTCACATTGGCAATGCTTTCGGCACGCACTTCCATGGCCTGAGCCGCCTCTTCAAGCTGCTCATTGGACTGAATCTTCACGTTCATCAACACCTTGGTTACTTCATTCTTGACCGAGTCCAAAAGCTGCCCAAAAAGTTCAAACGCTTCGCGCTTGTATTCCTGCTTCGGCTGCTTCTGGGCATAGCCGCGCAAATGGATACCCTGGCGCAAATAGTCCAACGCACTCAAGTGATCACGCCAGTGGCTATCAATGCTTTGCAGCAAAACCATGCGCTCAAACTGCGTAAAGTTCGCCTCACCCACCTGGTCCACCTTGCCCTGAAACGCCGCATGGGCTGCGTCTAAAACCGCGGACATTAGGTCTTCATCGGTTATGGCACTGGCGGAACTCACCTGCTTTTCCAAGTCCAGCGCAATTTGCCATTCATCCTGCAATACCTTTTGCAGGCTCTTGATGTCCCACTGCTCCTCCACGGACTCTTGCGGAACAAACTGATGCACCAGATCGGTAAAGCAACCCTCGCGTAATGACGCTATCTGAGCACTTAACTGTTGCGCGTCAAGGATCGCGTTGCGCTGCTGGTAGATGACTTTGCGCTGGTCGTTTGAGACGTCGTCATATTCCAGCAATTGTTTGCGCATATCAAAGTTGCGCGCTTCCACTTTGCGTTGCGCACTTTCGATACTGCGGGTGACGATGCCGGCCTCAATGGCCTCTCCATCCGGCATCTTCAAACGGTCCATGATGGCTTTAACGCGATCACCCGCGAAAATTCGCATCAATGCGTCGTCCAGGCTCAGGTAAAAACGTGAAGAGCCTGGATCACCTTGCCGGCCTGAACGTCCGCGCAACTGGTTGTCAATGCGCCTGGACTCATGACGTTCCGTCGCAATAATTCTGAGGCCACCCAGAGCCTTTACGGATTCGTGATCTTTAGTCCACTGCGCTCGTGCCTCTGAAACTTTTAAGGCCTTAGCTGCATCATCGAGGGACTCATCTGACTCTATGGCTTCAACCAGTTTTTCCATATTGCCGCCCAGCACGATGTCCGTGCCACGTCCGGCCATATTGGTCGCGATGGTGATCATTTTTGATCGACCCGCCTGCGCAACAATGTCGGCTTCTCGCGCATGCTGCTTGGCGTTCAACACCTGATGCGGAAGCTTTTCTTTTTCCAGCAGTTGCGCAATGATTTCGGAATTTTCAATCGACGTTGTGCCCACCAGCACGGGCTGTCCACGCTCGTAACATTCGCGAATGTCCTTGATGGCGGCCTCGTATTTTTCGCGTGTCGTTTTGTAAACACGATCCAGTTGATCATCACGACGACTCACGCGATTGGGCGGAATGACCACTGTCTCCAGACCATAAATTTCCTGGAACTCATAGGCTTCGGTGTCAGCCGTGCCCGTCATGCCGGCCAGCTTGCCATAGAGCCGGAAATAATTCTGGAAGGTAATGGAGGCCAGTGTTTGGTTTTCGGCCTGAATAGCGACGCCCTCTTTGGCCTCTACCGCTTGGTGCAAACCGTCGCTCCAACGGCGCCCGGTCATCAATCGGCCGGTGAACTCATCAACGATGACAATCTCACCTTCCTGCACCACATAGTGCTGATCCCGGTGATACAGATGATTGGCACGCAGCGCTGCGTACAAGTGGTGAACCAGCGAAATATTGGCGGGATCGTAAAGCGATGCGCCTTCGGCAATCAGGCCCAGGTTAAACAAGATGCGCTCGGCATTCTCATGCCCGCGCTCTGTCAAAAACACTTGGTGTGACTTTTCGTCAAGCGTGAAATCGCCGGGCTTTGTGACGCCCTCACCTGTTAACGGGTCAGCCTCGCCTTCCTGGCGGGTCATCATCGGTACCACCTTGTTCATGGCAAGGTACATGTCTGTGTGGTCTTCCGCTTGCCCGCTGATGATGAGCGGGGTACGTGCTTCATCAATCAGAATCGAATCCACTTCGTCAACGATGGCGTAGTTCAGTCCACGTTGTACTCGGTCAGCAACTTCGTAAACCATGTTGTCACGCAGGTAGTCGAAGCCGTATTCGTTATTGGTACCGTAGGTAATATCCGCGCGATAAGCTGCCTGCTTATCCTCGCGCGGGGCTTGCGGCAGATTAATGCCCACTGTCAGCCCCAGAAAATTGTACAGACGCCCCATCCATTTCGCATCGCGGTTGGCCAAATAGTCATTCACGGTAACAACGTGAACGCCTTTGCCGCTCAAGGCATTCAGATAGACTGGCAAGGTAGCGGTAAGCGTTTTGCCTTCGCCAGTGCGCATTTCAGAGATCTTGCCGTAATGCAATGACATGCCGCCCAGGAGCTGTACATCAAAATGGCGCATTTTCATGACGCGCTTGGAGCCTTCTCTCACTACCGCAAAGGCTTCCGGCAAAACGGCGTCCAATGCCTCGCCGTTTGCAATCCGATCTTTGAATTCCTGTGTTTTGGATTTCAATGCATCGTCACTGAGCGCCTCAAACTGCGGCTCCAAAGCATTGATACGCGCGACCACAGATCGGTACTGCTTGAGCAAACGGTCATTACGACTGCCGAAAATTTTGGTAAGGATATTGGTAGCCATGCATTGAAGACTGGCCTGCAACCCACCATGGGCACGCAGAGCAGCACAGTCCTTTTTCTAGTAATGTGAAATGAGGGCGGACGGACGCAAATCAACTGCATTGCAGCCGACAGCGCCCAAACGCCAAAGCGCTGATTTTAACGTTGCAATGACCCACTACTGGCAGGCAGTACGGGGTTTACAGCAGCGGCTATTGCCGGCCGCACCAAGCCCGTTTGACCACCAGCAACCATTGGTGCACCAGTTGACTTGTTTTGAGCGAGTTGATTGGCCGGGATATTCGCACCCGCAGTCAAGAATTTCTGAGGATCTTGTGGGACACCTTGCACCAGCACTTCAAAATGCAGGTGCGGCCCTGTTGAACGACCGGTGGTGCCCACTTCCGCAATTTTTTGCCCACGCTTGATCAGGTCGCCCTTTTTCACGTAAACGCGGGATGAGTGTGCATAGCGGGTGATCAGGTCGTTGCCATGGTCTATTTCGATCATGTTGCCATACTGCGGATGGAACTCCTGTGTGACGACCACCCCGCCTGCAGCGGCGAATATCGATGTGCCAGGCTCCGCTGGAAAGTCCAATCCGGTATGAAGGGCCGAACGCCCCGTAAACGGGTCTATGCGCCAACCGAAGGTTGATCCCAATGTTGCCGATTGCACAGGCACTTGGGTCGGCACCATCATTTTTTTAATTTTTTGTTCGAAAAGCCGGGACTCAATAACAGTCAACACATCGGTGCGCTGCTGAGTCAGTTGCTCCAGGTCATCCAAAGTTTTTTGCAACTCCTCCATAGAAAGCGCCCGCCCCGAAACGGAAAAGCCACCTTCTCCCGGCTTGGCTTTCATGTCCGCCGGATTGAGTCCTGCCAACCCTGACACGCGCTCACCCAATGATTCGATCTGGAGCATCTTGGCCTGCATTTCGCCCATCCGTTTGGCCATAAGGTCGATGTTTTCACGCATGAAGCGATCCTGCTGCGCCACATCATCCTTCACCACCAGTCGCACCAAGGTGCCTATAACCGGCCAACCTTCACGCGCACCTTTTAAAAAAACCCAGTGGTACAGCGCTGCAGCCAAAAGCATGATGACAAACGCGCTGCCTGCGATCGCTATTGCCAACTTTGCACCATTGAGGTGGATTGCACGGGATTTGGCAAATCCGGCATCCGTGATAATCACTTGCATGTATTACCTTTTGAGCAATTGATTCATGAATCGTCGCACCAACGCAATCAGTTTGCTAGAGGCGACCCGCGAGTCTCCAGTTCTCGCCCATCTTGCAGATCTGGCGTTTGAATCGAAGTCAAGGCTTGAACTAATCGCTCCACTGGTTCCAAAAAATCTCCTCAATAGTATTCACCCTGGGCCAGTTGAGGGAGCAACATGGTGTTTGCTACTTGACAGTAATGCAATTGCTGCAAAACTCCGCCAGCTTTTGCCTGCGCTTGTATCGCATTTGAAGACGCATGGGTATGGGGTGGAAACCATCAGGCTGAAGGTTCAGTCTAACCCTGCGGTGCAACGCTGATCTCATTGAAATGGTGCCGATTATCGGATTCGAACTGATGACCTACCGCTTACAAGGCGGTTGCTCTACCAACTGAGCTAAATCGGCACGGGGCAAATTCTAACCCACGATGCGCAGCATTACTGGGCTTAACTTACTTAATTCTTGTGAGAGATGGGCGTCCGCCTGAAGGGCGTGGAGTGTCCGGTCCATCTCCGGGATTTGCGATCGGAGTTGCAGCAATGGACGGATTTCCATCGCTCGATGGTGCAGACGTATCACCGCTGCCGGACGTGGCAGTGGGGAAAGCCATACCTTGACCGTTTTCACGCGCATAGATCGCAAGTACTCTATTGACGGGGACAAGAATGTCACGAGCAACTCCGCCGAAACGACCTTTGAATTCGATGAACTCGTTACCAAGCTTCAATGAACTGGTCGCATCAAAACTGATGTTGAGGACAATTTCTCCATCCTTGACGTACTCATTTGGCACGCGCACAGAGTCGTCAGCGAGCACTGCAATAAATGGCGTAAACGAATTGTCAGTACACCATTCGTACAGCGCGCGAATGAGGTACGGTCGGGTGGAGTTGGAGTCTTTCGCGTCGATCATTCGGAATTCCGGACTACTTACGCATCACCTTTTCGGATGGGGTAAGCGCCTCAATATAGGCAGGGCGCGAGAAAACGCGCTCGGCATACTTGAGCAGCGGTGCTGCATTTTTGCTCAGGTCGATGCCGTAGTAATCCAGGCGCCACAGCAATGGGGCAATAGCAACGTCCAGCATGGAGAAGTTGTCACCTAGCATGTACTTGTTCTTGAGGAACACTGGTGCAAGCTGCGTCAAGCGGTCGCGAATGTGCGAGCGCGCCTTCTCGAGCGCCTTGTCGTTGCCTTTGGAAGAGCGGGCTTCCAGCGTAGACACATGAACAAAGAGCTCTTTTTCAAAATTCAACAAAAACAGGCGGACGCGCGCACGGTCTACCGGATCGCCGGGCATAAGCTGAGGGTGAGGGAAGCGTTCATCAATGTACTCATTAATGATGTTCGACTCATAAAGAATCAAATCGCGCTCAACCAGAATGGGCACTTGGCCGTATGGATTCATCACGCTGA
>CANBYM010000144.1 GCA_947373605.1 Comamonadaceae bacterium
CCGTTTTTGATCTTGCGATGATTGAAAAGCTGCCGCAGCAGACGTTTACAACGATGACACCTTGGGACAAGCAACCCATTAAATTCACCGGTCCGTTATTGCGTGATGTCCTAGCTGCAGCGAAGGCGAGTGGTACCACCATCAAAGCCGCTGCTTTGAATGACTACCAAACCAGCATACCGTTGGAAGACGCGCAAAAGTTTGATGTCATCGTTGCCCACAAAATGAATGGCGAAGACATTCCGGTCAAAACAAAAGGCCCCTTGTTTATCGTGTATCCGTTTGATACCAAAGCGGAATTGCGGTCCACTACTTATTACGAACGCTCAGCGTGGCAGCTCAAGTCCATGACTATCGAATAATGCCTTGATGGTCGGTCGTACCAAAAACCAGCGTTACCTGCTCTGGCTGGCACTGGGTACGGTGGTCATGGCATTGGCCATGGCCGCACTGCTGGTGTTTGAGTTGGCTCAAAAGAGGGCCATTGAGCAAGCCACCTCATTGCGCTCTGATTCCTTGACCGCATTGGTGTTTCAGTTTGAGCGCGAATTTTTGCGATTACGTCAGGCGCTGGATAAAGTTACCGAACGCGATCAACCCATCGATACGGACTCGCTGTCTCTGCGCTACGACATCTTTGTCAGCAGGGTAACCTTATTGCGTGACAGCCCTAGTACATCAGTACTGGACGGTAAGCCGCAATTTAGTGCCCTGATGCCCAAATTAGCGGCGCTGGTTACTCAAAGCGATGCGGTTATGGCGCAAGTCCCCTTGGATCGCAAACAACTGGCTGCGCTACTGGAGAGTTACAACGCGCTGGGACCGGATGTACAGGCACTTACCCTGGTGGCCGACTCCGAGGTAGCCAGGTTGTTGGAGCGGCAGTCCAACACCATGCTGAACCAAAATTCGCTGGTAGTTGCACTGACTTTTGCGCAGCTTATTCTTTTGCTTGTGGCTTCTGGCGCTCTTGCGCTGAGACAAAAGCGCCAGGAGGCTGAACGCGCTGCATTGGAGCAGTTAACTGATGAATTGCGTGAGGCGCAGTTCAAAGCCGATTCTGCCAACCGTGGTAAGAGCCAGTTTCTGGCCAACATGAGCCATGAGTTGCGTACCCCGTTTAACGGCATGATGGGCATGCTGGGATTGCTTGAAGGGACGACCATCACACCGGAGCAGTCCGATTACATCAAGACCGCGCAAAGCTCTGCAAACCACCTGCTGACTTTGCTCAATGACATACTTGATATTTCTGCGCTTGAGGCCGGAAAAATGAACCTGAAGCCGGCGCCTTTGCACTTGCCACAGCTGCTCTATGACGTCAACGCACTGATGCAAACCCACGCTGCGAGCAAAAGTCTGGACTTTTCCATCCGGCTTTTGGGACCGGTGCTGCCATGGGTGCTGGCTGATGAGACACGGGTCAAGCAAATTTTGTTTAATCTGGTCAACAATGCCGTCAAATTCACTGAGCGTGGAAGCGTGACTATCTCTGTGAGCCACATTGCGAAATCGGATGGGCACATTGAAATAACATGTGTGGTTCGGGATACCGGGATCGGCATGGACGCTGCGGCTCTTTCCAAGTTGTTCCAGCGTTTCTATCAGGTCGACAGCAGTACCACCCGCAAGTTCGGCGGGACTGGTTTGGGCTTGGAGATTTCACAGTCCCTTGCCCAGATGATGGGCGGTGAGATCACCGTTGTGAGCGAACCTGGAATCGGCTCTGAGTTCACCGCCAAATTGCTTTTCCCATCATGTGACGCACCTGCGTCTGAAATAGTGAACGCTGCGAAGGTGCAATCTGATTTCGCCCCAAGTGTTTCATCAATTGTCACGCAACCTGCTATAAATTTGCCGACACCAGAACCGCCTGTGCCCAGCGCACCGCAGGCCCGAATTCTGGTGGTGGAGGATCACCCGATCAATCAAAAATTAGTCGGTGTGCTACTCAGCCGCATGGGGTGTCACGTTACTTTTTGCGAGAACGGTCAATTGGCAGTGGAAGCAGTGAAGAAAGAAGCTTTCGACGTCATCCTGATGGATGTGAACATGCCTGTGATGGATGGTTTGACCGCCACGCGAACGATTCGCGCGATGGAAGGTAATGCCGCTAAAACGCCGATTGTGGTTTTTACTGCGGATGTGATGAATGAAGCGAGTGAGATGGCACGCGCTGCGGGTGCAGATGACTTCCTGGGTAAGCCTGTCAAAGTCGATCGCCTGCGGGAGACCATTCAAAAATACCTGCAATCCAGTCAGTTAAGTGGTTAGAAAATTGCCAATAGAGTAGTCGCTTATTTAAAATTCTGCTTCTTTTTGATGGAAATACGCAATTTCATACCAAATTCAATGATTTCTTATCGCAATTAGCAATACTCTGCCCCGGCATGCGCAATAGGATAAAGGTGTTCAATTCACATCGTGTTCCAGGAGCTATGCATGCTGACCGACCCTTCTTCCAAATACCGCGCTTTCCCCGCCATTGTTTTGGCCGATCGCCAATGGCCCTCGCGTACCATCTCCAGTGCCCCCATTTGGATGAGTACAGATCTGCGTGACGGCAATCAAAGCCTGTTTGAGCCCATGAACGGCGAACGCAAGATGCGCATGTTTCGTACCGCATGCTCCGTGGGATTTAAAGAAATTGAGGTGGGTTTTCCCAGCGCTTCGCAAACCGACTTTGATTTTATTCGTACATTGATCGAAGGCGGGCATGTGCCGGCCGATGTCACCATCGAAGTGCTCACTCAGGCCCGTGAAGACTTGATCCGACGCACTTTTGAGTCACTGCAAGGCGCCCGACGCGCCATCGTGCATGTCTATAACGCCACTGCGCCGGTATTCAGGGAAGTGGTGTTTGGCCTCAGCAAACCGGAGGTCTTGCAGATGGCAGTTTCTGCGGTGCGGCTGATCAAGAAGCTCGCAGCCGAGCGCTCGCAAACAGAGTGGGTGCTGCAATACAGTCCGGAGGTTTTTACCTCCACCGAACTCGAATTCTCTCGCGACGTGTGTGATGCCGTTACCGCGGAGTGGGGAGCCACGCCGACGAACAAAGTGATTCTGAATTTGCCCGCCACGGTGGAGGTGGCGACACCCAATGTGTATGCCGATCAGATTGAATGGATGCACCGCAACCTGGCCCGCCGCGACTGTGTGGTGTTGAGTCTGCACCCCCACAACGACCGCGGCACCGCCGTAGCAGCAGCAGAGTTGGGCCTGATGGCAGGTGCCGACCGCGTGGAGGGCTGCCTTTTTGGTAATGGGGAGCGCACGGGGAATGTGGACATCGTCACACTTGCGCTCAATCTCTACACGCAGGGTGTTGTTCCGGGCTTGGATTTTTCCGATATCAACGCGGTCGCGCGCACCGTGGAGCACTGCAACCAGTTACCCATTCACCCGCGGCATCCCTATGTGGGTGATCTGGTATTCACGGCCTTCAGCGGCTCGCATCAGGATGCCATTAAGAAGGGCTTCGCCGAGCAAAAGAATAGTGCACTGTGGAACGTGCCCTACCTGCCGATCGATCCGGCCGATGTGGGCCGTAGCTACGACTCTGTGATTCGCGTCAACAGCCAGAGCGGCAAAGGCGGTGTGGCTTACCTGATGGAGGCAGAGTTCGGCATTGTGATGCCGCGTCGTTTGCAGGTGGAGTTTTCCGGTGTCGTGCAAACCTATACCGATGCCCACGGGGGCGAAATGAGTGCGCAGGATTTATGGAAACTGTTTGACGCCACCTATTTCAATGCTGCTTCAGCCGCAATTCGCTATGTGGAC
Source organism: Comamonadaceae bacterium (assembly GCA_947373605.1). Classification (GTDB taxonomy): domain Bacteria; phylum Pseudomonadota; class Gammaproteobacteria; order Burkholderiales; family Burkholderiaceae_C; genus Allorhodoferax. The sequence continues at coordinate 3,781 of CANBYM010000144.1, forward strand.
CACACTCTTTTTGAAGTTGCGTCAACGGCGAAGAATCACATCCAGGGTGTGCGTCTTACTGTGGATTGTGATGGCCAACTGATCACGGTGGAAGGGCAAGGCAACGGGCCGATTGATGCGGCGGTCCATGCGTTGCACGGTGTGGACATCTATGCCCAGGTACGTAGCTTTGAAGAGCGTTCGACCAAGTCCAGCAGCGCGGGTGCAGACGCACAAGCCTGTGCCTTTTTAGAACTCACCGCCAAGGGCACAGCGCAGGAACGTTTCGGTGTCGGCCTAGACAGCAACATCGTGACCGCGTCCTTAAAGGCGCTGGTCAGTGGCATCAACCGGCTCGGCTTGGAAGCTGTGGTGGCCGAACCGGCTCTTTAGGCTTTCCTCAGGAAACAGGCCTTCAGCATAAAACTGCCGCCGTCCATTTTGCAGTCCACTTCGTGGTCACCACCCACGAGGCGGATGCTTTTTACCTTGGTGCCCATTTTTAGAACGGTGCTGGAGCCTTTGACTTTCAAGTCTTTGATCAGCACTACAGCATCGCCGTCTTGCAACACTTGACCGTTGGAGTCCTTTACAACGGCATTGGCGTCTTCTTCGCTGGCAACTGCAAGTTGAGGCCACTCAAAACCACAATCTGCACAAACAAAGTTGGCCGCGTCGGGATAGGTGTTTTCCAAGGTGCACTGTGGACATGCGGGTGTCGTCATCGTTTTGCTTTCTAAGTTTTAAGTTCTTGCGTGCACCCAGCATCCGCCGCTGCAGCGTTCGATGCATGCAAGATCATTTCTAGATTGCACATCGTTAAAGCCTGCCTTGCGGAGAAGTTGGCGAACATCTTCTGCCTGATCGTAGCCATGTTCCAGCAAAAGCCAGCCACCTGCTTCCAGGCATTGAGGCGCCTGCGCAATGATGGTTCGAATATCGTTGAGCCCATCGGTGCCGCTGGCCAGCGCCTCCGGGGGCTCGTGCTTCAGTGCGGCCAGGTGGTGGTCCAAGGCGGCGATATACGGAGGGTTCGATGCGATGACGTTGAAACGCTCATGAACGTCTTGAAGCCAAGTGCCGTGTCTGAAAATTACCGGGAGTTGAAGCCGCTGTGCATTGGCCTGCGCAACTGCTAACGCACCCGTGCTGAAGTCGAGCGCGTGAACTTGCCAGTGCGTTCGCTGATGCTGGAGCGCCAGCGCAATCGCGCCGCTACCCGTTCCCAGGTCCATGACGCGAACGGTTCGGGTGGACTGCGGGAACAAGTCCAGGACCCAGTCGACAAGAGTTTCCGTGTCGGCCCGCGGGTCCAGCACGCGTGCATCGATGTGCAGGTCCAGTCCGTAGAACTCTTTGTGGCCGGTAATGTAGGCCAGCGGTTCGCCGGTCAGGCGGCGCAGTGAGTTTCCATTGAGTATCTCTTGCGCACTGACAGGCACTTCATCGCCGCTGTGGGCCAGCAACCAGGCGCGATCGTACAGTGGCTTATCGAGTGCATGCAGCACAAGCAACTGTGCATCAAGGCGCTCCAGGCCCAGGCCAAAAAGCGATTGAATGGCTTGCTGAATTTGCATCCGTAGCCACCCTCAAGCGTTCAGCTCCAAGTCGGCCATTTGCTGCGCAGCTTCAAATGCCTGCAACGCATCCACTGCATCACCCAAGTCGCCGTCCATGATGGGTAGCAATTTGTACAAGGTCAGGTTGATGCGGTGATCGGTAAAGCGGCCTTGTGGAAAGTTGTAGGTACGGATGCGGTCACTTCGGTCGCCACTGCCGATCAGGCTCTTGCGTTCGGCGGCGTCTTTGGCAGCGCGCTCGCTGCGATCCTTCTCTTGAATGCGCGCGGTCAGCACGCGCAAGGCCTGCGCCTTGTTGCTGTGCTGGCTGCGACCGTCCTGGCATTCCGCCACGATGCCGGTCGGAATGTGCGTAATGCGCACTGCTGAATCGGTTTTGTTGATGTGCTGCCCACCCGCGCCACTGGCGCGGTAGGTGTCAATACGCAAGTCCGAGGGATTGATTTTGATGGCTTCCTGTTCGTCGGGCTCGGCCAGAACAGCGACTGTGCATGCGCTGGTGTGAATGCGGCCCTGTGTCTCAGTGGCCGGTACCCGCTGCACACGGTGTCCGCCGGACTCGAACTTGAGTGCGCCGTAGACGCCTTCGCCCTCTATCCGCAAAACCACTTCCTTGTAGCCACCCAACTCGCTCTCAGATGCGCTCATTACCTCGGTCTTCCAGCCCTTGGCATCGCAATACCGGGTGTACATGCGCGCCAAATCGGCAGCAAAGAGTGCGGACTCATCACCGCCGGTGCCCGCGCGTATTTCGATAAAGGCATTGCGTGCGTCGTCCGGGTCTTTGGGCAGCAGCATGCGTTGGAGTTCCAACTCCAATTGCGCTAGCTCTGCAGTGGCGGTGTCTATTTCTTCCTGCGCCATGGCAGACATGTCTTCGTCGCCCTTGCTGTCTGACAGCATTTCCTGCGCCGCTTGAAAATCGGCTTCGCGTTGCTGGTAGCGTGCCCATCGGCTGGCCACCGCACCTACATCGGTGTGCTCGCGCGAAAGCAGCAAAAACTGCTTCATGTCTTTCATGATGTCTTCGCGGGAGAGCAGGAATTCCAACTCTCCCAGTCGGTCGGTATAGCGGGCCAGTTGTTGGCGCAGAAACGGTTTCATGGCAGCTTAATCAAAAAGGGTGACGTTCAGGCCGCACCGCAGGGTGCGCCATCGGCATGGGCGGCGAGCGCCGCTAACGCTCTTTGCGCAAAAAGAAATGCCGAATGGCGTTGCCTGCGTGTTCGCGCGCTTGCGCGTCACCCGCGTGCAGTTCAGCCATAGCACCATGCAGCATTTTGTGGGTGAGACCTTTGGCAAGCGCTTCCAGCACCACGTCCACATCTTCACCTTTAGCAATCAGCTTGCGAGCCCTGATAAGTTCTGCGGCGCGCCATTGCTCGGCCTGTGCATTGAGTTGCTGAATCAAAGGCACACTGCTGCGCTGGTCGATCCAGTGCATAAAGCTTTGCACACCGGCATCCACAATGGCTTCTGCCTGCGCTACAGCCGCTTGCCGGCTTGCCTGGGCGGTCTGCACCACGCCGGCCAGGTCGTCTACGGTGTAGAGGTACACATCGCCTAAGCGCTTCACTTCGGGCTCGATATCGCGCGGTACCGCCAGGTCGACCATGAACATGGGGCGGTGGCGGCGCTTTTTTAAGGCGCGTTCTACTGCGCCCAGACCGATGATGGGCAAGGTGCTGGCCGTGCAGCTGATCACGGCGTCAAATTCGTGCAAACGGTCTGGCAGGTCTGCCAGTCGCATCACCTCACCGCCAAAGCGGCTGGCAAGTTTCTCGCCACGTTCCAGCGTGCGGTTGGCAATGGCAATGGCCTTTGGATTTTTTGCGGCAAAGTGCGTGGCGCACAGTTCAATCATTTCGCCCGCGCCGACAAACAGCACCTTGACTTGCGCCAGGTCTTCAAACAGCTGGCTCGACAGTCGGACTGCGGCGGCGGCCATGCTGATGGAGTGGGCACCGATTTCAGTGGAAGTGCGGACTTCCTTGGCCACAGCGAATGAGCGCTGGAACATTTGTGAAAGCGTGGTACCCAGTGCACCCGCCGCATCGGCTGCGCGGACTGCGTCCTTCAGTTGCCCCAATATCTGCGGCTCGCCCAGCACCATGGAGTCCAGTCCGCTGGCAACGCGAAAAGCGTGTCGGGCTGCCTGGTCACCTTCCAGGCTGTAGGTGTGATTACGAAGCTCGTGGGTGGAAACACCACCGCTTTGCGCCAGCCAGGCCAGCGTTTGCTCCATGGCGGCTTCTTCACCGGCACAATAAATCTCGGTGCGGTTGCAGGTAGAAACAATGGCCGCTTCGGGGGTGCGTGCGATGGAGCCGCGCAGCGCCTGTAGGTGCGGCGCCATCTGGTCGACCGCAAACGCAAAGCGGCCCCGCATGTCCAGCGGAGCCGTTGTGTGATTGATGCCTAATGCCCAGACTGCCATAGTTATGGGCTGGATTATAAAATCCCTACCTTCCAATGCGGCGCCATGAACGCCTTTTTGCCCGATCATTCACCAACTGTTTCATTTAATGGGCCCTTTAGACACCCTAAATCACTTGCTAAATTTTCTGGCACCAGCCCTTGTGCTGGGTTTGGCAGTGGCGCTCGTCGCCCCCTTTTTTATGCGCAAGCTGCGTCCGACCCGCGGGTGGTTGTTGCAAGGCGCACTGAATAGCCTGGCCGGTCTGGCCGCACTGGTTGCAGGACTTTGGGTTTTTGGCAACGACGGCAAGATGGCGAGCTACGCCTTGTTGGTGGTACTGGTTGCGACCTCGCAATGGGTCGGCGGCAAAGGCTGGAAGTCTTGATGCCATTGCGCGCCTTTGTGTCGGCGCAAGCTGTGCATCTTGCTGCGATGGAAACGTTCATTTTTGACCATGGTGCCAACGCATGGAACTGGCTCCCGGTGGATGGCATCCGCGAACACCTGCAGGAGGTGGTTAGCGGACAGGCTCAGGGCTTGCTCGCCTTTGACGGCGAAACGCTGGTGGGAATGATGACCTATTGCCAAACCCACGATTACGTCAGGTACCAAAGTGCCGCGCTTACCGGTACTGTGCATGGTTATGTGAGCGAAGCCGCAGTGCACCGGGATTACGCAGGCAAAGGTCTTGGCACCCGCTTACTGATGGCGGCAGTTGAAGACTTGCACGTACGCGGCATGCGTGAGGTCTACATCAGTCGCCACGAAGAAAACCTTGCCTCTGCCGGCATGATGCGCAAATGCGGGTTCGTTGAGATCGACACTTATTTGGACCCTCGGCGCCACAACACCGGCTCGGGCCGCACTACGGTGTGTCGCCTGCGCTTTGATGCTCACGTCTGAGGTGCCTGCGATGCGTTCGCGACAAACTCCAGAATGTCCCCAGGCTGGCAATCCAGCACCGCGCAAATGCGCTCCAGCGTGTCAAAGCGCACGCCTTTGACTTTGCCCGACTTGAGTAGCGAAATGTTTTGTTCGGTGATGCCGACCAGTGGTGCCAGATCGCGCGAGCGCATTTTGCGTTTGGCCAGCATCACATCCAGATTGACGATGATTGGCATTACACAAAGCTCCGGTTTTCTTCAGCAATCTCCAACGCCCAAGAAAACATCAGCGCAAACATAAGCAGTGCAACACACAGAATGGCGCTTTGCACATCGCCGGACTGCAAGCTCCAGCGCCATTGCTGATCTGCCGGGCTCAGGTGCAGGGTAAGTAAATAGGTTTTAAACGGCCTCGAAATCAGCGAGAGCAGTTCGCAGGCTAAACCCCACCACGCGCAGCGCATCAAATAGCCCACCCCCGTCTCCGTGAAGCCGGTCATTTGTTGCAAGGTGCCCAGAAAGCGCCAGCAATACGCTACTGCCATCACCAGCAGGGCAAGCGCTGCCAGGTCCACTCCCATGGCAGTTAAACGTTGCCAGGATTGCATGGCGCTAAGGTCTTTGCCCAGAAAGTTGCCCATCAGGCGCGCAACCCGCTCGCCGTCCAGCCACCAGTCCTGAATGTGCCAGAACACCGACACCAGATAGCCTGCACTGAGCAGCCGCATGACCCAGGCCGCAATGCGAAGCTTGGCGTAGGCGGCGCTGTGCAGGGATGGCACGCTGGGGTTGTTCAAGGGGTGTACGGAGTATGAATCGACTTGCATGACAATCTCCAAATAAGTTGCTATGCATTAATTATGTACTGTAAAACAGTAAAAAACTATTGTTTTACAAAAATAATTGTCTCAGGTCGCTTTGAACAAGTCCACCCTGTCGGTAATGATGGCATCGGTGCCCAGGTCGATCAGGCGTTGCGCAGCCCAC
>CANBYM010000145.1 GCA_947373605.1 Comamonadaceae bacterium
TTTGCGCTAAGCGAAGGCATCGCCCTGGCCGAGGTTCGGCTGGCGCGGTGCTTTTTTTAGGCCGCAGCGGCGTATCTGCCCCTGCGGAGTGTTGAACATTAGGTGAGCTCAAATCATGGAAATCCTTCTGCAACTTGTGTACAGCGGTATCGCCCTTGGCATGATCTACGCGGTCATTGCTTTCGGCTACCAGCTGACATTTCAGACCTCGGACACGCTGAACTTCGGTCAGGGTGATGCGTTGATGTTGGGTGCCATGGTGGGCCTTACCCTGGTCAACATGGGTGTGAATTACTGGCTGATGCTGCCACTCGTTATCGTCTTCGGGCTGGTGCAAGGCGGCATCGTGGAACGTATCGGTGTGGCTCCGGCCATCAAGATCAAGAGTGAGTTCGGCTGGATCATGTCGACCATCGCCCTTGGCATTATTTTTAAAAACGTGGCGGAGAACATCTGGGGCCGCGATGATTTGAAGTTCCCTTCGCCCTTGCCAGAGTCTCCTATCAAGTTTCTGGGTGCCAACGTGCTGCCGATGGAACTGCTGGTGGTGGTGGGCGCGGTGATCATGATGTTGGCCGTGGAGTTTTTCAACCGCAAAACGATTTACGGCAAGGCGGTTGTCGCCACATTCAACGACCGTGACGCTGCCAAGTTGATGGGTATCAACACCGGTCTGGTGATTACTTTTTCTTACGCGCTGTCCAGCGCTACTGCAGGCTTTGCCGGTGCTCTGATTGCACCGTTGACACTGACGGGTGCGACCATGGGAGCGGTGCTTGGCCTGAAGGCTTTTGCCGTAGCGATTATTGGTGGCCTGACCAGCGGCCTGGGCATCATCGTCGGCGGCATTATTTTGGGCGTGGCTGAGACGACCACGGGCTTTTATATCTCCACCGGCTACAAGGATGTTCCCGGCTTGGTGCTGTTGTTGCTGGTTCTGGCGTTCAAGCCATCCGGTCTGTTCGGCAAATCCGCGATCAAGAAAGTTTGAAGATGAACAGCAAGACTTTTATCACCGGCGCAATCGGCGTCGCGATTCTGGCATCAGCGCCGCTGATCACCGGTAACCCGTATTACATCCACATGATCGGCACGATCATGATTTACGCCATTCTGTTGTTTGGTCTGGATATTGTGGTGGGATATACCGGCCAGGTGTCACTCGGGCACTCCGGTTTGTTCGGCGTTGGCTCCTACACCGCCGGTGTGCTTTTTTTGAAACTCGGAGCGCCTCTGTGGGCCATTATTCCTGCCAGCATCGTGGTGACCGCAGGTTTTGGCGCCTTGCTTGCGCTGCCGGCACTGCGCGTGACTGGGCCTTATCTGGCCATGGTGACATTGGCGTTTGGCACCATCATTCAAATTTTGATTAACGAGATGGACTTCCTGACCGAAGGGCCGCTCGGTATTAAAGTTCCCAAGCCTTCCGTGGGCGGCTGGCAGTTTGACGAGCACGGTTTCTACTGGATGGTGCTGACGCTGATGGTGATTTCGCTGGTCGTCGTGGACCGCATTCTGAAGTCGCAGCTGGGCCGTGCATTTGAAGCGTTGCGTGGTAGCCCGGTAGCATCCGACTGCATGGGTGTTTCAGTGTACCGCTACAAGGTGTATGCCTTTGTGATCAGCGCGGGTTTTGCCGGTCTGGCAGGCTGTCTGTATGCTTATTCCGAGCAATACATTTCACCGAATACCTATAACTTTGAATTGACGGTGTTGTTCCTGTTAGCCGTGATCATGGGCGGACGCAAAACACGCTCCGGTGCGCTGCTGGGCGCCGCCATCATCGTGATCCTGCCCAAGTTGCTGGATGATCTGGAAATGTTCCGTCAGGTCGCCTCGGCGTTGGCGGTGCTGATGACCGTGGGTGCCGCGATGGGTATTGCCAAAAAGATGACAACGGTGCGCGAGATGGCCTTGCCCGTCGTTGGCACTATTGCTTTGGCGGCTTTCTCATTCTGGTTGCAATCCATTACCGACTGGCGTCTGAGCATTTTTGGATTGATGATCTTGTTTGTGGTGTATTACCTGCAAGACGGTATTGTCGGATTTGTGCGTAGCTTGTTTGTGCGCACGGGTGTACGTAAGAGCGTGCCGGCAGTTGCCAACGTGGACGCGGCCAAGGATGCAATCATGCAAGCGGCTAATACCGGCCACATCGAAGCCGGTCACGACTTGCTCACGGCTAAAGGCGTGCTAATGCAATTCGGTGGATTGAAGGCGATCAACCAAGTGGATCTGCACGTCAAGCGCGGCACGATCCACGGACTGATCGGCCCCAACGGCTCGGGCAAGAGCACCATGATGAACGTGCTCACAGGCATCTACGTGCCAACCGGTGGAAATATCGATTTTGCCGGTCGGTCGGTGGTGGGGCGTACGTCTTCCGACATTGCCCTATCCGGCATTGCCCGCACTTTCCAGAACGTGCAGTTGTTTGGTGAGATGACAGCTTTGCAAAACGTGCAAGTGGGCTTGCATCACACATTCAACAGTAACCTTGTCGATGTGTCTTTGCACAGCCCTCGCTACAAACGGGAAGAGGCCGCATCTGTGGCGCGTGGCTTGGGCCTGATCAATTTCGTGGGCTTGGGTGATTTGGCCTACGAAGAAGCGCGTAACCTGCCGTACGGTAAACAACGCCTTCTGGAGATTGCCCGTGCCCTGGCGCTTGATCCTCAATTGCTGCTGCTTGACGAACCGGCGGCGGGTCTCACTGCACCGGACATCAAGGAATTGGTAACCATCATCCGCAAGATCCGGGACCACGGAATTACCGTGATCCTGATCGAGCACCATATGGACGTGGTGATGAGTATTTGCGACCAAGTCTCGGTGCTGGACTTCGGACAAAAGATTGCCGAAGGCAAGCCTGCCGATGTGCAGGCTGATGAGAAGGTTATCGAGGCTTACCTCGGTGGCACTGCCGCTTAAAAGGACACATCCATGCTGAGTATTAAAAATCTGGAAGCCGGTTACGGCAAGGTGCAAGTCTTGCACGGTATTTCCATTGAAGTGCCCAAGGGCAAAGTAGTCACGTTGATCGGCTCCAACGGTGCCGGTAAAACCACCACCATGCGCGCCATTTCCGGCATGATCAAGCCGACCGCAGGTGAAATTTCCCTGCATGGCAAGCGGGTTGACGGTCTGGAGTCTTACACCATTGCCAAATTGGGCTTGGCGCACTCGCCCGAAGGCCGCCGCGTGTTCGCCACCATGACCGTGACCGACAATCTTATTCTGGGGGCGTTCCCGCGCCTGACCGGTAGCCGTCCTAAAGGCGATGTGCCCGGCGATTTGGACAAAGCGCTGGAGTTATTCCCCCGACTCAAAGAACGCCGGAATCAGCTCGCCGGTACGCTGTCCGGTGGTGAGCAACAAATGTTGGCCATGGCGCGCGCGGTCATGCTCAACCCGGAAATTGTCCTCCTGGATGAACCTTCTATGGGCCTCGCACCGATTCTGGTGGAAGAGGTTTTTCGCATCATCGAAGACTTGAAGTCGCGTGGCGTGACCATGCTGCTGGTGGAGCAATTTGCCGCCGCGGCGCTGAAGGTGGCCGACTACGGTTACGTACTGGAAAACGGGCGTATATCCGTGCACGGCGAAGCTACCAAGCTGCGGGATGATCCGGCCGTCAAGGCAGCGTACTTGGGTGGCGGTCACTGAAAACTAGTTCAACCGCGGTATCAAGGTTATGGCCGGAAAGTCTTGTTGCGCGAAGCCTACTGGCAGCGAAGGGCTCAGTGCTTGGATTGCATGAACCCACGCAGCCATGAGCCCCGCATTGATTTAGGCATCGCGCACATTTGCGTCCAGCGCATTCAACCCGGTGTCATGGCTTACAGTAAAAACGTCTAGCACCGGTGGACCGTCGATAGTGTCTTTCAGTCTTTAAATTGTGAGGGCCAGTGGTCGTCTTTTCGGGAAAACGTTGAGTACAAGTGAGCAGCGATATTGCATCGGATATCACCGTTAAATAAATACTCGCAGCAAACCGCTTTAATTCGCGGGTCCTGACTGAAGTCAACACGCCGGCTTCGAACTCTGCAGTGGGCCTGGTCTGCAGCTTTTCGAACTCGGCCTGACCCAATGTGCCAATGGCGGCTTCCATATAAAAGCCTTCCAAGTCTCTCCATGAATGCATATCAACCAATTCTTACGAAATCAGCCGGTCGAAGTCGGCAAATTGCACGTGCGCATCGGGCACATTGCTAAACATTTCACGGGCTACCAGGATCTAATCTTCAGGGATCGTGATTATGGTAATAAGTTCTGAATTATTGGTGCACTGAGAAAAAATAAATGCTGTAAATATTTTGATTTAGATAGCGTAAAAAACTATTTTTATAAATTTAATTATTTATTTGTTTTTTAGATCTAATAAATGTGAAACTTTGAATATAAGTCAAAGGCAATAATTGCTGCCATCTAAATTCCATTTGGGCCATCGTAGTGAGAAGAAAGTGGTCGTGTGCGGCGATTGTTTCCACGTGAACAAAGGCCATCGTTAATTCATTGCAAAGCACGCGATTGGGCGTTGGGGTGCTGCGCTGGATTGGTGCAATTTCATTTGCATTTGCCGCACTTTTGCGTAAGCTTGGCGATGCCTTGTGCCCCTATCATTTGACCGCCCGCGAGGCCCTGTCCCTCGCCGTTAAAGGTCAATGTTCATGTCATATCAAGATTTGTATGCCGGCAAGCGAGTTGCCGCAGTCGATGCCATCAGCCATGTACGCAATGGCGACCGCATCATTGTTCCAACCGGAGCCGGTGAACCCCCCACGCTGCTGACGGCATTGTCAGAACAGCGCCGCAGCTTTCGTGATGTTAAGGTGTCTCAGATTCTGGCTATGCGCAAGTACGGCTATATCGACCCGCTAACGACTGAACACGTCCGCCACGTTGCGTTCTTTTACGGCGGCGCAACTCGCGCCGGTGGCAAAGAAGGTTGGATTGATTTCACCCCGAACTATTTTTCTGAAATTCCCGCCATGATCGAGCGCGATCAGATCGGCGCTGATGTGGTGTTTTCCATGGCCTCGCCAATGGACGCGCATGGTTATTTCTCCTTGAGTCTCGGCGCGGATTACACGATGGCGGCGGTTGCCAAAGCGCGCGCGGTCGTTCTGGAGGTCAACCCCAACGTGCCCTTCGCCTTTGGTAATTGCCACATTCATATTTCTCAGGTTACCGCGCTGGTCGAGAACAGTGAGCCTGTGCTGGAAGTCGGCCTACCCAAAATCGGGCCGGTGCAGGAAGCCATTGGCAAATACGTTGCCGACATGATTGACGACGGCTCAACCCTGCAGATTGGCTATGGCGGGATTCCGGATGCGGTTGTCATGCAGCTCACCAGCAAACACGATCTGGGTGTGCACACCGAAATGATCGGCGACGGAATCATGACGCTGGTGGAGGCCGGCGCTGTCAACAATAAGCGTAAAAACTACCTGCCCGGCAAAATGGTTGCCACTTTCGGTTTGGGTTCCAAGAAACTGTACAGCTTCATGGACCGCAACCCGGGGCTGGAAATGCACCCGGTTGATTTCACCAACGATCCGTATCTGGCCGGTAAAAATGACAATCTGTGTGCGATCAATGCCACGTTGCAAATCGACATGTTGGGCCAGTGCGGCTCGGAAAGCTTAGGGCCGTATCCGTATTCCGGCACTGGCGGGCAATCGGACTTTGTGCGCGCGGCCAACCGTTCCAAAGGGGGTAAGGCCTTCATCGTTGTACCGTCCACGGCCAAAGATGACACCATTTCGCGTATCGTACCGGTACTATCACCCGGCACCCATGTCAGCACCAGCAAAAACGACATTAACTACGTGGTGACTGAATATGGCGTTGCACAACTGCGCGGCAAATCGGCAAAACAGCGGGCACTGGAATTGATCTCTATTGCACATCCCAAATTCCGTGCTGAACTCAAAGAAGACGCCAAAAAAATGGGAATTCTTTCATAAAGACCCTGTGGGGATCATTATGAAAATGAAGGCAAATACTGAGAAGACAGGCAAAGGTGCCGTTCCCGCGGACAATCCTGCGGTTCCCGTGCCCAATTCAATGGCTGACCTCGCTTTGATGGAGAGGCGCAAAATCGTGCGTCCGCTACCGGTGCCGCAAGCGGATGAAAGTGAGCGGGATTCCACCTGGGCCTTGTATCAGGAACTAAGCCGGGATGTACGCCGCTCAACGCCTGAATCTAAATTGGGCCAATAACGCTTCGCCTTTGTAAGACCGCGTTCATGCAGGCGTATTTAGCGGCCACGAAGAAACAGGGCGTCTAATTCTTTGATGCTAATTTGCCGCCAGGTGGGGCGGCCGTGGTTGCACTGGTCGCTGCGTTCGGTTTCCTCCATCTGGCGCAGCAAGCCATTCATTTCTTCCAGCGTCAGCCTGCGATTGGCGCGCACGGCGCCGTGACATGCCATAGTGGACAACAGCTCATTTTGTGCGCGCTCAATCACGGTGCTGGCATCGTGCTGCCCGAGTTCAGCCAGCACGCTGCGCGCCAGTGAAACTGCATCGCCTTGCACCAGTGAATTGGGTACTGCGCGAACCGCCAGCGTTCGTGGCGAAAAAGGACTGATCACCAGGCCCAGCGTCACCAGCGTTTCGCTATGCACTTCAGCGGTGGCCACTTCATCCGGCGTGGCCGCAAACGTCACCGGAATCAGCAAAGGTTGGCTGACGATAGTGCGGGGGTGGGCACCTGCTCCAGTTATGGAATTGAGCTGGTTTTTTAGGCGCTCATACACAATGCGCTCGTGCGCTGCGTGCATGTCCACCACCACCAGACCCTGCGTGTTTTCGGCCAATATATAGATGCCTTGCAGCTGCGCGACGGCGCGGCCCAGCGGCCACTCTTCTTGCGGTATGGGATCTGCTACGGGCGCCGTTTCGCGCTGCCAAATGGCCCCCACGTCGCTTACCTTATGCCCTGGCATATCGGGTTGCATGCCAAAGCGGTATTCCGGTTTGGATACCAGCCCGATTCCGGGTTGTGCTGAGTACATTGGCACAGATTGCGGCTGCCTGACCTCCACTGAAAACCCATTGTTCAGCGGCGCTGAATCAAGCTGCGCCGCAACTTCCAGCCCGGCAGAACGTGGCTTTGCCAGCGCGTCTTCTACGGCGTGGCGCACGCCCTGATGAACTTCTCGGCTGTCTCTGAAACGAACCTCAATCTTGGTGGGGTGAACATTCACATCCACACGCGCCGGGTCCATCGCAAGGTACAAGGCATATACCGGTTGTCGATGGCCGTGTAGTACGTCTTCATAAGCGCTGCGGGCCGCGTGGGCCAGCACTTTGTCCCGCACAAAGCGTCCGTTCACGTAGGCAAATTGCTGGTCCGCACGGGTCCGTGCTGCATCTGGAATCCCGACCCGCCCCCAGATGCGGGGCCGCAGGTTGTTATCGGAAGCGATGGTCTGCACGCGCATACTTTGCGTCAGAAATTCCTGCCCGAGCACGTCGCCCAGTCGCTGGTCCAGTGCGATCACCGGGTCGAGGTCTGTGCAGCGGCGCCATTGCTCCACCAATTTGCCTTCATGCCAAATCGCAAAGCTCACGTCAGGGCGTGCCAACGCGTGACGACGTACGGCCTCGATGCAGTGGGCCAGCTCCGTCGCATCGGTCTTGAGGAATTTGCGCCTCGCGGGGGTGCTGTAAAAAAGCTCTTTCACTTCGACCGTCGTACCCACGCTGCGCGCGACCGGACGCAGTTCGCCTGTGCGCCCATCCAATAGAAACGCTTCTGCAAAGCCATTTGCGCGGGAGAGGATTGCGCAATCGGCAATCGAGTTGATGGCTGCCAGCGCTTCCCCGCGAAAGCCCATCGTTGCAACCGATTCAAGATCGTGCAAGTTGCCGATCTTGCTGGTGGCGTGGCGTCTGAAAGCAATGGGAAGCTCTTCCCGCAAAATACCCTGCCCGTCATCTTCCACACTGATCAAACGCACACCGCCGCTCTGCAACCGGACGGTAACCTGCGTGGCCCCGGCGTCCAGCGCGTTGTCGACTAACTCGCGCACTACCGAAGCAGGGCGCTCCACGACCTCGCCGGCTGCAATCTGGCTGATTAACTCATCCGGCAATTGGCGGATGGGCCGACGTGTCGCAGGCACCGTTGAACCGCTGGTGTCGGATGTTTGGAATGTGTTTTCAGTTTGTGTCACCGGGCCATTTTAGGCGGCGGACATAATGCCTATCTATGGAAATGATTACTCACCTTTTCGACTTCGTTTTGCATGTGGACAAATACCTAGAGGCATTTGTTCAAAGCTATGGCTTCTGGGTCTATGCATTGCTGTTCCTGATCATTTTTGTAGAAACCGGCGTAGTAGTAATGCCGTTTTTACCCGGTGACTCTTTACTGTTTGTGGTCGGTGCCATGTGCGGTGTGGGTTTAATGGATTACACGCTCTGCATCACGCTGCTCCTGGCTGCCGCAGTGGCGGGAAACCAATCCAATTACACCATCGGCCGCCACATTGGCCCCAAGGTATTCCAATGGGAGAGTTCACGCTTTTTCAACAAGCAGGCATTCAATCAAGCCCATGCGTTTTACGAAAAGTATGGCGGTATCACCATCATCGCTGCGCGCTTCATGCCTTTCCTGCGCACCTTTGCGCCTTTTGTTGCCGGGGTAGCGCAAATGACGCGTTCCCGCTTTACGCTATTTGACGTGGTGGGCGGCACGCTCTGGGTAGTTGGCATCGTGACCGTGGGGTACTTCTTCGGCAACTTCCCCTGGGTCAAAGCGCATCTGGACAAAATCATCTGGGCCATGATTTTTATACCGGGCTTGTTTATCGTTTTTGGCGCAATGCGTTCGCGCCTGAAAGCCAGAGGCTAGTTGGCGCCGGCCGATGCAGCAGTTTCCTCTAACGCCCCTGCGATGAGTGCGGCGTTGAGAGGAGGGTGCTGAGTCGCCGACGCCTGGTTTCTAAGCCGTTTCGGCGCTCAGTTCCCGCTGTTTCTCACGCTCCCAATAATTCGGGCGGTCGTAATAGCTGTAGAGATCCAATTCCTGCTGCCGGTTCAGGACATACGAAGATTCAAAGCGCGGCGCATCCTTGATGGTCTCGCGCGTCAAATCGATGAATACCTTGGATTCTGCCCAATCAATGGAGGTGGCCCACTGCGGCGGGATCAGCACCTTATTGCCCATCCACCAGTTGCTGGTATCTACAACCAGATAGCGGATCGCCCAAGTCTCCTCATCCACCAGCATGGCGCTCACATGGCCCAAGTCGCCGTCGGTGGCGTGTACGTGATAGCCTACTACCGCCTTGCAACTTCGCAGGTGCGGATCATCCGATACATGGCGCGACTTTTCTGCGCGAACGTAGGCCTCTTTGACGTCAGAACGTACGTGCCCCATGGGGCCGTCTCCGGTGTAGTCGCCTGACATCATGGTGGGAAAGTACAGACCATCGCCCCACAAACCGTCGCCTCCCCAATAATAGGGATAGCCGTAGTAGTCGGCGTACATCATTTCGTGTTGGCGCGATACCGGTTTCTCAGTATCAATATCCGGGCTGTGCTGAATCTGATCCTTGCTGATGCGCACCGGCAAAACCTTGTTGGTCCAGTCAGGTTC
>CANBYM010000146.1 GCA_947373605.1 Comamonadaceae bacterium
TGGCAGGGCAACGAGGGCACGCTGGACGAAAGCTTCAGCTACTCCGACGGAACCCGACAAAAGCGGGTATGGCACCTCACCAAAGAGTCGGACGGGCGCTTTACCGGACGCGCGGACGACGTCGTCGGTGTTGCGCTGGGCGAGAGCATGGGCAATGCCTTGCATTGGAATTACACACTGAGCCTGCCGGTGGACGGCACTGTTTATGAAGTGCAGTTTGACGACTGGATGTACCTCATGACGGACAAGGTCATGCTCAACAAAGCATCAATGAGCAAGTTCGGCGTGCGGCTGGGCGAGGTCACCTTGTCTTTCACCAAACGCTGAAAACGCGGCAACGGGAAACTCTTTATGACACTGAATCCGCCCATCACCGACTGGCGTGGAAAAGCGGTCTGGATCATTGGCGCCAGTACCGGCATAGGTCAGGCTACGGCCGCCGCTTTGCATGCACAGGGCGCGCGCGTAGTGGTGTCTGCGCGCAAAGCCGCGGCACTTGAAACATTTGTTACCTCGCACGCAGGCGCACTGGCCTTGCCGCTGGATGTAACTGACCGAGGTGCAGTACAAGCTGCAGCTAGTACGTTGCTTGCGCAAGCGCCACTGGACTGCGTGATGTATTGCGCAGGCCACTACACCGCGACGCGCGGCTTTGCGATGGAGGTGGATGACATGCTGCGCCATATCGACGTGAACTACAACGGCGCGCTGTATGTGCTCGACGCTGTGATTCCGGCCATGTTGGACCGTGGCACGGGGCATATCAGCATGGTTGGAAGCGTTGCGGGTTATAGCGGGCTGCCTAATGGCTTGGCCTACGGCCCTACCAAGGCGGCATTAATCAATCTGGCCGAGACGCTTTACCTGGACCTGAAAGACCGCGGGGTGTCGGTGTCCATCATCAACCCTGGGTTTGTGCAAACACCGCTGACCGAAGGCAACGAATTTGATATGCCTGCACTGCTCACGCCACAGCAAGCCGCCACAGCCATTCTGAAAGGCTGGGCGCGAGGCGCGTTTGAAATCCACTTTCCCAAACGCTTCACGCTGTGGCTCAAGCTGTTGGGCATGCTGCCCTACCGTTGGTATTTTTATCTGGTTGCGAAGGTGACGCTGTGAGTGACGAAAAACGTATCGCCGTGCCGCAAAGTTGCGATCAGGCAGTAGCGCTCTTGGTGGCCTTTTTTGAAGCGCTGTCTCCCGATAGCGTGAAAGTTCTTGGCCTCTTCTATGCGCCCGACGCGCGCTTCAAAGACCCGTTTAACGATGTCACGGGTCTGGCCGCTATCGAGCCCATTTTTGAACACATGTTCGTGGCACTGGATCGCCCTCGCTTCGTGGTGACAAACCAAGTGGTGCAGGGCACGCAATGTTTTCTGACGTGGAAATTTCACTTCGCATTCAAACGGTTTCAAGCCAACCGGCAACAGGTCATTCTGGGTGCTTCCCATCTGGTTTTCTCGCCGCAAGGACTGGTCACGTTTCACAGGGACTATTGGGATGCCGCAGAAGAGCTATACGAAAAGCTGCCGCTGGTGGGCGACCTGATGCGCTGGCTTAAAAAGCGCGCCAATAGCTAACAGGCTCCCGAGAACTTGCTGGGCTGAAAATCATTTTTTCGCTGCGGTTCCCACCACGCCCGCAGCGACTCAAACACATTTCTACACCCGGTACAGCGGTATTCGCCGGTAGGCTCCAAGGCGCCAGTTTGAGCCCTGCCCATCACGCGCTGGTAGGTGGTGGTGCCGCAAACGCGGCATTTATAGATGGTTTTATAAGTCGCCATAGTCTGCGCAATGTAGGCGCAGACCTCTTTTTTGGCGAGCCAAAATTTGTAAATCGATGTAAGGGCAGTTACTGCCCTTTGCCCTAAACCGGCAAGGTATCGGCAAAACTAGGGCGCTGCATCATCTTGTCGTGCAACTTCACCAGATTGGGGTATTCGTCGCGCCAATTAATTTGAGGGAAGCGGAAGTCCAGATATCCTAAAGCGCAGGCCACCGCAATGTCGGCCAAGGTGAGGTGAATACCGGCGCAAAAAGGCTTTTCGCCCAGCCCCTGGCTCATGGCCTTGAGCGCATCATGGACCTTGACGAGTTGGCGATCAATCCAGGCTTGACTGCGTTGCGCCTTGGTGCGACCAGTCCAAGTGGCCTCGAGTCTGGCCAATATGGAGGCATCCAAAACGCCATCAGCCAGCGCTTCCCACGTCTTGATTTCGGCTCGCTCGCGCCCCACCGCAGGAATGAGTTTGCCCACCGGGGACAATGTATCAAGGTACTCCACGATGACACGAGAATCAAAAAGCGCCTCTGCACCTTCCATGATCAGGCAAGGCACCTTGCCTAACGGGTTGGAATGCGCAATTGACGTGTCTGCCGCCCAAACGTCTTCGGTCAGGAAGGTGTATTCCAGTTTTTTCTCAGCCATCACAACGCGAACTTTTCGCACGTAGGGGCTGGAGGTGGATCCGATAAGTTTCATGGGCTCACTATAGTTTTGGTTTGCGTTTCATTCTATCCATCGGGGTGGCAATGTGCGCGCCACTGTGACGACAACAGCACACAACCTACAATCCACAAATGACTTTTTCTGCCATCTCTGCACTTTCGCCACTGGACGGCCGCTATGCCGCTAAATTATCCACTTTACGCCCCCTAACTAGTGAATTGGGCTACATGCACCGCCGGGTTCAGGTGGAAGTGGCGTGGTTTATTGCACTCAGTGACGCGGGCTTCGCAGAATTTAAGCCGCTCTCACCGGGAGCGCGCACCTATTTGCTGGGTCTGGTGAAGAATTTTTCGGAAGCCGACGGCGAAGCCATCAAGGCGATTGAAAAGACTACCAATCATGACGTTAAGGCGGTGGAGTACTGGATTAAGTCAAAATTTGAAGCGCGGCCCGAACTGGAAAAGGCCGGTGAGTTTGTACACTTTGCCTGTACCAGCGAAGACATCAACAACACCAGCCACGCTCTGCAACTGCGCTCGGCGCGCGATGTGGTGATTCTGCCTTTGCTGGACAAAGTAGTGCTCAAACTGCGCGATATGGCACATGCTTATGCGGACGTGCCCATGCTCAGCCGCACCCATGGTCAAACCGCAAGCCCCACTACCGTGGGCAAGGAAATTGCCAATGTCGTAGTGCGCCTACAGGCCGCCTGTGACCGGATTGCATCCGTGAAAATTCTGGCCAAAATGAACGGCGCCGTGGGCAATTACAACGCCCACCTGTCTGCCTGGCCAGATTTCGACTGGGAAGCGTTCAGCAAAAAGGTGGTCGAAACTCCGGAACCTCTGGGTCTGGGTCTGAACTTCCAGCCCTACAGCATTCAGATTGAGCCGCACGACTACATGGCCGAACTGTTTGATGCAGTCGCGCGCACCAACACCATCCTGATCGATTTCTCGCGTGATGTGTGGGGTTATGTGTCGCTGGGTTACTTCAAACAAAAGCTACGCGATGGCGAAGTGGGCAGCAGCACCATGCCGCACAAAGTCAATCCGATTGACTTTGAAAATGCAGAAGGCAATCTGGGCCTGGCCAATGCGTTGCTCAAACATCTGAGTGAAAAGTTGCCCATCAGCCGCTGGCAACGCGACCTGACGGACTCCACCGTGCTGCGCAATATCGGCGTGGCAACTGGCTATGCAGCATTGGCTTACCAGTCACTCATGGCTGGCCTGAACAAGCTGGAAATCAATGAGGCCGCTATTGCCGCCGACCTGGATACTTCGTGGGAAGTGTTGGCCGAACCCATTCAAACGGTGATGCGCCGTTTTGGTTTGCCCCAGCCTTATGAACAGCTCAAAAAATTCACGCGTGGCGAAGCCATGACGCGCGAACTGATGCAGGGTTTTATCGCCGGACTGGCCATTCCGGACACTGAAAAGCAGCGCCTGCTGGACATGACGCCCGGAAGCTACACCGGCAAAGCGGCTGAACTGGCGCGGCGGGTCTGAGCGCAAGCATGGCCATTAAATCGACGATTTTCAAAGCCAGCCTGCAAATAGCGGACATCGATAACAGCTACTACGCGGACCACGCCTTCACATTGGCGCGCCACCCCAGTGAGACCGACGAGCGCATGATGGTGCGACTGGCTGCCATTGCGCTGCAAGCCTACAAGCTCAATACGGTTTGCAACGGCGATGCCACGTTGAGCTTTGGTGCCGGTCTGTCGGACCCTGACGAGCCCGATGCCTGGCTGCGTGACTTTACCGGCCGCACGCGGCTTTGGCTGGAAGTGGGGCAACCTGAAGACAAGCCGTTGATCAAGGCCTGCGGCAAAGCAGATGAGGTCGTGCTGTACTGCTTTAACCATGCAGCAGAGGTATGGTGGAAAGGCATGGAGAACAAGCTCAGCCGCCCGCAGAACCTGAGCGTTTTCCGCATCCCTACGGCAGTCAGTCAGGCTTTGATACCGCTGGCGCAGCGCAGTATGCAACTGCAAGCCACGGTGCAAGAAGGTGCGCTGATTTTGAGTGACAGTGCGCACACCATAGAAATTGAACCGCTGCGCTGGAAATAGCTTAAGGCGCAGCCCTCTCCGCATACTTGTTGAAACGCCACGCGTTTGACTCCAAAGTAATACGCCGCCAGGTGCTTCGCTTTTCAGCAGGTCGCATTTGCGGCCACAGTTGCACTTCTTCAAAAGTACGGCCACAGCCTTTGCACTCTTCGTCTCCTTGGCTGGTAGAACAAATTGCGATGCACGGTGTGTCGGGCGTGGACTGGTACCAGTCCATCCAGGCTTGAAGCGCTTGGGGTGGCATGGAAAATTCATCCGCCTCAGTCTCATGGTAGTACACCAGCAAGGCATACACCTCGGCCAATGCACGTGTCGGCGCAGGCAAAGCAATGCCGTCGGGCGAGGGCTCGCGGTGTCGCCAATAGTTGATAGCCGACTCGATGTCGGTAATGTGAATGCCTGCCATGGTTACCTTGATGGGAGGCGCATCATAGCCCGAAGACAAAAGCCCTTGTGCGCTCTATAGCGCCTTCTGGTTCGCATTCCCGCCCCTAAGTTTTTCAGGGATTTGGGTCGGTTTTTTAGAATTTGCCTGCCAAGTAATGTCCCCTGCCACCTGAGCTTTTTTTATGGAACTTTTTTCTGCCCATTGGTGGTCCGCTTTGCTGACAATCATCCTGATCGACCTGGTGCTTGCCGGCGATAACGCAATCGTTATCGCGCTGGCGGCGCGCAACCTGCCCGACCACTTGAAGTTCAAGGCCATTGTCTGGGGAACGGTCGGCGCCATCGTGGTCCGATCCGCCATGACGGTAGGCGTAGTGTGGCTGCTCAGGATTCCGGGGCTGATGCTGGTGGGCGGCCTGGGACTGGTCTGGATCGCCTACAAATTGTTAGCAGAACAAGGCCAACAAGATGGAACCGGCCCCGTCGCCGCTACTTTTTGGGGTGCCTTAAAAACCATCATCGTGGCCGATGCCCTCATGGGTGTCGACAACGTACTTGGTGTAGCAGGCGCTGCACATGGGTCGTTTGACCTAGTGATCATCGGCTTGCTTGTGAGTGTGCCCATTGTGGTGTTCGGCAGCACGACGGTGCTCAAGTTAGTAGAGCGATATCCTGCCATCATTCAAATTGGCGCTGCAGTGCTAGCCTTTACCGCTGCAAAAATGGTGGTGAGCGAGTCATTGCTTACCAACCTATTTGGCGATGCCAAAGCGCCGATGGAGGTTTCCCAATCGGCATTGCGTTGGGTGGCCTACTCAGTGGCGATTGGCGGAGTGTTACTGGGCGGCAAGCTGGCGCAGTCCAAGAGCGCTACAACCCACGGTTGAATTTCAAGCCGTGGTGCTATCCTTTGATGCTATGAAACTTATTCTTAAATGGCTGCTCAGTGCGATGGCCCTTCTGGCCGTTGCCAGCCTGTACAGCGGGGTTCAAGTCAACAGCTTTTCCGATGCACTGATTGCAGCATTTGTAATTGGTTTGCTCAATACCGTTGTGCGCCCGATTTTGATCGTCCTGACGCTGCCCGTCACGGTGCTGACCCTCGGTTTGTTTTTGTTTGTCATTAATGCCTGGATGTTTCTGTGGGCATCATCCCTGCTCAATGGTTTTCAGGTGCAGGGATTCGGTGCGGCCCTGCTGGGATCGCTGATCTACACAATGATTGGTGTAGTAATTAACTCAGCGCTCGAGCGCCTGTTCTTTAAGCAGTAATTCCACTTGCCGGGCACGTGTATCCACGATGGAGGCCTCGATATGGTCCGCCTTGTCCGTGCTTTTACGCGCCAGGTTTTGTGCCGCTTTAAAGCGGGTGAATGCGGCCTGGTAATCGAGTTGCGACATGTTGCTTTCCGCT
This sequence comes from Comamonadaceae bacterium, assembly GCA_947373605.1. Lineage (GTDB taxonomy): Bacteria > Pseudomonadota > Gammaproteobacteria > Burkholderiales > Burkholderiaceae_C > Allorhodoferax. Next base: position 6,333 of record CANBYM010000146.1, read on the forward strand.
TCGTCGCGTACGGCTGCCACGGTGCGCCCTAAGGCCTGATTTGCCAGTGCGAGCAACTGCCAACCCTGCGCATCGCGCGGATGCTCTGCCAACCAGATCTGCAGGTACTGCGCGGCTTTTGCAGCTTTACCGCTGGCGATATCGATTTGGGCGTTCATGAAGACAACGCTGCGGCCATTGACGTCTATCCCCGCCATTCGCTGTGCGGCAACAGTCGGGCTGCCTTGTGCCAACGCAAGCTCAGCGCCCAACAGGCTGGCAATTTCTTGTGCTGCAGCGTTGTTACGAACGCGCTCCATCAAATTGGCGAATGCAGCCTGCGCCTGGTTGAAGTCGCGCAATTTCATGGCGGCAAAGGTAGCACCATACAAGGTGCCAATCTGCGCTGATGGCGACAGGCCCGAAAAATGCGCCGGCTCTAGTTCAAGGCCCCATGAGCGTAAGGCGTCCACGCCCGAATTGGCCAGCACCTTGGCCCGGGCCGACACCATGGCATGGTCTGGCGGTGTGACCGGTGGGGTGGTGCCGCCTGCTTTTTGCGGGACGCGCGCCTGCATGTCGGCAATACGTTCTGTAGTTAAAGGGTGGCTGCGCAGATACGGAAAGCCGCCGCTGTCATTCAGTCGACTAGATTGCTGCAGTTTTTCGAACATGCTCACAAAGCCTTGTGGCTGGTAGCCGGCTTGTGTCATGACAGCAAAGCCTATGCGATCTGCCTCGCGCTCGACGTCACGAGAAAAATTCAGCTGATTTTGTGCCGACGCAGCTTGCCCGCCCACCATCATGGCGTTGCCCGCGTTGGGGTCTTTGCTGGCGGCCAGAATGCCCAGAATCATGGCTCCCATCATCCAGGGCGCCTGCGCACTTTGCTTCGATATTCCACGCGAAATGTGCCTTTGCGTAATGTGGCTGAGCTCATGCGCCATGACCGAGGCCAACTCATCACGGTTAGATACTACCGCCACCAAGCCCAGGTGCAAGCCCATATATCCACCTGGCAATGCAAAGGCGTTCACCGTGCGGTCTTTGCCCAGAAGTATTTCCCAGGCAAATGCTTCATCCAACTGCGGCGGCAATTCACCACGCGAACGCGAAGCTGCCAAGAGCGGTTGCCAAATACCTTGCACATATTGCAGGACCACGGGATCGTCGATGTAATCCGGGTCCCGATAAAGCTCGCGCGCGATCCGGTCACCTAAGCGGCGCTCTGCAGCAGGTGCCATGTCGGCACCGTCTCCCAGGTTCGGCAACGGTGTACTGCTATTGCCCTTCACTACTGGATTCGCTGCGGTAGTTTGGGTTTGCGCGGTGCTGGACACGGCCAGTGCCAAGCACACCACTGCGATATGCGCGATGGGTTTAAGTGAATCAGCGATAGAAATTCTGACCATTAAAAACGTTGAGTAAATTGAAAACACTTTCATGCTTAAGTCGCTTCTGCGCTCGGTCATGAAAGTCGCGCTTTCAGCAAAGCATAAATGCGGAGAGTGAACGTCAGGTAAAGTGCTCAATTATGAGCACACTCACCCATTTTGACGCGCAGGGCCAAGCCCACATGGTAGACGTGGGCGCCAAGACTGCCACACACCGCATTGCGGTGGCAAGCGGTCATATCGCCATGCTGCCGGCAACATTAGCCATGATTGAATCAGGAAACGCCAAAAAGGGCGATGTGCTTGGTATTGCCCGCATTGCCGGCATTCAGGGCGCCAAGAAAACCAGTGACTTGATCCCTTTGTGCCACCCGATCGGATTAACAAGAGTGGCCATTGATTTTGAAGTAATCTTCGCGACGGCGACGGCACCAGCGCAGGTGCTTTGCACTGCTACTACGGAAACGGTAGGCCCAACAGGTGTGGAAATGGAAGCACTAACAGCGGTGCAGGTCGCTTTGTTGACTATCTACGATATGTGCAAGGCAGTTGACCGCGGCATGACGATCGGCAATGTCAAATTGCTGGAAAAGCACGGGGGCAAGTCGGGTAGTTTTGTGGCTGATTAAATTTTGGAATTGGGGAAAGCCGCTTTGAAGCGCTGCAGATAAAACGCCGCCTCCTCATCCCGACCCAGCATTGTCGAACTTTCAATCAGTTTTTTGACGACCGCTGGCTCTGGAGAGAAATGGAGCATTTCTTTGGCCAATGCGTTGATGTGTTCAGCATTGTCTTTGGTAAGCGGGGTGACGTTCAACTCCGCAAAACGGACCTGGTTTTGAAACAACCATGAGTCCTGAATTTTGCTTAACGTGTCGTCACGATAAGCAGGGGCACGTTGCGTTTGCACGGTATATATCTGGCTGATGCGCCAGTAGTCCCAAGCCGCGTAGGCGCAGCCTGCCATCACAAGAATGGCCACTAGACCGAGCGCCTGAGCCACCATGGGAGAAATGACCCGATTTGAAATACTCTGGTCCGACACATCGCGCCACGATGGCAGGATCTGCCACAAAATGTAAATGCACAACAAGACCGTCATTTGAAACGGGCCGTACCACAAGGGATATTCAAGCAGGCTATGCAGGCCAATCAACATCAGAACGGTCCAGGCCAACTGGCGCATAGGGTGTTGCTCTTTCCATGGCTTTTCCCGGGCGATCAGCCAAATACACAAGCTGCAGATCGCGACAGCAATCGGAATGCCCAGCGTCACTGCGAGATGAAGCGGCAGATTATGAGCGTTGTCCAAAATGTCGCAAAAGCGGCCCCCCGAGTATAAATTGATGAAGTGTGCGTAGGCTAACTCCCCCCAGCCCCAGCCTAGCCATGGTTTTTGGTAGATCAGGTCAAGGACGTTGGACCAGAGGATTAGTCGGCTTTGGCAAGTACCGCTACCTTCTTGAAAGCGGCCAAGAATGCCGCTGCGTTGTGGGTCGAATCCAAGTATCAAGGGCAGGCAAATAGATGCCACTAAATAGGCCAGCAGCGCGACAAATACGGTCAGGCCAATTGGGTCACAACGGTGCTTCAATGTCTGCGTTGAATAAAAAGTGCTGATTAACGCAATCGATAATATTTGAAGCAGGCCCGTACGAGACGCTGAAGCCGCGTTGGCGGTGCTTAGCAACACCGCGATGAATAGTACGGGAAGTAGTCTCTTGAATGCGCCACTTTTAAACTGCCCTGCGTATGCTGCGCAGAACAGTGTTGCCGCTAAGCCCATGTTGAGTAATGTCGCAAAATGATTTCTTTGGCGTAGATTTCCGTAGGCCTC
>CANBYM010000147.1 GCA_947373605.1 Comamonadaceae bacterium
CCGGGCTTTCCCGACCACATCCTGCCCGAGTACCTGAAGCAAGTCGGCGTGCCGTTTCATATTGAAACCCAGGACACTTACAGCATTGTCAAAAAGGTAATCCCCGAGGGCAAAACCATGTGCAGCCTGTGCAGCCGCCTGCGCCGGGGCATTTTGTACCGCGTGGCCGATGAGCTGAAGATCACCAAAATCGCGCTGGGCCACCACCGCGATGACATGCTTCAAACCTTCTTTTTGAATATGTTTTTCGGCGGCAAGCTCAAGGGTATGCCACCCAAGCTGGTGAGCGACGACGGCGGCCACATCGTGATCCGCCCGCTGGCCAATGTGGCCGAGAAGGACCTCACCCGTTGGGCCGAGCACCGTCAGTTCCCCATCATCCCCTGCACGCTGTGCGGCAGCCAGGAAAACCTGCAACGCAAACAGATCGGCAACATGCTGCGCGAGTGGGAGAAAAAATATCCCGGCCGTATTGAAAGCATGTTTACTGCGCTGCAAAACGTAGTTCCATCGCATTTGATGGACACCAAACGCTTTGACTTCAAAAACATCAAGACCACCGGTATAGCTGATGCCGACGGAGACAAGGCCTTTGACACCGAAGAATTTGCAACACCCACCCTGCCGGGGCTGCAAGTGGTGCAGATCTGAGACCACGTGCATGACACCGACTCGCATCATTGCCGTACGCCATGGCGAAACAGCGTGGAATGTCGATACGCGCATTCAGGGCCAACTCGATATCGGCCTCAATGAAAAAGGCCAATGGCAAGCCGAGCGTGTGGGCCATGCGCTGGCTGAAGAAACATTTGTACGCGTGTATTCCAGCGACCTGATGCGCGCCCATCACACCGCGCTGGCCATTGCCCGCCATAACAAGCAGTTGAAAGACCGCGAAGTGCACCTGAACCCCGGCCTGCGCGAACGCGGCTTTGGCAAGTTTGAAGGCCACACCTATGCCGCCATCGAAGAACAGTGGCCCGACGAGTCGCGGCGCTGGCGTCAGCGCGAGCCCGACTTCGCGCCCGCAGGCGGCGAAAGCCCGGTACAGGTCATGGACCGTGTGGAGCGCACCATTACCGCGCTGGCGGCACCCCATAGCGGCGAGCAGATTGTGGTGGTGGCGCACGGCGGCGTCATGGACATGCTGTACCGCCTGGCTACGCGCCAAACGGTGCGCGCCGCGCGCACCTGGGAGCTTGGCAACACTGCCATCAACCGCCTGCTCTGGACACCAGAGGGACTGACGCTGGTGGGCTGGTCTGACACCCGACATCTGGACGAAACAGCACTGGACGAATTCGGCACTTAGGAGCGACGCGCCATGGGAAAAGTCATTGTCCTTGCGTCTCCCGTTTTTCTGGCTTTAATTGCCCTGGAATTCTGGCTGAGTAAAACAAGGGCACGCCACTACGGACTGGCCGACACCATCAACAGCGTCAGCCTTGGCATGCTTAGCCAGGTCAGCACCGCCTTGGGCAAACTGCTCACTTTAGGCATCTACATAGCGGTTTACGAGCGCCTGGCTTTGCTGCATGCGCCGGACTTCTGGAACACCTGGTATGGCTATCTGGCAGCGCTGGTGTTTTACGATTTTTGTTACTACTGGCTGCACCGCTTTGGCCATGAAGTCGCCGTTTTGTGGGCAGCGCACGTAGTGCATCACCAAAGCCAGTTTTACAACCTCTCCACGGCGCTGCGCCAGACCTCCAGCGGCATCGCGCTGGCCTGGATTTTTTACCTACCGCTGGCGCTGGCCGGTGTGCCACCCACGGTTTTTGCCATCGTCGCGCTGGTCGACTTGCTCTACCAGTTCTGGGTGCACACCGAACTGGTGGGCAAGCTGGGACGGTTCGACCGTGTGTTTTGCTCACCTAGCAACCACCGCGTGCACCACGCTGTCAACGACCGCTACATCGACCGCAATTACGGCGGCATCCTGATGGTGTGGGACCATATGTTCGGCAGTTTTCAGGAAGAGACCGAGCCCTGCGTGTACGGCACCCGCAGCCCCTTGAACAGTTGGGACCCGCTGTGGTCCAACGCCGAGGTCTACAGCGCACTGTGGCAGGCATCGCGGCGCGCCCGCCACCCTGCGGACAAGCTACGTGTGTGGTTCAAGCCGCCGGGCTGGCAAAGCGCCGCGATGGCGCAGGACGACCCCAAAGGGCCCTTTGCGATGGCGTCCGTAAAACGTTTCGATGTGCCGCTCACTGCAGCGCAACAGCGCTTTGCACTGTGCCAGTTTGGTTTTGGCTTATGCGCCGTAAGCGCCTATCTTTGGCATGCAGAAAGCATGACATGGCAAGCCGCATGGGGCTTTGCACTGGCACTGTTCGGCCTGGTCTGGCTGCAGGGCCGTTATTTGCATCACAAGGCCAGCGCGACGGTGGTCGTATTGGCGGGTCTTGCAGTGTCAGCCGCAGCCCTGTTTTGGCGCCTGGGCTAAGGTGCAGCATTGCCTCCTCTAGGCAAGTCCAGGCAGCTCCGGGTTGCTTTGCGGGGCGGTAACGCCCAGGTGCCGGTATGCCGCCAGCGTGGCAATGCGGCCGCGTGGTGTGCGCTGCAGGTAGCCTTGCTGGATCAGGTAGGGTTCGATCACGTCTTCAATGGTTTCGCGCTCTTCGCCGATGCTCGCTGCAATATTGTCCAGCCCCACCGGGCCGCCATCGAAGCGGTGAATCACACACTCCAGCAGCTTGCGGTCCATCAAATCAAAACCTTGCGGGTCCACGTCCAGCATGGCCAGGGCGCGGTTGGCGATGTCCAGCGTGATGGTGCCGTCGCCTTTGACGTCGGCATAGTCGCGCACACGGCGCAGCAGGCGGTTGGCAATGCGCGGCGTGCCGCGTGAACGGCGGGCAATCTCAAAGCCGCCATCGCCCTGCAGCGGCACATTGAGCAGCCCGGCGCTGCGGGTGACGATGCGCACCAGTTCTTCCGACGTATAAAACTCCAGGCGCGCCACGATGCCGAAGCGGTCGCGTAGCGGGTTGGTCAGCATGCCTGCACGTGTAGTGGCGCCCACCAGCGTGAACGGTTGAAGGTCAAGCTTGATGGAGCGCGCGGCGGGACCTTCGCCGATCATGATGTCGATCTTGTAGTCTTCCAGCGCGGGATACAAAATTTCTTCCACCACCGGGCTCAGGCGGTGAATCTCGTCAATGAACAGGACGTCGTTTTTTTCCAGATTGGTCAATAGCGCGGCCAGATCTTTGGGCTTTTCCAGCACCGGACCGCTGGTCTGGCGCAAATTGACGCCCAGCTCGTGCGCAATGATGTGGCTCAGGGTGGTTTTGCCAAGCCCCGGCGGTCCGAACAGGAGCACGTGGTCCAGCGCCTCGGAGCGCATTTTGGCAGCGCCGATAAAAATCTCCAGTTGCTCGCGCACCTTGGCTTGACCCACGTATTCGTCCAGCAGCTTGGGGCGCAGGGCGCGCTCAATGGCCTCTTCGTTGGGAGAGGTGGGCGCTGCCGAGACCACGCGTTGCGGTGGTGTGGAGGAGAAGTCGTCGGTCTGGATGCTCACAGCGGATAAGGTCGGGTTTTGGGAGTGATCCACTATAGCGTGCTCAAGTTGGCCTGCGCCGCGCCGATACTACGTTTAACTACGACCGGAATATTTCCGCTATACCTTTTGATGCGTCAGTCCGGGAGGCTTTGTCCCTTATGAAATTTTTTGCCCCAACCCACATCCTAGCGATCGTTTGCGCGTTGACCTTGGGTACGCTCAGCATCGGTAGTGCTGTAGCGGCCGAAGAAGAACCGCAAGGTGACAGCCATGCGAAAGCCAGCATCTCCAAAAAGCCCAGAATCGGCGAGGTGATGACTTCGTCTGCCGCCAACCCCAAAGAGGCCGGCGAGCAGGTACGCGAGGCGCTGGGCACCAGCGTGCCGTCCAACAAGAAGCTTACGGTGGTTGTGTCCGGCAAGGGCAGCACCAACGTGGCCGGTGCGCCAATCAACCCGCAGGTCAGCCGCGAATATGCGCAGGCCCGCGCTGCAGCCGTGGCGGCCAAAGGCGCGGCTGGCATGCAAGAAAATTTAAGCGGTGCCAATGCCCACAACCTGGATGCGGGCCATGGCGGTGAAGTGCATTGGGCCTACGACGGTGAAAACGGTCCGCAAAATTGGGGGAGACTTAAACCCGAATTTAATCTTTGCGCCATTGGCAAGCGCCAGTCACCCATCAACATTCAAGAAAGCAATACGCTGGCAGGCCCTGCCGAGCCGGTGCAGTTCAACTACGCTCCCAGCAACGGCACGGTAGTGAACAACGGCCACACCATTCAGGTCAACGTCGAGGGCGACAACTCGATTACGGTGCGCGGTTCGCGCTACCAGTTAATACAATTTCACTTTCACACTCCGTCTGAAGAGCAGGTCAACTACAAGCGCTTTGCCATGGTGGCCCATCTGGTGCATAAAAACGAAGAAGGCCAGCTGGCCGTGGTTGCGGTACTGCTGGAGCAAGGCGATAGCAACGCCCTGATCAACAAGGTCTGGACCTATATGCCGCTGGACACAGGCGACAGTGTGCGCATGCCCGTATCCCTGCTGGACCTGAACGAAATACTGCCCAAAGACCAGCGCTACTACCAGTTCATGGGCTCGCTGACGACGCCGCCCTGCACCGAGGGCGTGTTGTGGATGGTGCTCAAACAGCCGGTGCAACTCAGTCAGGCGCAATACAAGCTGTTTACGCAGTTGTATCCGCTCAATGCACGTCCCGTACAGGCCCTCAACGCGCGCCCCGTGCGCGACGCACAATAGCTTCAACGCTAACTTTATCGGTCATATCATTGCCCCTATAACAATAGGAGACACGGCAATGAGAGTTTCACGTCGCCGCATGGTGATGGGGCTAGCCGGCAGTGCGTTGGCGCTGCCTGCGCTGGCGCAAACTGAGACCTATCCCAACAAACCGATCCGCATCATCGTGCCCTTTGCGCCTGGCGGCGGCGGTGACAACCAGGCGCGGCTGATACTCACCCGCGTGTCGCAGGAGTTGGGCCAGCCCTTTGTGTTTGACAACATCGTCGGCGCTGGAGGCAATCTGGGTTGCCAACAGGCGGCGCGTGCTGCTGCCGATGGTTACACACTGCTCTACGGCACCAATGGCACGCATGGCATCAACCACGCGCTTTATAAAAACCCGGGCTTCAATCCAAAAAAGGATTTTCAGGCCATCGGGCGATTGAGCAGCCTCGCAGCCATGCTGGTGGTTCGCCCGGGCTTGCCCGTGAACAATGTGGCGGATCTGGTCAAACTCCTCAAAGCCAAACCTGGCGCATATTCATTCGGCTCAGCGGGCTACGGCACCACCTCGCACCTGACCGGTGAAATGTTCAAGGCGCAAGCGGGCCTGTTTGCCGTTCATGTGCCCTACCGTGGCGGTGCCCCGGCCCTGATCGATTTGATGGGCGGCCGCTTGGATTTCATGATCGACGTGGCAGCCAATACCGCGCCTCAGGTGCAGGGCGGGCGCGTCAAGGCGCTGGCGGTCACCTCGGCGCAGCGTCTGCCTAATTTTGCCGATTTGCCAACCATGATCGAAGCGGGTTTGCCGGGCTTTCAGGTCACCGCCTGGGACGCGCTGTTTGCGCCAGCCGGAACTCCGGTTGCTATCGTGGACAAAGTCAACGCAGCCATTCGCAAAGCGCTGGCCGACCCGGAATTGCGCAAACAAATGACGGCGCGCGGCGTCGAAGCCTACCCCAGCTCCCCCGTAGAGCTAACGCAATTTGTCAGCACCGAGATGGACAAGTGGGGCGCTGCCGTTAAGCGTTCCGGCGCGACCATCGACTAAATTGAAAGATCACGCTGCCATGAGCACTATCAACACCTTTACCGGCATGCCGATTCCGCTGGCCAGCGAAATCACCCACACCAGACACTTCTTTCAGGCGCTGGACAACTTCACGCGCACCATGGCCATTCGCAATGGCGATCGGGTACTGGTACTGGCCGACCCGCTCCTGGACAACCGCGTGATCGATGCGGTCATGGGACATGCGAAAGCGCGCGGCGCAAGCGTGCGCGTGTACATGGAGCCAAGCTCACGCGTCACGGCAATTCCGGACACCGTGAAGCCACTGCTGCAGGACGCCACGTTTGTGGTGTCTACCTGGTTTTGCTCCATCATTGATCCGTTTTGTATCGACCTGCGCCGCAAAGGACAGCGCTGGGTCAAGATCACCTACTTTCGCAACCTCGATCTGCTGCACACCGAGCAAGCGCGCTTTCCCATCGAGCTGGTCGGCGAGATAACGCGCGCCACCGCCAAGCGGTATCCGGCAGGAGTGGACTTTGACTTGCACTTCACCGACGAGCGGGGTAGCGACTTTCGCATCAGCTTTACGCCGCAGATGCGCGAGAACATGCTCTCCACCAACCGCTGGCGCGGCAAGATGACGGCAGAGGAGCCGGGCTGCTATGTGCATTACCTGGCTTCGCATGGTCCAAATCTGTGGGACCACAATGCGGTCAAAAATGACCTTTCGGTTCCTACAAAGATGCGCGGCGTGCTGTACCCGCAATGGGCGGTGGGCTTTGCAGAACCGTTCAAAGAGAAAATCGGCGTGTTTTTTGAGGGGGAATACGTCAGCAAGGTCACCGGTGAATCGACGGAAGCGGCGATTTTGCGCGACATGCTGGTGGGCGGCCGCATGATCGAAGGCGGTGGCTGTGGCTTTAACCCCAAGGCACCGCGCCACACCATATATCCGGCAGGCTCCAACGCGCCGGGCGCACTGCACTTCGGTATTGATCTGGCCAAGCCCGCCGACTACATCCGCCGTACCATGCCGGACTGGGAGGAGCCACCTATCCACGTGGACCTGGTCACGCTGGATGCCACGGTCACAGCGGGCGATGCGAAGCTGATTGACAAAGGTTTTTTGTGCGCCTTGCGCGATGCTGAAGTCGTGGCCGCAGCCGAGTGCTATGGCGACCCGATTGAATTGCTGGAGGCTCAGGTCTACTGACGGCGGCGCAACACCACGGGTGTGCCACCGTATTGGCGTTTGCACATCCAGTGCGAGAGTGCGGAGTCCAGATAAGTAGCGTGTCCGGGGAACCACGTCGAGAGTTCATTGGCCAAGCGGCGACAAACGGCGTAGTCGCCCTGCTTTAGAAGTGCTTCGACCTGATGCACCGACTTCATTACCTCGGCATGTTCATCGACATGGCAGTCCCGCGCCGGAAAGTCCGTATCACGCATCCAGCTGTCTTCCTGATCAAAGTGCGCTTGCAGGTGCGCTTTGAGGGCGACGAAGGCGTCCATCAGCCCGGCATCGCTTGCCTGTGCAACAGCGGCCACACATTGCACAAACTCCCCGTGGGTATGGTCCATAGGCGCATAGCCGAGTGCGAAGTCGTCACGCCAAGCGGATTCAGTCGGGTTCATTTGAAAATCAGCAACAAGGCCAGTAGGGTCAGAAACACCAGAAGCACACGGCGGAATAACTGTTCGTTCAGCCGATCGCGTACCGCCTTTCCCGCATACAAGCCCAGCCCCATGGGCAAGAGCGCAACACAGGACAGTACCAGATCGTGCCAACCGAAACGGCCATACCAGGCCATGGCGCCATACAGCGGCAGGGACCCTCCCAGATAAATAATGCTGATGCTGCTGACAAACTGGTTGCGCGAAAGCCGCAGCGCCATCAGGTAGGTAATGATGACCGGCCCGGTAAGCGACGATATGCCACCCAGCAACCCGGACGCCATGCCCACCCCCACCCCAACCACGCGCTCGCGCTGCGCGCTGATCTGCAGTGTGGGCTGAAACGCCATAAATGCCACCGCCAACAGGACGGACGCCGCGAGCATTACATTGAGTCCTGCAGGCGATAGTGACAAAGTGAAATGCACGGTGATCAAGGTTGCAACAAACTGCGCGGCAATCAGACCGCCAAATCGTCGAAAGCCGGTGCGCACATCGGCCCCTTCCACCGCTTGCCAGACATTGGACAATATGACCGGCATGGCCATCAGTGCAATGGCACGCATGCCGGGCATGACAAACGAGAGCAGCGGAATCGTGACCAGCGGAAGGCCCACACCCAAAGCGCCTTTGACACTCCCACCGGCCAGAAATGCCAGTGCGAAACAAAGCCAGGGAAAGTTATCCAGCGCAGCCGTCATTCGGCCTTTAGGTCCGCCGATTTAGCCGCTTTGGCCATAACCTCGTTCTCACGGACGATCACGCGCCCGTATTCCGCGGGTCCAGCACCTACGGGTTCGATGGCCAGATTTTCAAACGTCTTGATCAGCTCGGGGTTCTTTGTCACTTCAGTGATCTCTTTACTGATGCGGTCGATGGCAAATTGCGGCGTGCCGGCGGCAGCCATCACACCGATGACCACTGAAAAATCGAAGCCGGGAATCGTCTCCGCAATGGCGGGGATATCCGGCACCTGCGGTGAGCGCTTGGGCGCATTGCTGGCAAGCAACTTCACTTGATTGTTCTTCACAAAACCCTGAATCGACGGCAAGGCTGCAATTGAAAAATCTACCTGCCCGCCGACCAGCGCAGGTGTGGACTGGCCGGAACCTTTAAATGGAATGTGCCGCACGCTCAGGCCCAAGGCCGCCTTGAGCGCCTCCATCGTCATGTGGTGGCTGCTACCGATGCCGGACGAACCGTAGGTGAATTCATCTGGCTTGGATTTCACCAGTTTGACGAAGTCTGCAAAGTTGTTGACCCCGGCTTTGGGGTGCGCCACCAGATACAAAGGCGAGCGTGCAATGAGCGACACCGGCAGCAATTCTTTGCCGATGTTGTAGGGGACTTGCTTGTTCAAAAACGGGGTGATGGACAGCATGGAGCCGTCTGACACGATGAAGGAGTAACCATCCTGCGGACTGCTTTGCAACAAGGCCTGGTACGCGGTAATGCCGTTGCCGCCGGGACGGTTGTCCACGATGACCGCTTGCCCCAGTCGCTCACCCAAGCGCTGCGCCACGATGCGCGCCACCGTATCGGGCAAGCCGCCTGCTGCATAAGGCACTATGAACTTGACCGGTTTGTTGGGGTAGTTGGCCTGCGCGCTTGCGCCGAAGGGACTCAAACCGGCAGCAATTAACAAAGCAGTAAGCGGCATTGCTGCCAGTGTTCTGCGTTTCATGGAACGTCTCCTTAGGGGATTGCAATATCATTAGATGACTAAGATAATCAATTTATCAACGACGTTGATCCTTGTCAACACGGTAAACCCTTTGAAGTGCTAGCCAGAGACACAGACTACCCCATATGACCACCTCTATCGACTTTTTCCCCGTGCAGGTTGCTCTGACTGAAACCGCAGCGCGCGGCATCCAACGCTTTGAATTGCGCCACCCGAACGGCCAGACGCTTCCGGCTTTCACCGCAGGATCGCACATCGCA
>CANBYM010000148.1 GCA_947373605.1 Comamonadaceae bacterium
ACAAATCGACCTGCTTGCCGCCGTAGGTCAGGTGCAGTGAATCGCCAGCCTTGATCGCAGCATCACGCACCAGCTGCTCGGTAAAGGTCATCAGGTCCTGGTAGTTCCAATACGCTGCATAGAACTCCATCATGGTGAACTCGGGGTTGTGGCGCACCGAGATGCCTTCGTTGCGGAAGTTTCGGTTGATCTCAAACACACGGTCAAAGCCGCCTACGATCAGGCGCTTGAGGTAGAGCTCGGGCGCAATCCGCAAAAACATTTGCTGGTCCAGCGCGTTGTGGTGCGTGGTAAACGGCTTGGCATTGGCACCGCCGGGAATGGGGTGCAGCATGGGGGTTTCGACTTCCAGAAAGCCGTGATGCACCATGAATTCGCGAATGCCGCTGACCGCCTTGCTGCGTGCCACGAAGCGTTTGCGTGAGGACTCATCCGTCATCAGGTCAACATAGCGCTGGCGGTACTTCACCTCCTGATCTGCAATCCCATGGAACTTGTCCGGCATGGGGCGCAGGCTCTTGGTGAGCAATCGAATACTGGTGGCGTGAATGGACAACTCGCCTGTCTTGGTCTTGAACACTGTGCCTTCTGCAGCGACGATGTCACCCAAGTCCCAGTGTTTAAAGGCTGCGTACAGGTCCGCACCCACATCTTCCCCTTTGACGTAAATCTGAATTCGACCGCTGCTACTGCCGAACGATGCATCCTGCAGCGTGCAAAAGCTGGCTTTGCCCATGACACGTTTGAGCATCATGCGTCCGGCCACCTTGGCCGTGATGGTCATGCTTGCCAGGATTTCGGTGGAATGTGCGTCATATTCGGCAAACAGTTGCTCAGCTTTGTGTGTCGGCTTGTAATCATTGGGAAATGCAACTCCACCGCCTTGTGCCTGCTGTCCGCGTATAGCTTTGAGCTTTTCGCGGCGCTCCAGAATCAGCTGGTTCTCGTCTACGGGGGCGGGGGCTGGCGCGCTAGCGTTTTGATGGTCGGACATGCAGGTATTGATCAGGAGTGCGTAAAAAGGGGCAGCAGGGCCATGTAAGGCGCTGCGGAATGCATTTGCTGCCGCAAACCCCAATTCTAAGAGGGACGCCCTGTAATGGTGGCAGCTATGATGCGCGCAGACCCAAACAAACTACCTCATGCTGTACCAAATCTTCTCACTCCTCTTGGAAGTTGCCGTCGGATTGCTCACGGGTGCATGTTTGCTGCGCTTGTATATGCAGCACCAGCGCATTCCCATGTCACAGCGTTCGGGTACCCCCTTGGGGCAATTTATTTTTGCATTGACCGATTGGCTGGTGCTGCCGCTGCGCCGTGTAGTACCGGCAGCCGGGAGATGGGATATGGCCAGCCTGGTGGCTGCATTCCTGCTGCAGCTGCTGGAGTTCGGCCTGCTGTGGGCGATTTCCAGCTTTGCAGCAGGGTGGGTTTCGGTCGCGGTGCTGGCTTTGTTTGGCGTATTACGCACCGCCATATCGGGCCTGACCGGGCTGGTGATTGTGTTTGCTGTGTTGTCTTGGGTACCAACACAGTCCAACCTCTCGGACCTGTTGGAGCGCCTTGTCGCGCCCCCTTTGACGCCGATACGGCGCGCAATCCCTTTGGTAGGCGGGGTGGACCTGTCTCCGCTGGTGCTGCTGTTGATCCTGCAGGTATTGGCCATTGTTCTGGGCAGCGTACAAGCTGCCGCACTGACCGCAACTCTGTAAGTTAATTCACCGCGTCGGCGGGAAGTCGCTGCAACATGGCCAATGACTCGGCAATGGTTTTGCGCAATTCGCGTCGGTCGGAGATGAAATCGATAGCACCCTTCGTCTGCAGGAACTCAGCGCGTTGAAAGCCTTCAGGCAAGGTAACACGCACGGTGGATTCAATCACGCGCGGGCCGGCAAATCCGATCAGGGCTTTGGGTTCGGCAATCACGATGTCACCGAGAAAGGCAAAGCCGGCGCTGACGCCGCCCATGGTGGGGTCCGTCAGCACACTGATGTAGGGCAAGCCCTTTTTCGCCAAGCGGGTAAGCGATGCATTGGTTTTTGCCATTTGCATCAGACTCAGCAAGCCCTCCTGCATGCGCGCACCGCCGGTAGCAGTAAAGCAGATGAAGGGCACCTTTTGGTCAATGGCGGTTTCCACGCCACGGACAAAACGCTCGCCCACCACCGAGCCCATGCTGCCGCCCATGAATTCAAACTCAAAGCAGGCTGCCACCACGCTGATGCCTTGCACAGCACCACCCATGACAATCAGCGCATCGGTTTCACCGGTATTTTCCAAAGCCTCTTTCAGGCGCTCAGGGTATTTGCGGCTGTCTTTGAACTTGAGCGCATCCACCGGCAGCACTTCTTGCCCGATCTCGAACCGGCCTTCATTGTCAAGAAACACATCCAGTCGTGCCCGTGCGCCGATCCGGTGGTGGTGACTGCAGGTCGGGCATACGTTCTGGTTTTGTTCCAGATCGGTTTTGTAGAGCACCGCTTCGCAGCTCGGACACTTAATCCACAGGCCTTCAGGCACGCTGCGGCGCTCGGATGGTTCCGTGTGCTGAATTTTCGGGGGCAAAAGTTTTTCAAGCCAACTCATAGGTATTCTCCAATGTATGGATTATGAATCCAAGGCCGTGCGGATTTCCCGCAGGAAGGTTTGCGCAGTTGAAGCGACCTGACCGCGTGGTTGCGAATCGAGCAGTTGGATGATCCGGCTGCCGATAACCACAGCATCTGCGACTTTCGAAATGGTTTTGGCTGTAGCCGCATCGCGAATGCCAAAACCCACGCCCACAGGCACATTGATATGTGCACGGATACGCGGAAGCATGGCCTCTACGGCATCGGTATCCAGCGCGCCAGAGCCTGTCACGCCCTTGAGCGAAACGTAGTACACATAACCGCTTGCCACCCTGGCCACTTGCGCCATGCGGGTATCGGTGCTGGTGGGTGCCAGTAAGAATATCAGGTCCATGTTGTTGGCGCGCAGGTCGGCGGCAAACGCCTCGCACTCTTCGGGCGGATAGTCCACAATCAAGACGCCATCGACGCCAGCGGCGGCGGCATGGCGCACAAAGGGGCTGGACGCCCCGGTTTGCGCGCCCGCTGCGTGCTTCTGGTCATACCGTTCCACCGGATTGGCGTAGCCCATAAGCACCACGGGTGTGGTGGTGTTGGTTTGGCGGAAGGCGCGAACCATGTCGAGCACTTGGACGAGCCCAATACCGAAGGCGAGGGCTTTATCGCCCGCCTTTTGAATAACCGGACCATCGGCGCTAGGATCGGAAAACGGGACGCCGAGTTCAATCACATCGGCACCACCAGCGACCATGGCATGCATCAAATCCGGCGTGATGTCGGCAAAGGGAAAGCCGGCCGTCACAAAGGGAATGAGCGCCTTGCGGTTTTGTTCCTTCAGCGCGGCAAAGGTTGTACTGATACGGCTCATGCTGCGGCTCCCGACTTCAGCAGGGAAATGGTTTGCTCTGTGCCCATCACACCGCCTTTGACCGACTGACCTTTGCAACTGGGGCGGCAGAAAAAGTCGCCGTTGCTCAGGTCGGCCACGGTGCCAATGTCTTTGTCGCCACGGCCAGAGAGATTGACCAATATGGATTGGTCGGAGCGCATGGTTTTGGCCAGTTTCATGGCGTAGGCCACCGCATGGCTGGATTCCAGCGCGGGAATGATGCCCTCGGTGCGACAGAGGTAGTGAAATGCTTCCAGCGCCTCCTTGTCGGTAATGCCGACATACTCGGCACGACCGATGTCGTTGAGAAATGCATGCTCCGGGCCCACGCCGGGGTAATCTAGGCCGGCGCTGATGCTGTGGGTCTCAGTGACCTGACCGTTGTCGTCCTGCAAAACATAGGTGCGGTTTCCATGCAGAACGCCGGGGCTGCCGCGTTGAATGCTGGCGGAGTGCTTGCCGCTGTCCATGCCTTCGCCGGCGGCTTCAATGCCGATCAGGCGGGTGTTTTCATGCTGGATGTAGGGGTAAAAAATGCCCATGGCGTTCGACCCGCCGCCGACGCAGGCCAAAACAGCATCAGGCTGGGAATTATTAACTCCGGCGCTGGCCAGCATCTCTGGCATCTGCACCAAACACTCTTCGCCAATAACGCTCTGGAAGTCACGCACCATCATGGGGTAAGGGTGCGGACCTGCCACGGTTCCGATGATGTAGAAGGTGTTGTCCACATTGGCAACCCAGTCGCGCATGGCTTCGTTGAGCGCGTCTTTCAAGGTTTTGCTGCCGGACTCTACAGGCACCACGGTCGCACCCAATAGCTTCATGCGGTACACATTGGGGCTTTGACGCTTTACGTCCTCGCTGCCCATGTACACCACACATTCCAATCCATAGCGCGCACAAATGGTGGCCGTTGCAACGCCATGTTGACCTGCGCCCGTTTCCGCAATGATGCGCGGCTTACCCATGCGCTTGGCCAACATGGCCTGGCCGATGGTGTTATTTATTTTGTGAGCGCCGGTATGGTTAAGATCTTCACGCTTGAGGAAAATCTGGGCACCGCCCATTTCCCGGCTCATACGGGCTGCGTGGTAAATCGGGGACGGGCGGCCTACGAAATGGGCCAATTCGCTTTTGAATTCGGCCAGAAACTCAGGGTCATGCTGGTATTTGGCGTAAGCATCTTTGAGTTCGTTAATGGCGTGTGTCAGCGTTTCAGATACAAAACTGCCACCGTACTTGCCGAAGTGACCTTTAAGGTCGGGTTGTTGGTATTCGTACATTCAATGTGTTCCTGCAAGTTGCCTGTCGGCCGCGCGAACGGCAGCCACAAACTGATGAACTTTTTCGGGGTCTTTAATGCCTTTTCGGGGCAAGCCGGAAGCGTCTACTGCCTCGACACCCGAGCTGATATCGACCGCTAGCGATTTACAGCGCGGCCGGATACTGGCTATGCCATCGCCCACGTTTGCTGCAGTCAACCCACCACTCAAGACGAGGTGAGCGTTGACGTTTGGAGGAAGAAGTGACCAATTGAATACCTTACCGCTGCCGCCGTATCCGTCCACGTGTGCGTCCAGAAGAATGGCTTGGGCGTTTGAAAAGTCGTTGGCGTATTTTACGAGGTCAAACCGTGCCGCGTCTTCACCCAGAGGAATTCGTGCCGCGCGCAGATAAGGCCTGGCCGCAAAACGGGTAGCGGTTTGGCATTCCTGCGACGATTCGTCGCCATGGAATTGCAAGGTGGCACCACTCACGAGTTCAGTTGCTTGCGCAATTTCCTGTGCGCTAGCGTTGACGAATAGCAACACGGGAGTCACGAACGGCGGAAGGCGTTTGGCAAGTTCTGCTGCGCGTTGCGCGGTTACGAAGCGTGAACTCCCTGCGTACAGCACGAACCCGACGGCATCGGCGCCGGCGTTGACTGCAGCGTCAACGTCTGCCTCGCGGGTTAAACCACAAATTTTGATTCGGGTACGGATATAAGATAGATCATCGGCGTTCATAGAAGGCCATCATACGCAGGCGTACATTCAGGTATTCCCCAATTGGCGTCATAACGCGGTCCCAGAAAGTAAAGTCCATCAGGCGAAAAGGTTGGCGCAGCAGCCCGGCGGTCGCGCGCTGCCAATACTTCGGCCATCCATAGCGGCGGTTTGGTGCCTTGCCCGATCTGCACCAGGCAGCCCATGATGTTACGAATCATGTGGTGCAAAAAAGCATTGGCCTCAAACTCGATACGCCAGTACGCCCCACGCTTATTGAAACTGATCTCCAGCATGTTTTTTATGGGGCTAAGTGCTTGACATTGCGAGGCCCTGAACGATGTGAAATCGTGCTCACCCAGCAGGATGGCTGCAGCACTTTGCATTGCATCGCCATCCAGGGCGCGGAATGTCCAGCCAACGCGACCGCTTTCTATGCTGGGGCGTATCGGTGAGTCGAGCAGAACATAGGCATAACGCCGCGAGGTCGCGCAGGCCCTGCAGTGAAATTCCTCAGTGGTGAAGACCGACCACTGAACCGCGATGTCACGCGGCAAATTGGCATTCGTACCGCGCGTCCAGGAATTGGTGTTACGTTCGCGATCCGTATCGAAGTGGACTACCTGCATTATTCCGTGCACACCGGCATCTGTTCTGCCGGCACAAATAGTGGACACGCGTTGGGCAGAAAATTTGCCCAATGCGGCCTCCAGTTTGTCCTGCACGGTCAAGCCGGAAGACTGGCTTTGCCAGCCTTGATAGTTCTGCCCGTTGTACGTGACACCCATTGCCACTCTCATGGCGAAACCCTGTGCGGCAAGAACGTAAATCCGGTGATCAGTTATCAGCTCAAGTTTGCCAGTGCACGCTGTGCCTTGGCACGCAATTCACCGCTTGCCTCAGCGACAACTTCCTCAATGAGCGCCCGAGCGCCATCGTTATCGCCAATCGATACGAATTCTTCCGCCAGTGCCAGTTTGGTTTCCAGTGGATCCTCACCGCTGATGGACTCGTCCCCTGACGAATCGGAGCTATCGAGATCCAGCGAAAGTGATCCCAAATCAAACTCCAGCATGCCGTCTGCAGGCTTGGGTGGAGCGGCTTCTGCGGCAGCCTCTGTGGGCATGGTGCCGGTCGGCATGAAATCGGGCATTTCCAGCGCCGAAATTTCAGTTGATGCAGGCAGGTTTAGGCCGTCCATCGACATCGATATTTCAGGCAACTCATTGGATACCGGTGTGGCCGACAGTTCGCCCACTCCGGAAATATCGAAGTCCAGTGCATTGGACTGCAGTGGTGTTTGCGCCTGCAAACTGACTGTGTCTTCTGAAACGGGTAACTCCGGCGCACTGACACCCAAGTCGACGTCACCCTTTGCTGGAACATCGTCTGCTGAAAAATCAAGATCGAGGTCGAGGTCCATGGCACCACCGGCAGATGCCAATTCGTCGCTGGTCGACATCGCCACAGTGCTGGCTGCTTCACTAATCGGCACGGGGGCGGACTCCAATGTTCCAAATGCACTTAATGTCGCGCCGCCGGGTTGGTACAACGGATTTTCCGGGTCAATGCCCAGGCCCATTTCGCATACACGGGCCCATTCCGGTGAATCGCCGCCTACCAACTTGAACGCCTGAGTCGCGCTGACTTGGAAATTGCCGGCATCACGCCGTTTGGCAAAAATTTCTAGCAGCTTGGTATGAATTGCAAGCCGCCCCGGATTGTGCTTAATCGCTTCTTTTAGAATTTCTTCAGCTTGTACATCGCGGCCATAGGCAAGGTACACATCGGCTTCTGCCACTGGATCCACGTCATCGGCTGCATCCAATTGGCTGGCGGAATACACCAGCGACGATGCGCCGGCAGCACCCTCGTTGCCGGTATCTACGCGCTGACCGCCGCTCGCACCAAAGAACGAGTCCGGTTGCAGACGGCTTTCCAGAAACGAGCTGTCAACGTGGGCGGCTTTCTTTTTGTTTTGGCGTTGGCGGTAAAAGGCAAAACCACCCAATATAGCGAGCAAGCCAGCACCCGCTGCCGGGATGAGTGGATCAGCCAAAAGTTCGCCTACGATACCTGGCTCTTCTACAGGGATCGGCGGTGCAACTGCTGCGGGTTTTGCTTTGGGTTGAGCAGATGCGACCGCCGCGGGGCTGGATGCCACCACTACCGGGCTAGATGCCGCTATTACTGGTGTAGAGGCCGGTTTAACAGGTGCTGCAGCCGGGGCCGGTGCTGTGGCAACCGCTACGGAGGGTGTTGGGCTTGGCTTGGCTTGCGACGCCGCAGCTTGTGCAGGGGCGGCAGGTGCAGCCGTTGCATTTCCAACCTTTTTAAGGTCGGCAATGTTCTTGGCGAGTTCTGCAGCACGAGCCGCTGCGTCTTTGTCGGCAAGTTCTTTAGCAAGTTTGGCGTCGTTTGCCGCGGGCTTCACTGTCCCCTTGGAAAGGGTCAGTTTGTCGGGCGTTGCACTGCCGGCCTTCTTATCTTCTACTTTTGCATCGAGTTTGCCGCTTGCTTTACGGTCTGTGGCTTCAACAGAGGCTTTCGGAGCCTCAGAAGCCAACTTGCGGCGGAAATCATTGAAGTCTTTGCTTTGTGCAACCACCATTTGTGAGGCTTGCGCAGTACTCACAGACTTTGCCTGATCAGCCGATGGCAGATCCAACACTGCGCCTGCGCGCAGTCGGTTGATATTCCCGTTACTGAAGGCGTCCGGGTTGGAGCGCATGAGCGCTACCAGCATCTGGTCTAGCGATACATCGGATGCTTTGCTTGCATTGGCAATTTTGCTGGCAGTGTCGCCCGGTTTAACCGTAACCTGTTGCCCACTGGCCGCTTCCTGTTTGGCAGGTGCCTTTGCTGCAGCTGCAGCCACTTTTGCCACTGGGGCAGTTGGTACAGGTTTAGGTGCCGGTGCTGCACGCACAGCTTCTACTGGCGCCGCTTTGGCAACTGCAGGGGCAGGGGCGGTAGTCTGGGGCAATGTAGGTGCCGGCGCTGCCTGCTTAAGCGATGGCGGATCAAACAGCATCGTGTAGTCGCGAACAATGCGACCCGATGACCAACTTGCTTCAATAATCATGTCCACATAGGGTTCATTGATATTGCGCTGACTCGTCAACTTAATGAAGGCGCGCCCGTCAGAACGACGGCTTAGAACCACCTGCAGGCCTGTCATGGCGGCGTTGTATTCGAGACCTGCTGCAGTAAATGCCTCAGGCGCTGCCACATTGGTTTTCAACGAAGCGGCTTCTTCCGCATTGATGTCAGGGACGTCAATTTCCGCCCGCAGCGGTTCGCCCAGCGCTGACTGGACTGTTATACGGCCGAGCGAGAGCGCCAAAACCTCAGTTCCAGTCAAGCTGAGTAGCGCTATGGCTGCGGCCGCAACTGCGGTCCTATGCCAACGATGTGACTTTGCTATCAATTTATTAGCCTCCGGTGCTCAGGCGAGCGGAAATTATGTGCTCTGAAGCCTGACTCTAAAAACGTAAAAAGTACCATAACATCAATATCTTAGACTGACAAGCTCACAAACCTTTTAAGTTTGTAACCGGAGGTAGGCGGGTTCAATTGCGTCGTCAAGATGTTGGTTTGCGGCAACGCCCGGCTACAGGGGATGAACTCCCCGCCCGGGCGTTGCGAAGCACTGTTTACGCGTCCAGCAAGATCCGCAACATACGGCGTAAGGGCTCAGCAGCGCCCCTCAGCAACTGGTCACCAATGGTGAAGGCGCCCACATATTCCGGCCCCATCGCGAGCTTGCGGATGCGTCCCACGGGAATGGTCATGGTGCCGGTAACAGCAACAGGGGTCAGATCTTTGATGGTAGCTTCGCGGGTATTGG
>CANBYM010000149.1 GCA_947373605.1 Comamonadaceae bacterium
TGACATTTACAAAGCACCTCGAATGGGTGGCAACCGTGGCCGAAGCTGGAATTAAGGCGTTAATCCATAAATTGACGATTTTCGCTATTTATGAAATTTGAAAGAAAGAAATGCAACTCACACAAGTGTTGTACGTAAGTTCTTATGCCGATGAACACGGATTTGATTTGCCGAATTTCATGAAGACCCTCGTTTTAGCCAATGATGAGCTTGACGTCAGAGGAATGACGCTATTTGCAAACGGCAATATCATGCAGTTGCTTGAGGGTTACTATCCAGTGGTGACTGAAGTTTTCGAGAAACTGCGACACGACGCCAGGCACATCGGAACACTTGAGTTGCTAAAGAAATCCTTAGCGAATTTTTGCCTTTCAGAAACGTCTATGGGGTATAGCTCGCATGAGCTCAGACTCCTATCAAAATCACCTCACAACATTTCAATATTCAAACTTCACCCAGCTGAGGTAGAGAGGCGAATTTGCAGAAGTCCGGGTCAGGTGCTGATGACGCAATTTGCGTATGACTATGCCATACTGGAACGGGGATTGGTTGCCTGAAAGGGTAGCTTTCTTTACTGTATGCCTGCTGAGCGCCACGCCACATTGGGTTGCCAAGTAGCGGCCCACGCGGGCAAGTCGCCCGCCGGCATGGGGCGTGCAATGCCATAGCCCTGAGCTAGTTCACAGCCCAGTTGCAGCAAAGCAGTGCCATGCGCCACCGTCTCCACACCTTCAGCGATGACCTTGCGCCTGAAGGCCATGGCCAGTGCGATTACGCCTTGCAAGATCGCCAGGTCGTCGGGATCATTGAGCATGTTGCGCACGAAACTCTGGTCAATTTTGAGCAACTCAACGGGCAGGCGCTTGAGGTAGGTATGTGAAGAATAGCCGGTGCCAAAGTCATCCAGCGCAAATTTCACGCCCATTCGCTGGCAGTTTTCGATGACCAGCGACACCTGTGTCAAGTCTGCAAGCGCGCTGGTCTCAACGACTTCAAGTTCAAGGCTTTCCGGGTTGACCTCCGGGTGGCTTGCAAGAATGTCTCGCAACCGTGCAACAAAGTCATTTTGCTGCAACTGACGCGCACCAATATTCACGCTCACAGGTATGTCCAGTCCAATTGCATGAAAAACTTCCGCCTGGGCAAGCGCCGTGTCAATGACCCATTCGCCAACAGAAACTGCCAACGGGTGGTTTTCGATTTCCGGGAGAAATGACGCCGGTGCCAGGAGGCCTTTCTCGGGATGTTGCCAGCGGATCAAAGCTTCTACCCCGATAATCTGGCCGCTAACCATATTTACCTTGGGCTGGTAATGCAAAACGAACTCGCCCCGCACCAGTGCCAGCCCGATACGTTCCAGGCTTTCAAGGTGCGCGCGCAATGTGCAATCGTACGCAGCATCAAAAACGTGGTATCTGTTTTTACCGGCCAGTTTGGCCTGGTACATCGCCTGGTCGGCCTGACGCAAAAGTTGTTCGGGCTCGACATCGTGCTCCTGCGGATAGTACGAAACACCAATGCTGACGGACCCTTGCAGCACCACGGTACCAATTTGAACCCTTGCAACCGCGGCATTCAGAAGTCTTGTGAGCATTGGCAAACAACTCGCGGCGATATCCAGACCGGTCAGCACAGCCACAAACTCGTCGCCCCCGATTCGGGCCAGCGTGTCTCCTTCCCGCAGACTTGCCTTCATGGCTGTAGCCATATGAATCAGCAACTTGTCGCCCACGTCGTGCCCATGCCGATCGTTGACAAACTTGAAGCCATCCAGATCCAGATAAGCCACAACGACTATCTGGTTGCGCAGCTGCGCCTGCGCAATTGCAAGTTGCAGGTGGCGGGCTAATAGCAAGCGGTTGGGCAAATTTGTGAGTGGGTCGAAATGAGCAATTCGTTCGAGATGCCGCTGGTTTTCCTTAAGTGCGGTGATATCGGAGAAAAGTGCCACATATTGCTGGGTGTCCCCATGGATGTCACAAACAGCGTTAACTGTAAGAAGGCTGGCAAATATCTCGCCGCACCTGCGTCTGCTCCAGACCTCACCACTCCATTGCCCCTGGCTGGTCAATGACTTCCAAAGTCCGCGATAAAAATCTCGATCCTGCTTTCTGGAACCCAGCAGTCTGGGATTGCGGTTAAGCGCCTCTGCCCGGCTGTAACCCGTAATGCGACTGAAGGCATCATTGACTTCAACAATTTTTCCCTTGCGGGTGGTGATCATGATGCCTTGTGCCGAATGCGTGAAAACACTAGCTGCCTGCCGCATTTCAGCTTCGGCTTGCTTGCGTGCGCTTATATCGGTCAGCACGACGCGTACAAGGGCAGCGCCCTGCGCCCCATCACTCAGCGACGTTGCCAAATTCACCCACAATGCGACGCCATTCACGTTGAGAAGGCGCAATTCACAATCCTGTGGTTGGCCGCTTGCCAGCACCAGGGCAAATAAATCAGCGTACTTGCCTTGGTCTTCTTTGATAACAAAGTTTGAGAAAAGCTGCTTCAGCAGCGTCGAACGGGGCAAGCCAAGCAAGCTGGCGGCCTTCAGGTTCTCACGCAAGATCATGCCACGGGCGTTGACGGTGCAGTAGCCCACCGGGGCAAGGTCATACAGGTCCAGATACCTCTTTCTGGAAGCTTCGAGCGCAAGGCGAGTGTGGTGCAGCTCTTCGTTTTGCAGTTCGAGCGTGATCTGTTGAACCCGAAATTCGTGACTCGCATACAGCGTCTGATCAGGGCTGGCACGCGCAAACTGGGTGGCTGGATGCGCAACTTGTCCATGCAGCATGGCCTCTGCGCGATGCCGTAGCACCTTGGTGTCGCTAAGTTCCGCAAAGTCCGTGACAATCATGGGGCTGACCCTCCAGGCAATAAATGCGTCAAGAATCCACAGCGCGTCGCCGCGTGGAAATGTTCCTGTCAGGAACTATCCAGTGCATGGTGCTTGGGGCTTTTAGACGTGTCCGTTCGCTAGCCCACTTATGCACCGCAGCCTCAGTTGATTTTCATTGGAGTAGAACGATATATCACCAGACTTAGCGAGGCCGATCGAACAGATTGCCCAATTGATTGCTGTACGTCTTTGACTGGATATCCGCTAAACCGACCCTCGCCGTTGCCGGCAAAACGCTCTAACGCGATAGCTTTTTAAAATGTCAGGCGATGACTTCCAAGACTTTGGTTAAATCAGAACCTACATAAGTGGGGCGTGGGCCAATGGCTTCAAATGGCAAAGATTGCCGATTCACCCAAAGTGTTCTGAATCCGAACCAGGTTGCACCCAAGGCGTCCCATGCATTGCTGGAAACAAACAGCACTTCATCCCGTTGAACAGGAAACTCCTCCAGTACAAGTCCATAGCTCTGCGGTGATGTCTTGAACAAACGAATTCCATCCACGGATATAACCTTTTGCAACAATTCGCCTAGCCCAGCGCTGGCGACTACAGTTTCGAGCATTGAAACACTACCATTGGAGAGAATGGCCGTGGCCGTGCCTCGAACTTGAAGTTTCTGTAAGACGCCAATGTTCTCCGGGAACGCCATGAGCTTGGCGTACTGCCCCATCAGGGCATCTTCCGCAGACACCGAATAGGTCAATTCCAGCCGTTCCAGGGTATAGCGAAGCGATGCGCGCGTGAGGTCCCAAAATGACTGGTAGTAGCGACTTCCCTTCACACCTTGGGGATCGGACATGGTGATCAACCGGGTGTATTCGATCTGCTTGTCTCGCCAAAGGGTTGCAATGGCCGAACCGCTGTCCGGGTACAAGGATTCAGCCAGTGCGCCGATGGAGTACACATCGAACAGAGTCCCATAAGCGTCGAAAACCACCACTTTGATCATCAAAATTCCTTTATCTTCTGTTCACGCGCTGCGAATTTCTGAAAGTATCTGCTCTGGTCGTAGCTACTGTGAAACCAACACAGGATCATCCCGGTATAAGCTTGGAAAAATTGTTTTGAGATTTCCAATTTTTGGCAAGTCGAAATGCGCAATGTATGTGGAATCAGGATGCAGCGTGGCGTAGTTCTGGTGATAGTGCTCAGCCGGGTAGAACTTGTCTAGCGCGTTCACCGTGGTCGCGATCTTTTGGTCAAACGCCTTGATCGCATCCAGTTGTTCAATGTAGCGCTGGGCAATCAACTTTTGGCTGTCATTCCTGTAAAAAATAGCGGAACGGTACTGGGTTCCAACATCCGGATATTGGCGGTTGAGTTGAGTGGGATCGTGCGCCACAGAAAAGTAAATTTGCAGCAATTGTGCATAGCTCACTTGTTTGGGATCAAAGCTAACTTGCACCGCCTCGGCGTGCCCTGTGTTGCCGCTGCTGACCGTCTCGTAGTCTGCGGTAGAAGATTTTCCGCCGGCATATCCAGACACCGCATTCAAGACTCCCTTGGTGTGCTGAAAGACTGCCTGCATGCCCCAGAAGCAACCGCCTGCGAAAACGATACTGTCTGACGCCTCAGCTTTGCTGGAACCTAAAGCCACAACTTCCTGGCTCGGCGCGGGAATCACTTTAGCCTTTTCTGCTGTGGCCGCAGGCCCAAAATACAGCAGCGCAAGCAACGCAATGACCACCATGCCAAGAGTGGGCACTTTACCCATGCGATCAAACAACTTCGGTTGACTGGCTATTGGTTTGGACATCACAGCTCCTTGTTGTCAGACATGAAAGGGCTTTACCCCGGCTCCTAATTGGTCGCAGGATACCCCCGATTCTTACAGCGATCACCGACGATTTTGCCTTTCGGTATGCATTACATATCGGGGTGCGGCATGAAATCAAAAAAAGTTTCAAGCCACTGTAAGAACTCTGCCTGCCGCTGGACTAACCCATACAACGCAGGACAAAAGTCATGAACAACGTTGGAAATTCCGCGTCACAACCCTAGAAAGGCAATGCATGAAAAACAGCAGAGAAGTCATTCATCCGGCCTGGTTGCGCGTGACACATTGGATCAATGCCCTGGCTGTGTTGGTCTTGGTTACCAGCGGCTGGAAGATTTACAACGCTACGGCATTTCTTGGCTTTGCTTTTCCCAAAGAGTCGACCTTGGGCGGCTGGTTGGGCGGTGCGTTGCTCTGGCACTTTGCCGCCATGTGGGTTCTGTTCATTAACGGAACGGCATACCTGGTGCTCAATGGCGTGACCAAACGCCTCGCGACCAAGTTCTTGCCCTTGTCATTGAAAGCCCTTATTGCCGACATCGCCGCAGCATTGAAAGGTAGCCTAGCCCATGCGGACCCGCGCCAATACAACACGGTGCAGCGACTGGCTTATCTGTTTGTAATGTTGGACAGCGTGCTACTGGTCCTCTCTGGCCTGGTGCTTTGGAAGTCAGTTCAATTCCCCCTGCTGCGAACCTTGGTGGGTGGCTATGAGAGTGCTCGCTTGGTCCATTTTGCGGCCATGTCCGGACTAGTGCTCTTTGTCGTAGTGCATCTGGTGATGGTCATGCTGGTGCCCCGCACCTTGCTCACCATGGTCCGCGGACGTTAGGAGACATTTTCATGAAGATCAAAACACCTTTACGTCTGTCCCTGGATGGCGAGGCCATTCTCCAAGAGGCGGCTGGGCGCCTGGCACATGCCAACCCCGCCATGGACGTATCCCGGCGCAACTTCCTGCGCAGATCCTTGACCTTGGGCGGCTTGAGCATGCTTACCGGCTGCACGCTGATCGATGAGGACAGCGCCGAAACGGCGCTTGCACACATTTCGCGCCTCAATGACGCAGCCCAAGCCTGGCTGTTCGATCCTAATCGTCTGGCACCCACGTATCCGGACTCCATGATCACCCGGCCGTTTCCGTTCAACGCGTTCTACAGTGAAGACGAAGTGCGCGAAATTGATGGTGGAAGCTTCCGTCTGGAAGTGACGGGTCTCGTGGCTGACAAGCGCCAATGGACTTTGCCGGAATTGCGCGCCATGCCCCAGATTGATCAGGTCACCCGCCACATTTGCGTAGAGGGCTGGAGCGCCATTGGGAAATGGGGTGGCGTTTATTTTGCAAGCTTTCTGCGCCGCGTCGGTGCGGACCTGAGCGCCAAATATGTGGGCTTTAAATGCGCAGACGACTACTTCACCAGCATTGACATGGCTACGGCTCTGCACCCCCAGACCACCTTGGCGTTGACCTATGACGGACAGCCCTTACCACCCAAGTACGGATTCCCCATAAAGCTGCGCATGCCCACCAAGCTGGGCTACAAAAACCCAAAGCACATTCAGGCGATTTTCGTCACAAATACCTACCCTGGCGGTTACTGGGAAGACCAAGGGTACAACTGGTTCGGAGGCAGCTGAAGACTCGTCAGCTGCCTCCAAACATCGGCACTTTTGCCACTCACATCACTCTGTAACTCAAAGGATAAATCATGAACAAACTCACCGCCACCCTCTTGTCCACCTGCATGTTGCTGGCCACTACCGGCGCCATGGCTGCTGACGACATGATGAAGAAAGACGCAATGGGAAAGGATGCCATGTCCAAGGACTGCATGAAGAAGGACTCCATGGGAAAAGACGCCATGGGTAAAGACTGTATGAAGAAGGATGAAATGAAAAAGGACACCATGAAGAAAGACGCCATGGGTAAGGACGGCATGGGTAAGGACGGCATGGCCAAGGATGAAATGAAGAAGTAAGACCTTCTGGTGCTGCTACATGCGTATGCCACGGCCATTGAGCTGGCCGTAGCAGCGCAGCACAGGCACCGATCCATCTTCCAAAACTTCATTACTTCGATGGCGTCAACGTCAACTGTTACTTCTGCTGGGGGCCTACCGAGTGTGACGGACGAAAAACCGTCTGTGGCACTACAGGACAAACTTGCCAGGTGCATCCAACAGTTGGGGGATTGGCAAGCTTGCCCGTCAAGAATGACACCGGAAGGAAAGCAGATCATTCAAAACCTGCAGACTCAAATTAGAAGCATAGAGTCCAGAATTGCAGGTGCAAACAAGGAAACTGAGTCGCAACAATCTAACGCACCGCTTTCTCAAGGACAGGGGCAGGTTGTAACCATTTCGCGTTCGACCGGTCTGAACTTGGTCGGAAGTTTAGTCGACGTGTTTGCGTAATCCAAAAGGAATGATTAAAGCCTTGTCAATCGCCTCACCCAATATTCATAACTTTTACAAAGTAGTCGAATAGCAAGCAATAGGCCGCAATCGGTATTGGCAGTCCAAGCAACGTTGCCACCATGTATTGCCTGAAACTGATGCCTGACATAGCCAGCGCATAGTTCAGGGCGGCAAGTGTCTGAAAAATGGTGCGCAGCACGAATACATTGCAGATTGGATGATCATGCAACCGGGACAAAAGCCGTTTCGCCAACTTCCCGCGCAACTGCTGGACCGAGTCACCACCCACCAAGCGAACACTCAAAAAAGTCACCGCACAAGAAATGCTTGCAGCCAAATAGGTGGCGAGTCCCCCGTTCAGCTTGCCCAATACCAGAACCGCCGATGCCAGAAAAATCAAACCAGGAACTTGCGCCAGATTGCCAAGCGCAAACAGGAGTACGAAGAGAGAAAGTCCTTCCCACTGATTCTCTAAAAGCGTCTGCCGCAAAACTGGGACGCTGAAATTCTGCCTAAAACCAGTGAACTGCATAAAGCCCACCAACAATGCGAGGAAAACAACGACGAAAAAAAACCGTCGGTATCGAATCCAGAAATCGGTTTTACTCATGAGCACTGGAGGCTGACCGCTTGCAGAGTCTCACCGGTTTGGGAGTTGGAGATGACCAAGTTGATTTGGCGGGGATGGTCTTCCTGCTCGGGGATGGCATAAAACTTCAAAGTTTGCGTCCCCTTATAGCTACCCACTGGCACGTACTGCCTCACGACAAAATCATGTTTTAAAAATTCACCCGCGTTTTCACCAGCCCTTACACGTGAGCTGTGGTTGTGCTCGGTGACGGTCCAGTATGCAGTCCAAGTTCCGATCGTACTCTCGGGAGTTACCTGAGCCTCAAATGCATCAGCGCGTTCTGTTCTCCGCAATGTGATTGCGGTGTGAGAAGGCGCCGTGGAATCGACAGCTTGCCAGGGCTGCCCCCAATTGCGCCAATCATGCCCATTGCGCACCAGTTGGGGAGTGTAGATTCCACTTAACTTGTTTGCTTCAGCCACATTCTTCTGCCGGTTTGTATAGGCGGGATTGGCGAAAGGGTCCTTCCACCCGATGTAGTCCCAGTAGGCAACATGAAATGCTTGCGCTACGACTGGCTTTCCCTTCAATGTTGATAGCCATTGATCTGCCGGTGGGCACGAACTGCAGCCCTCCGACGTATACAGATCGATCACAGGCGTCAGTCGCTCCCCGGATTTGATTTCACATGCCACGAGGACGTCCATTGCGGATACAGTAACCAATGCTGATACGGACATATTGATTATTAGCTTGTTAACAAGGTAATGCATTTTGAATGCCTCATGTAAGTTGTGATGTTTAGTCGCATGAGATTGAGAACTCTTACCCTGCCTAGGTCGCAATACATCTAAAAAAATGTCATTTTTCTGGAATGAAAAATTGCGCTACCTACAAACCATCGTCGTCGCTTTGATAAGAACGCCATTGGCGTAATGCATTGCGTACCGTGAAAATTTGTCGCTCAAAAACTGGGCAGGTATCGCAAAGTTTCATATGAATGCGCAGAGCTAGACGTTCTCCTATTGGTAAATCACGATCCTCCCGCGCAATAACCAGTGCGGCAACCTCCTTACAGGTGCGGTTGAGTGGCAACATAGCGCAGAAGTATTTCCAATCCAGCTGAGTTCCAGACTGGTACATAACCGCAATCTGGTGCAATGCATTTGTTCATTACAGTTGGTCGATGGCAGATTGATATTCTTACAAAACTCCTCCTGAATGTTTGTCCGTTGTTGTCTATGTGACACGGCCCCTGACCGGCATCTTGACCACCATTCCGTAAAAGCCCTTAACCTGCTCTCTAATTACTTATAGATTTCATGAAATTTTTCCCGGAAAATTATCGAGCACACCCTTCAATTCGAAGACTCACTTTGGATTCATGGAAAACCGTGGCGAACGTCTGGCTTTGACCTGCACAGCGAATGACAATGGGCACGATGCCGATGGCCATGAACGGCTGCTGAACCGAGGTGAATTGGACCACCGGAAAGCCAAGTTGAGTGGCTGAGTGCGACTGGCAACAAAAAGCTGAATCCGGTCATAGAGAGTTCTGATCTGGCTGATCAAAAGCCGACTTGTGTGAGGCAAG
>CANBYM010000150.1 GCA_947373605.1 Comamonadaceae bacterium
AGCGGGTGCGGAAGTGATTGCGGAGAAGTGCTGCGCGCGTTTCTAGGCGTTCAAGTCATATTTCGCGTCAAGAACAAGCCAAATTTGCAGTAATTACTGTGTTGTTTAGGAGGCGCATGGCCGCTATGAAAGGCGCTCTAAGCCAACAATTTTGCAATTGACATAGCTTCGGAATAAGACTCAGCCCCCATCATCAGCAGCGTATTGCTGGTGCTTTTTGGGGTGCTGAAGTGTTAGGTAGCTACAACTAGGCAAAGTTGTTGCTGCAGTTGGCTTATCAGGCGAGGCCTTGCAAAGTCACTAGCGGGCGATCACCCTCCAATCGAATTGAGCCAAAGCCTATGAAAAAATGGGCGTGATGCAATTTCCGCAAGAGCATACGGACGTCGCTAAGCGGTGTTTTTTGCGGGAAGTTATCTTTAATACGGTTTGACTTCAGCACTGGATTTTAGGTGTCTGACATGTACCTGACCCTCAGCCGTTAAAGGAGGCTGAGGCTTTTTCCTACACTTTTGCCGGATGGTGAACGGCGCGTTAGGTGGTACACCGCGCCGCGCGATGTGCACAGTAGCCGGTATTCGCGGGAGAGACTTTCCACCTTGGGCCGGCGGCATTTGTCGTATCACATTCCCCTTTCGCCGGTATCGCATTTGTTCATTTCTGGCGCCCTGAAATGGGTCGTGGCGTCGTTCAATTTCTGAGTTTTAGCGTGCAGCAGGCCCTTCAGTTGTCAAAAGACCTGCCGATAACTAATGCAAGAACTTTAGGACTTGCCCCATGTTTACCTCCGTCAGCTCCCGATCCGCCGCCGCTTACAAACGTGCCAGCATCGAATCCAGTGTTGACATGGCCGACCCGCACCAGCTGGTCACATTGCTGTTTGAAGCACTTCAACGTGCGATCGGTAGCGCAAAGCTGAGTATGCAAGCCGGCGATATTCCTGGAAAATGCAAGCAAATCAGCAATGCCATCAGCATTCTCGAAGAAGGCCTGATTGCGCCGTTGGACGAAGAAAAGGGCGGCGAGATTGCAGCCAATCTGAAGGCTGTGTACGACTACTGCGCACGCCAGCTGGTTATGGCCAATTTGAAAAACGACGTAACGAAGCTTGACGAAGTAAGTCGCGTTTTAGAGCCGGTAATTAGCAGTTGGAAAACGATCAAAGGCGAACGTCCAGCTTACCTGCGTCCTGTTTGATGGTTGGAAAGAGCAATAACATGCCACAAATGTTGATTGATTACTACAAAGCCATCGAGCAAAGCAGTGCACAAATGCTCGAAGCCGCCAAGGCGGAAGACTGGGACGGCGTAGTGCGCTTTGAAGGAGCCTGCGCTGTGCTAATCGAGCAGCTTCGCCAACAGGCACGGCGCGAAGAGTTGGACGAAGCTTCGCGCATCGAGAAGTCGCGCATCATGCGACGCATCCTGAATAATGACGCCCAAATTCGCTATTTGGCGGAGCCTTGGTTGGCTCACTTTGAGCAGAAATTCGACAACCAGCAGTACTTGCACTGAACGGGATTACAGCACTGCAACCAGCTCTTGCAGGCGTTGTTCCAAGTTGCGGGCAAAGCGAGCGGTGTCAAATAGCACCCCTGACTCTCGAACTGATTTCAATTGTTCACGCAGTCGCTGGCACGCTTGGGCGTCAGTTCCCAGTGCTACCGCTTTCTCTTCGTAATCAGCCAGTGTGTAGGTAATGAGTTCGGGCATCCCTGCGGCGCTGAGCAACGCACCGGCCATGCGTGATGCAAAGGCCCGCCCGCACATCGTAAGCAGAGGAAGGCCTACCCACAGCGCGTCGTTGGCGGTCGTGCCGGCGTTGAACGGAAAGGTGTCCAGAAACAGGTCTGCGCAGGCATAGCGTGCCAGATAATTTTCCGGTGAGACACGGTCGGCAAACAGAAGCCTTGCGCCGTCCACGCCCCGCGCGGCGGCTTCTTTGCGGATGTTTTCCTGCGCCCACGGGTTGTCTGACAAAAGCCAAAGCACGCTGCCAGGCGTGCGTTGCAGGATGCGCATCCATACATCAAAAACCTCAGGCGTGTATTTGTAGTTGTTGTTGAGTGAGCAGAACACAAAAGCGTCATCGGGAAGGCCGCACTGGGCGCGTGTGGGCGTAGGGCCGACACCCCGCATTCGATCACTTACCTGATAAATATCGGGCATGTAGAGCGGCTTTTCTGAATAAAGCGCAGCAGTGGCCTCGGGAATCAGAAAACGGTCCGCAATCACATAGTCAATCGATGGCAGTCCGGTGGTGGCGGGCAGGCCCAGATAGGTTACTTGTATGGGGGCCGGTCGAAGCGCCAACATATTAGGCCGCGCGCCGGAAGTCTGGCCTTGCAGGTCGATGAGTACGTCAATCTCGTGTGAGCGAATCAGTTGTGCCGCATCTTCATCGCTCAAGGCGTGAATGCGGTGGAACTGGTCCATGGCACCTATAACGCGCTGGCGCAGGGCCGAGCCGTCTTCGGGACTCCAGCAGTAGCCGAATATTTCAAAGTCAGTGTGGTTGTGCAGCTCAAATAATTCCGCCATCAAGATCGAAACCGGATGCAGGCAAAAGTCCGAAGAAGCGTAAGCGATGCGCAAACGCTTGTGTCCATAGCCTTTGGGGTTGCACAGGACCGGCGCATCGGTACGCACTTTTTTGGCAGCGTAGCGGCGCGCAGCGTTAAGTTGCACGGCGGGGTCGTCTGTGATGCTGAGCATGGCCAAGGCCGATGTAGCGTCTCGCATCTCGGCCGCTGTGACGCCATGCAAATCCATATAAACCGGCCAAATGCATTGCTTCTGGCGCAGGTGGACCCAGTGGTGAATGGCGTCGGGTTGCTGCGGGTCGATGTTCAGGCTGCGTGACAGGAAGGCGCTGGCCTGCGCAAAATCCTTGCGCATTTCCAGCACCCGGCCCAGGTGGTTCAGGGCCATCACCACCAAGGCGGTGTTGTCCGGGTTTCCGCTATCCGTGTTGTCTGCCACCCAGCGCCATTCGGCTAAGGCCTGATCGGGCTTGCCTTGGCGCTCGTACAACATGCCCAGATTCAGGCGTGGCTGGGCAAACGCTGGATAGAGTTCAATCGCTCGCCGGTAGGCGCTCTCGGCTGCCGCTTCGTCACCCGCAGCAGCCAGCGAGAGCGCAGAATTGAAATAGCCCGCATAGGCGTACGGCGAAGGGTTGCGGTTGAGCCAGGTTTGATAAAGCACCGCAGCCAAGGGGCTTTGTCCGGCAGCTTCTAAGGCGCCGGCCGTAGCAAGCAGTTGGGAAAAATCCATCTGCCCCTTCCATGCCTGGGTCACTGCTTCGCCAAAACGTGCGTCAATCGTCATGCATCAAACCTTTTGTTGTGGCACACGTATGTGCAGCCCTATTTTGCAGGACAGCCGATTGGAAACTGTCACAACGGCAGTTGCACTGCCGATGTACACCATTTTTACCCCTTATTTTTGGCGCTTGCCAAGGGGGTGCTGCAGCCTAAACTCATTGCACTGCGTACTGGGCATGGCGCCCGGGGACTTGCGCATTCTTGAAACTTGAATTGACGTGGTCGCTAAGTTGAAAACATTCTGGACTTTGGGCATGGTTGCGCTGCTGGGTGCATGCGGCCAGACGCAGGAGTTTGTGCGCCCCGCTGCACCTGTGCCGGCCCAGTGGCCGGTCGCCGCCCAAAGTGTCGGGCAGGATGATGCTGCCAAAATTCATTGGAAGGCCTATTTTCCGGACCCGCGCCTTCAGGCGCTGATAGAAGCGGCGCTGCAAAATAATCGCGACATGCGTATCGCAGCTGCGCGGGTGGAAGAAGCCCGTGCGCAATACGCCATGGTGCGCGCAGACCGATTGCCCACTGTGAACCTAATTGGCGGAGCCACCTACACCGGCACGCCATCCGATCTGGTCAATGCAGGTACCCCAGCGCTATACGAGCGGTACGACATGAACATTACCTCAGTGTCGTACGAGGTGGATTTTTGGGGGCGCATATCCAGTCTGTCCGAAGCCGCCAAAAGCAGCTTTCTATCGACGCAGGAAGCGCAGCGCGCGTTTCAGCTTTCGTTGATTGCAGACGTAGCCAATGCCTATTTCACGCTGTTGCAGTTTGATGAGCTGACCCAATTGGCCAGTGACACACTGTCTATGCGTGAAGCCGCGTTGGATGTAGTGGCAAAAGGCCGCGACATTGGGGGCTCGTACGACTTTGAAGTGGAACAGGCCTCCAGTACCTTGGAGTCGTCACGCTCCACACTGGATTCTTTGAAGCACCAACGCAACATCACGCAAAACCGGTTGACCTATCTGGTGGGCGACGTGCCGGCGGCTTTGCCGCAGGGCCTGACCCTGCGCGAGCAAGGCTTTGATGCAGCGCTGGCGCCCGGCGTGCCTGCTGAGGTATTGCTGCTGCGGCCCGACGTGATGGCCGCCGAGCAGAGGCTTCGCGCTGCGCATGCCAACATCGACGCAGCGAGGGCGGCTTTTTTGCCCAAAATAATGTTGACGGCTGGTGTTGGCTTGGCCAGCCAGGGGTTGTCCACGCTGTTTAGCGGGGCTGCTTGGAACTTCGCACCTACCTTGGCTGTGCCGCTATTTGATGGTGGCAAACTGGCCGCCAGCTTGGACTTGGCGGAAGTGCGCAAAGTCATTGCGGTCGCAGATTACGAAAAAACCATTCAACTCGCCTTTCGCGAGGTAGCCGATTTATTGTCGGCGCGCGAGTCACTCAGTAAACAATTACGTTCAGCAGAGATTAATGAAAAGGCGCAGGCCAAGCGCCTGGAAATTTCCATGGCTCGCAACAAAGTGGGACTGACCGCTTATTTGGAGGTGCTCGACAGCCAGCGCGAATTGGTGTCCGCGCAGCAGGGCGCAACCCAGGCACGCCGGGCGCAGTTGGAGGCGTCGGCCCAACTCTACAAAGCCTTGGGCGGGGGCGCTTGAATATGGTTTCCGGGAATGTTGTCAAAGACAAGCGTATTTTTGCCGAAACTTTGAAGTCGGCCCGTCTGGGGTTGGCTGATGCCCAATATGAAGTGGGACTGATGTATGCCAACGGGGTTGGTGTCGTGCAAAATATTGAGCAGGCAGTGCACTGGATTCGTCAGTCGGCACAGCGTGGGTTGCCGGCGGCCCAATACTTGTTGGGTACGCGTTATGCAACCGGTGTGGGTGTCTTGCAAAGCGAGCACCAGGCACTGGTCTGGTTTGCCAAAGCGGCTGAGCAGGGGCACACCAAGGCGTTGTTGCGCGCAGGCAAATTGCACGCCAAGCCGCATGCAGCGCAAGCTGCCGAGTTGTACCAGCAGGCGGCGAGTGCCGGCTTGGCCGAAGCACAGTTCGCACTGGGACAGGCATTTGCCAACGGCAGCGGGCTTGACCGGAACCTGCCCATGGCCGTGCATTGGTATAGCGAGGCTGCTACCCAGGGCCTAGCCACTGCGCAGTTCGCACTGGCTGAGTTGTATGCCACGGGCGCCGGCGTTGCGCGCAGTCCGGAGCAAGCACTCAACTGGTTGCGCAAAGCCGCACGCCAGAACCATCTGGGTGCGCAAGTCGCCTTGGAGCTGATGGATGCCGCAGACATGGACGGTGCCTCCTTGCGCGGGACCGTTCAAAAGCGGTCAGGCAATGCAGAACGCCGAAAAGACGAAGCCCGTTGGATTAAGGCAGCAGAAAATGGCAATGCCGATGCGCGCTATCACTTGGGACTGATGTATGCGCAAGGGCTGGGTCTGGATGCTGATTCTGAAGAGGCACTGCGCTGGTACTCCATTTCCGCGCAGCAAGGTCATGCCAAAGCGCAGCTGGCGCTGGCTGAAGTGTTGGAAGCTGAAGGCTCGCAACGTGCTTTAGAGTGGTTCCAAAAGGCTGCCGATGCGGGCCTTGTCGGAGCGCAGAGTGCCTTGGGGCGTTTGTATCGCGATGGCGGCATGGTTGAGACAGATCCGCTCAAAAGCCAGCATTGGTTTGCCCGCGCCGCCGATCAGGGTTGGCCGCAGGCGCTGCTGGCACTGAGTCACCTGCTGGATTCGGATACTGCGGCACTTTCTTTTGATTATTGCCGTCGTGCTGCGGAAGGGGACGATGCCCAAGCGATGTTGACGCTTGCGCAAAAGTACGAACGGGGCAATGGGGTTGTCCAGAATCTGGCTAAGGCGTTCGCTTGGTATGAGAGGGCTGCGTCGCGCGGAATTGCAGCAGCAGCGTGCTCCACTGGCATCGCCTTGCTCAAGGGCATCGGAGTGGCTAAAGACTTTAAGGTGGCCATGCAATGGCTGGTAAAGGCGGCAGATCAGGGCGATGCCCGTGCGCAGTGGACTTTAAGCTCCGTGTATGCGGGCGGGGGTGAGGGTATTGCGCGCGATCTGAAACAGGCCTTTGTGTGGTGCCAGCGAGCAGCTGACCAGGGATTTTTAGCGGCGCAGTCTAATTTGGGCTTGCTGTATGCGCTTTTGGACAACCCTGTTCAGGCGGCAGTTTGCTGGCAAAAGGCAGCAGCGCAAGGTGATCCGGAAGCCCTCTACAACCTCGCTATGGCCAAACTCAAGGGCCAAGGTGTGGCAGTAGATGCCACTGCGGCCTTTGAGTTGTTACTGGATGCAGCGAAGCAGGGTGTCACACAAGCGCAATCACGGTTGGGCTTAATGTATGCCACTGGTGAGGGGGTGGCGCAGGATTCCATTGAGGCTCACAAGTGGTTTGCTGTTGCGGCTGGATATGGGGATGCTGCCGCGAAGGCCAATCTGGGGCGCTCCGGTGCTGTCAACAGTCCTGCGCAAGTGAGCGAAGGTGCCAGACGGGCAGCTGACTGGAAAAAATCACGGAAAGCGTGACTTTGTGCACACTGTTATTGAATAGGATGTTGGGTCGGGCCAGCTGAGGCAAAAGGGCTACTTGCAGCTAAAAAATGATAGTTTTGATGTAAATCACTTTTTTAAAACTGCACTCCACAAAATAATGTGTGTCTGTGTAA
Source organism: Comamonadaceae bacterium (assembly GCA_947373605.1). Taxonomy (GTDB): domain Bacteria; phylum Pseudomonadota; class Gammaproteobacteria; order Burkholderiales; family Burkholderiaceae_C; genus Allorhodoferax. The sequence goes on from CANBYM010000150.1 coordinate 6,965, forward strand.
ATTTTTTCTAAAGTAACTTACAAACTGGTCGATGATCAGTGATGGCCGTATTGGGCAAATGCTTTTGCGTTGCCGGATTTTTTGAGGAGAGTGTGCGGATAGCTATTGTGGCGTGCACACGAGTTGGTGGCCGGTTAAGGGTGGAACGAACATAAAGTTCAAAAGGAAGCGATATGGCAAGCAATCTTGGTGGTTTAACCACAGCACAAATAGCGTCTCTGACGACAACGCAGATTGCCGCGTTCACGACGGACGATATTGCTGTGTTCAACACTGCACAAGTTCAGGCCTTCACCACGCTGCAGGTGCAGGCGCTGACCACCCGAAGCATCCAGGCGTTAAGTACCACCAATGTCGCGGCACTCAAAACGGACCAGATCGCGGCCATTACGACGCAAGACATTGTTTCATTCGGTACCGGTCAAACATCGGTCCTAAACACCGCGCAAATTATCGCGCTGACTACAAAGCAGATTGCATCACTGACCACCGATCAGGTCAGTGCGCTAACGACCACACAGGTGGCCGCAATCGAAACAGTGGATATTGCAGCCCTGAAAACAAGTCAGATTGCAGTTTTGAATACCGCCAATGTGGCTGCACTTGGAACCAGCCAGGTTCAGGCAGTTACTACAGCTGATATCGCAGCACTGTCCACCGGCCAGACCGTGGCATTGACTACCGCCCAAGTAATAGCTTTGACGACCGGCCAGGTACAAGCGGTAACTACTACAAATGTCGCTGCATTAACAACAAGCCAGGTAGCCGCACTCGAAACTGTCGATGTTGCTGCGCTGAAGACATCGCAAGTAGTGGCGCTTACAACGTCGGGCGTGGCCGCATTGGGAACAGCGCAAGTAGTAGCTTTGACCACCGGACAGATTTCCAGCTTGACTACCGGGCAGATAGGTGCACTAACCACTACACAGGCTGCTGCTATCGAGACTGCTGATATTGCAGCTTTGAAGACCACGCAGGTTGCCGCCATTTCCACCGCCAACGTGGCTGCATTGGGAACTGCCCAAATTCAGGCCGTTACAACGGCAGGCATTGCAGCGTTGACCAGTGACCAGACGGTTGCGCTGACGACTGCCCAGGTGGTGGCGCTGACTACGAGCCAAGTGCAGGCGGTTACGACGACGAACGTGGCTGCTTTGACTACCTCACAGGTGGCCGCTGTCGAAACCGTTGATATTGCTGCTTTGAAAACATCGCAGGTTGTCGCGCTGACCACCGCCAGTGTCGTGGCCCTGGGCACCGCACAAGTCGTGGCACTCACCACCGGGCAAATTTCCAGTCTGACAACTACGCAAGTCGGTGCACTTACCACCTCGCAAGCTGCAGCGATAGAAACCGTAGATATTGCGGCACTCAAGACTACCCAAGTGGCCGCCTTGTCCACTGCCGATGTGGCTGCATTAGGAACCAGTCAGATTCAGGCGGTTACTACCGCCGGTGTTGCCGCGCTGACCACGGCACAAACGGTAGCCTTGACCACCTCACAGGTGGTGGCATTGACCACGGGCCAAGTCCAGGCAGCTACCACGACCGACATAGCAGCATTGACGACAACCCAGGTTGCAGCAATCGAGACTGTTGACATTGCTGCCTTGAAGACATCGCAGGTGGTAGCCTTGACCACGGCAAGTGTCGTGGCTTTGGGAACGGCGCAGGTAGTTGCATTGACGACCACGCAAGCGTCGTCGCTTACGACCACGCAGGTCGGCGTTTTGACGACCAGTCAAGCTGCTTCGATCACTACAGCGGACATTGCCGCACTCAAAACTTCGCAGATTGCTGCCATTTCAACTGCCGATGTGGCGGCGCTGGGTACCAGTCAGATTCAAGCGGTGACGACTTCTGGTGTTGCAGCTTTGACAACTAGCCAAGTGGTTGCCCTTACCACATCGCAAATTGTTGCGCTGACCACGGCACAAACGCCGGCATTGAGCACCTCTGGAGTCGCTGTACTCAGCACTGCCCAGGCGTCCGCTTTTGAAACGGTCGATGTTGCGACACTGAAGACTTCCCAGATTGTTGCCATCAGTACTTCCGATCTGGCGAGTTTGACGACAGGACAAATTGCTTCACTGACAACGACACAGATTGTTTCACTGACAACGACACAGATCCCTGCAATCACCACCACACAAACTGTGGCGATTACGACGGCGGATGTGGCTGCACTCAAGACAAGCCAGGTTGTAGCGATCACTACTGCGGATGTAGCGGCATTGACCACCGGTCAGAT
>CANBYM010000151.1 GCA_947373605.1 Comamonadaceae bacterium
CGCGACCGCCTGGATCAGCGTACTGCGGAAGAACAAGCATCCGTTGATTTGCTCATTGCAAAGCCATTTACAGCGCATGTTTTGCGCAATGCACTCAGGCGGCCAGTTACTGGTCGCAGCAAGGGACACACATCCATTTTTGGTGCTTCCCGAAAGCTCAATGGAATACGGATATTGGTGGTTGAAGACAATGCCATTAACCAGCAAGTCGCTGAGGAGCTTCTCACGGGGCAAGGTGCCATTGTTTCTATTGCATCGGATGGCCGTCAGGGAGTGAATGCCATTGCATCCGCTAAAGAGCAATATGACATCGTCATGATGGACGTACAGATGCCGGTAATGGACGGTTACGAGGCAACCCGGACTATTCGAAATAAGTTGGGTCTTGAGCGGTTGCCCATTGTTGGGTTGACCGCAAATGCGATGGCATCTGATCGAGAGCGATGTCTCCAAGCCGGGATGAACGATCACCTGGCGAAACCTTTTGATTTAACACAATTAGTGTCCATGATCCTCCGATTAGTGGGGGGTCTATTTAATGGAGACGCGATTGCAACTGATGCGAATGTGGTGATAGGAACTACGCCGATCACTGAACGAAACGCTGTAGAAAAAGATATTGCCGATGCGATTGCCAAGTTAGGGGGAATGGTTCCGGTTTACAAACGAGCCGCAACTACATTCGTCAATCAGTTGCCGGAGTTGCGCTCAGGACTTTTTGGCGCCATTGAAGCGTCAAATATGGATCAAGCACTGGGTCTACTGCATACCTACAAGGGTGCTGCCGCAACGATCGGGCTCACGGCGCTTAAGAATTTCTTGGGAGAGATGGAGTCAAAGCTTCGTGCAGAGAAAAGCCTCGAAGATTTAAGGGGGCAAATATCGGGAGTTAAAGCGCTTGAACAATATGCCCAATCAGAGTTCAAACAGACCTTTGAGAAATTCCTACATGATCAAGCCCAAACGACGGGCGATGCCGATCTGGCCGGCTTTGATGCGGCAAAGATCGACACGGTCTTGCAGCAGCTGAAAACTTACTTGGATGCTGAAGACTATGCGGGTTTGAGCTACTTTGCGGAATCTCGTGATGTGCTGATGCATTTGCCAGAGGCAACGTATCAGCGGTTGGAGGCATCTATTCAGGATTTGGATTTTGAGGAGGCCATTGCTGTATGCCGAGCGGCTCAATATGCCAATATGGATCACTTTTAGTGCATTCTTCCATTTTTCGGTACGTTTCATGTCTCTTTTTTTTAAGCGTAATGAGTACCTCGGCAGTCTCCTTGAAAGGACTGCCCAACGTGGAAAGGTTAGAGGGTGCTTACAAAATGATCATCTGTGGACTTCGCTCACATGTGATGGCACATATCAGCGCGTGATCGGAGAGGGTTGTCTATGAAGTTACTACGGCTACCTGCTTCAAAGGTTCAAATAGGTATTCCACTGCCTTGGAATGTTCGGGATGCCAGCGAACGGCTACTTCTCTCAAAGGGCCAGATCATTGAGAGTCAGCCACAACTAGATCTCTTATTGGAAAGAGGTGCTTTTGTCGATCTAGAGGATGCAAGGACCGCGGAAAGGCTGATTGTTTCGCAGGCATCAGCATCCACGTCCAAACGCCCTCCTAATCTATTCGGCTTATGGGACGATTTGCCAAATCAGATGCGTCTGCTGATAGACACGCATGTGCCTACAACAGAAGTTGCTGAGAAAATTTGTGATTTTGTTCAGGCACTGATCGGGTTGGTTGACAAAGACGTTGACATTGCGCTGTATCACGCCGTGCGGCAAGAAAATGCCGATCTTTTCTTCTATGGCTATAGCCACTCCATACACACGGCGGTACTAAGCCTGCTCATGGCGCGACGGTTGAACTGGCCAGAGTCGCGGATTGCAAGTCTGATGGGTGCAGCAATCACCATGAATTTTTCAGTTCTGGCTTTACAGGGACATATGGCCAAGCAAAATGTCCCGATGCGTGAGAGTCAGAGACTCTTGATCCGCCAGCATCCGAGGGAAGCGTTGGAGTGGTTGCAAAAGGTCGGGATAACTGATGCCGATTGGCTCAGCGCTGTTTTAGAACATCACGAACGCCCAGACGGGAGTGGGTATCACCAGGGCCTGAAAGACGTGACGGAAATTGCCGTTGCGCTGCGAGTGACAGATGTGTTCATGGCAAAAATAAGCCCTCGAACAATCAGGGAACCTCTGTCTATTCGGGATGCAGCCAAGCAACTTTACAGCGAAGACAAGGGCGGTCCCATTTCCAGCGCAATCATTAAGGAGTTTGGCGTCTACCCGCCCGGAGAGGTAGTGAAGCTGGTTTCCGGTGAAGTTGCAGTAGTGATGCGCCGAACCGCCAATCCCAAATGTCCCAAGGTGAGTTGCATTATCGATGCCACCGGTCGCCCACTAACCCATAATTTGCAATACGACACAGCGCTGCCTGAACATGCCATTGTAGGCAGTACGCCTCCGCCGGCGAACATCGCACGCCTTCCGCCCGAAAGAATCTACGGATACGCCAGCGCAACGTAATAGCGAGCCACAGGCAGCCCTTTTGAAGCGAATGACTGTAATTGAGAACTCGGGCTGTCGAAGTTCTGCAATGTGGCAGCCCAATCGAATTTCGGCTGGTAGTCTCAGTGACGTATCGCATGAACTATTTTGCTTTCCGTAAGCCGGTCTTGGAAATTGGCGTGCGTCTAGCTTGACATGCAAGTAATTTGTTGCATATATTACATGTAATAAATTACTTGCCTTTAGGAATTCATGGCCCAAGACCCTGGCGACTCTGACCTGTTGTTCAAGGCACTTGCCGATCCCAGCCGGCGCACATTGCTGGACTTGCTGTATGCGAATGATGGTCGCACTCTCAACGAGCTGTGCGAACACCTTGATATGACGCGCCAAGGTGTAACCCAGCATCTGGCGCTACTTGTGGCGGCCAACCTGGTGGCCACCAAGTGGCAGGGCCGTGAAAAGCTTCATTTTCTCAACCCGGTTCCCCTTCAAGACATCTACGGGCGTTGGATTGCGAAATTTGAAAGGCGGCGCCTCAAGGCGCTCAACGATTTGAAACGACGACTGGAGAAACCAAATGGCTAGATCAACTTTTGTCTATGTGACCTACATCCACACCACACCTGAGAAGTTGTGGTTTGCACTAACTGACGAGACATTCATGAAGCAGTACTGGTTCGGCATGCATTGCGAAAGCCAGTGGGTTGCCGGTTCACCATGGAAGATGGTGCGCCCTGATGCCAGCGTATGTGATGCCGGCGATATCATCGAATCGGAGCCCCCGCGCCGCCTGGTAATTCGCTGGCAGCATCAGGACAATCCGGAACTCAAGGCAGAAGGCAATTCGCTTTGCACGATGGACCTGGAACTCAGTGGATCAGCGGTCAAGCTTACGATTACCCATTCCATAGAGCGCGAGCCATCCAAACTTATCGGAGCGGTGTCCGATGGATGGCCGATGATTCTTTCCAATCTGAAGTCCCTATTGGAGAACGGAACCATTGCCTTACAGGATCGCGATGCGGCGGTCAAGAAATGCTAGCTTTGAAAACAAGCGACTAATCGCCCCAGTGAGGGAAGTGCCGGCCTGGAAGAGACGAAATATGAGCGTGATGATGAAGGTATGAACATGACAGAAAAAGTGTTTGATTTGGAGTTTAAGGTTCGTGACTACGAGTGCGACATGGACCATGTGGTCAACAACGCGGTTTATCTCAACTATTTGGAACATGCGCGGCACGAGTTTCTTCTGGGGCTTGGCATTAAATTTGGCGAACTATCCAAACGGGGTATCAGTTTGGTGGTCACTCGCATTGAAGTTGACTTCAAGGCCTCCCTGACCAGTGGCGATACATTCACTGTCCGAACTCAATTCAGCCGGAACGGACGCATTCGCCTTCAGTTCAATCAGAGCATTTTCCGGAAGTTAGACAACCGACTGATGCTGAGCGCCGTCGTGACCGGCACTGCATTGAATGGGCGTGGACGGCCGGAAATTCCAATTGAACTTGATCTTGTCCTGGGACCAACTGATTGAAATAAATTTAGCGCTCAGGTATCAGTTATCAGTTGTGTGTTTTGCATGGCAATCGTGCTGAACACCGCTCGCGGTGAATGGCTGCGTCGTGGCGATGAAAACGATCCATCAGTTTTCCGCTTTGAGTCGATTTCTTCATTTGATTGCCGGGTGGCGGACATTGCTAAGAGAGCAATGTAACCATAGCGGTCACCTGAACGGACATGAGTTCATACATGTGAGCATCACGTTGGCATATCAATTGAGCATTGAGTCTGTTGTATTTAACCTAAAGGTTAATTAATATATGTCTATGCCTTCTAACGATTCCTTAAGCACCACCTTTGCGGCCCTTGCGGACCCCACGCGACGAGCTATTTTGGCACGACTGGCGCTTGGCGAAACATCGGTGGCTGAGTTGTCCCAACCCTTTGCCATGAGTGCACCCGCGGTCACCAAGCACCTGAAGGTGCTGCAGCATGCCGGGCTGGTACGCCAAGGACGCCAAGCGCAGTGGAGGCCATGCCAACTGCAAGCCGCTCCGTTGCGTGAAGCGGCCGATTGGGTGGCGCAGTACCGGCAGCATTGGGAGGAACGGCTGGATCGGCTTGAGGACTATCTGGCCGTGTTACAGGCCTCCCCGACAACGCTACTCGCATCAACCAAAAAGGGTACCTCATGAACAACCCACCATTTGTAATTTCCCGCCACCTCAAAGCCCCCCGCCAGCTGGTGTGGGATGCGTACTCCCAGGCTGAGCACCTGCTGCACTGGTTCGGTCCAAAGGGGGTGCGCATGTCACACAGTGTGATGGACTTCCGCGTGGGTGGCACGTTTCATTACTCACAGGCGCTGGAAGGCGGCGGCGCTTTGTGGGGATTGTGGCTGTTCCGGGAGATTCAAGCTCCTGTGACGATTGTGCTGATGCAACACTTCTCAGACGAGCATGGCGGTGTAGCACGCAACCCGTGGAACGCATCCTGGCCGCTACGCATCCTAAGCACCACAACATTCAACGAGCAAGACGGCGGCACTTTGCTCACCATCCAGTGGGAGCCGTACGAAGCTAGCGAGCCAGAGGAAGCAACCTTCCTTTCTGGCCACGCCAGCATGAACCCAGGCTGGAGCAGCGTACTCGACAGATTGGAAGAATATTTGTCCCTCCTTCAACCCAAGTAGGGTAGCTGCTTAAAGACCGCTCCGAATTAGCGCGTAAAGATAGCCAAAGGCCACCTTGGGTATCAAGGTCGTTTCGGTGATCGGTTACTGATTGGGATTGAACTGGATGTCCACATTACTGAATTGCGAAACGTCAGGTGGTCGCCCGCTGCGGTCGAGAGGTTCACTTGGCGGTCCCAGTCAGTGTTCTAGAAAGCGGTTGTAGAAATTGGTGTGCCGAGTAGTAGGAGTGGGTGCGCATCAGAAGTGTGATTGATGGGATTGCTTTCCACACTGACATCCTTGTATTGAACGCAGACGGCGAAGCAGCCAGGCCTGGCGAGCATGGTCGTAGCTTCACCGGACTCCAGGCAAATGTCAGATCTTAGAGCGGCAATACTGTGTTGTCGTGGGATCGAGGCCCATAAGCCACTTCAAATGATTCGATGAAAAGCCACCCAATGATTTGGCGGGCGTTTTTAATTCACCATCACCAACTTTCCCATCACTGCGCGCGAACCCATGTGGGCGTAGGCCGCTTTGAGATCAGCCATGTGCATGGTGCGATCAATGACCGGCTTTATTTTTCCCTTGCCGTACCACTGCGCTAATTCGCCCATCATGCGTGCATTGTTTTTGGGTTCGCGTTTTGCAAAGTCGCCCCAGAACACACCTACGATGGATGCGCCCTTGAGCAGCGCAAGGTTGAATGGCAAGGCGGGGATGGGGCCGGACGCAAAGCCGACCACCAAATATCGCCCGCGCCAGGCGATGGAGCGGAATGCCGGTTCAGCGATGTCACCTCCAACCGGGTCATAGATTACGTCCGGTCCTTTGCCGGCGGTCAGTGTTTTGATTGCATCCCGTAGATTTTCAGTGGCGTAATTGATGGTGGCATCCGCGCCAATGGATGTGCACAGAGCACATTTTTCAGGTGTGGAAGCCGCCGCGATGACGCGCGCACCGGCTGCTTTTGCGATTTGAATCGCTGCCGTGCCCACGCCGCCCGCTGCGCCGAGAACCAGCACAGTTTCTCCCGCCTTAAGTTGGGCGCGGTCTATCAAAGCATGGTGTGAGGTGGCGTAAATCATGATGAATGCAGCCGCGTCGACAAAGGGAAATCCATCGGGCAATGGCATGCACAGCGCAGCGGGAGCCAGGGTATGGGTACCGAATCCCCCAGTGCCGCTCAGGCAGGCGACATGTTGTCCCACTGCGAGGTGGTTGACACCTTCACCCACCGCTTGGACGACTCCGGCGTATTCGGAGCCGGGGACAAAGGGCAGGGGCGGCTTCATCTGGTACTTGTTTTGCACGATCAGTAAATCAGGAAAATTTAGACTGGCCGCGTGAATCTGAATAAGCACTTCACCCGCACCGGTTTGGGGTGTGGGGATTTTTTTCCATTGCAGGTCATCTACTCCGGTCGGGTTTTCGCAAAGCCAAGCGTGCATTCATGTCTCCTTGTTGTGTGGCGTGATGATAGGGGCGGCGTTGGAATGTTGATGTCACCGGCTGGCCCAAGGTGTCCCTGCGGTGACCTTATGTTGGAGCCCCACCTACAATCCGGAGCAACACACTCACATCATGAAAATACTGATTTCCAATGACGATGGCTACCAGGCCCCGGGCATAGTAGCCTTGTACGAGGCGCTGAAAGATGTAGCGCAGGTCGAGGTGATTGCCCCCGAGCAAAACAACAGCGCCAAATCCAATGCGCTTACCTTGCACTCCCCACTTTATGTGCATCGCGCTGCCAATGGTTTTCGCTACGTCAATGGAACACCTGCTGATTGCGTGCATATCGCATTGACGGGATTATTGGACTACCGGCCTGATCTGGTGGTTTCCGGCATCAATAACGGTGCGAATATGGGTGATGACACCATCTATTCCGGCACGGTGGGGGCGGCGATGGAGGGTTTTTTATTCGGCATACCGGCGATTGCGTTTTCCCAGGTGCACAAAGACTGGGTGCATCTAGAGAGCGCGGCGCTGAAGGCACGCGAATTGGTATTGGCGATGCATCACCAGCAGCTGATTACCCCGAAGCCCTGGCTGTTGAATGTCAATATTCCCAACTTGCCCTTTGCCGAAATTGGAAAGATGAAGTTGTGCAGGCTGGGTAAACGCCATGCCGCTGAAAAAGTGATTCAGCAGCAAAGTCCGCGTGGTGAGACCATGTACTGGATCGGCGCAGCCGGACCCGTGATGGACGATGCTGAGGGTACTGACTTCCATGCTACCGCTACAGGTCACATGGCAATTACGCCTCTAAAGGTGGATTTGACCGACCACGACAGCCTGGGCTATTGGTCGCAGACGGCGGCACGTTTAGCGAGCGAATTGGAGAAGCCGCCCGTATGACCGAGAAAGCGCGTGCGTCGTTTCCCGCCAAGTTGTCGAATTCGCGGGTCGGGGACGGTAGAGCCAGTGCGCTCCGTGCATCTTCGCTTGCCTCCATTCCGCTCGCAAGCAGGCCTCAGGGCTTGGGCATGGACTCTGTAGCCGTGCGTGCGCGCATGGTTCAGCTACTGCAAAAGCAGGGCATTGTCGATGCCGAGGTGCTTAAGGCCATGGGCACGGTAGAGCGCCATCGGTTTGTAGACAGTGCGCTAGTGAATCAGGCCTACGAAGACACCAGCTTGCCAATTGGCCTGGGGCAGACTATTTCCAAGCCGGGCGTGGTCTCCCGGATGATCGAGCTGCTGCGTAGCGGGTCAGCAGGCAAATTGGGCCGCGTACTGGAGATTGGTACGGGCTGTGGCTATCAGGCGGCAGTTTTGAGTTTGTTGGCCCAAGAGGTCTACAGCATTGAGCGGCTGCGCGGATTACACGACAAGGCGCGTGAAAACCTGCGCCATTTTCGGTTGGCCAATGTTCATTTGCTGTTTGGCGACGGCATGCATGGTTACGAAAAGGGCGCGCCCTATGCAGGCATCATCGCTGCTGCGGGAGGTGATGCGGTGCCGCAGGCTTGGCTGGACCAACTGGCCGTTGGTGGGCGCCTGGTTGCGCCAGTGCACTCTAAGGCGATGGCAGGCGGCGGGCAAGCACTGCTGGTGGTGGACAAGACTGCCAATGGTTATCAGCAGAGTTTGTTGGAAGCTGTGCACTTTGTCCCTCTAAAATCGGGCGTTGCTTAGAAGGAAAGATTTATGTACGGTTTGATTCGTCGTGGTTGTGCTTTAGGCACTGTTGCATTTGCACTGGTGTTGGCAGGCTGCGGATCCACTCCCATGAACCGGGCTCCGGTGGAAGACCGTTCGGCGAATGCCAAGCCTGTAGCCGCGGCGGGTGTACCGGTGGTCAAGCCTGCCCCCGGTTTCGAAAATGCGGGTAAGCCTGGCTACTACACGGTCAAACCTGGCGATACCTTGATTCGCATAGGGCTGGAAAATGGACAAAGTCCCAAGGATATTGCGCGGTGGAATGCGCTGGAAAACCCCAACAAAATTGAAGTAGGACAAGTCGTGCGTGTGGTTCCTCCAACCAGCACTGATGGTGCTGCTGTGGCTGTTTCCAAACCAGTGTCAAACGGCACGGCTACGAGCACAGCGATTGCTCCTGCGGCGAGTTCTGCCGCCAGCGCTGCGCCAGCATCGGCGGCTTCCAAGCCGCCTGCTTCGCCTGCAGTAGTGGTGGCACCCGTTGCAGGATCTGCTGCAGTGGGCGATGAGGATTTGGGTTGGATCTGGCCTGCCAAAGGTCCGGTGTTGACTGAGTTTGATGAAGTCAAAAACAAAGGTCTGGATATTGGCGGCGCTGCGGGTGATGCCGTGCTGGCCTCGGCTGAGGGCAAGGTGGTATACGCAGGCGAGGGATTGAGGGGCTATGGCAAGCTCATTATTCTCAAGCACAACAACACGTTCCTCACCGCCTATGCACACAACCAAACGCTGTTGGTCAAAGAAGACCAGAGCGTGAAAAAGGGCCAAAAGATCGCGGAGATGGGCAATTCGGATGCGGATCGCGTCAAGTTGCATTTCGAAGTGCGCCGGCAGGGCAAGCC
>CANBYM010000152.1 GCA_947373605.1 Comamonadaceae bacterium
ACCTGAAATCCATCATGGTGATTCCTTTCACGCTGAAGGTCATGGTTTTTATATTCGTTTGATCAAAACTGGATTATCTGTGACGCCAGCCATTTTTGCTTCACAGGCACTAATTTTTAACCTGTGAAGGATCGGTTGACGTTTCAAAAGCACGCTTATGCGGCATGGTAATCGCTCAGTTTGAATAGCGCAGGTATGCAAAAGTTTGGGATAAGGTTTGAGCCTCATTTAATGCTTAATGTGGCTTTTATGCATCAAATCCGATCATCGCGTTCGTTTTTTGCATTATCGGGCGGACAGTGCAGCAACGGATTGATTTGCTTTTTCATGTCGGGTAGCTCCAATTTTATGGCACCGATACGAGCTGGGTCACACTCCGAAACAATGCTCTTATTGGCCCGTGTTTGGAGAAATAGATTCGAGGCCTGTATCCTGTCCGCTTGTGCAGTTTCCAACGAGGCGGTGGTGCCAATAGGCAGCCTTTCATGGTAGTTTGACCTGATGCGTATGGACTGATGACTGAGGCACGCCTTGTTCTATGGTGTAGTAATCACCAGCTTCCGCGGTAAAGATGTGTGCGGCAATGCGCAGGCCTTGCGGTTTGTCCAGGCTGCCAGCGGCAATAGACATTCTTTCTCCACCTTCTTCTTCAAAAAATAGACTGGAGCCACAAGCGTTACAAAAGCCTCGTCTAAATCCGGGCACAGCGCTGAACCAACGCAGGGTATCTAGCTTGTCGAGGGTGAAATACTTCTTGCGGCACGCCGTCGCAGCAACAAAATGGCCGCTGCTGCGTCTGCATTGCTCGCAGTGGCAGGCAACGATGTCGCGCAATGGGCCAGTCACTGTGTAGCGGACGCTGCCACAAAGGCAACCGCCGGTGATCGGTTTGGCAATTTGGGTGCCTAGTTCTGAGTTCAAGGTTTTTCTCCTTTTTCCTGAAAAGCCGACATTTCCCGCAAAAGCCATTCTTTGAATGCTTTTGCCGCTGCATTCGTATGTGAGCCTTCGGGCGCGATTAAATAGTACGACTCTTTCATGGGGATGGAAAAATCAAACGGCCGCACCAGTTTGCCGCTTTCCAGCAGATCGTTCGCAACCGTGTCATGCGCCAGAGCAATTCCCAGTCCCTGTTGCGCCCATTGCAGACTCAAAGCCCAAGTGCTTGCGCGGTGTATGACGGGCAGGACGTGTCCTTTTGACGCAGGGTTTGCATTAAGCCACGAGGACCAACTTTGCACTGTACCGGGCAAGTCAAAAAGTCGTTGGGCGAGCAAGTCGTCGAGCGAGTGAATCTGACGCGCCAGTTTTGGGGAACATACCGGGAAGATATGGTCGCGGGTAAGCCGCTTGCCGGTCTTTCCTTCGCGCTTACTTTGGCCGAAAACAATGTGTGCGGAGGCCGTGGCATTGGGCCGGTCTTCGCTCCAGATGGCTGTGGCCAGGTTGAGTTGCACCCATGGAAATTGCGACAGAAAACTCTCCATTCGAGGGCTGAGCCAGAAAAGCGCAAATGACAAATTCACCTGCAATTCCAGTACATCGGGCGCGTTTCTGCCGGTCAGCACATGCGTGCCTTCTTCAAGCAAGGCAAACGCGGCCTGTACGGTAGGCAGGTAGCCACGTCCTTCATCGGTGAGTTCTAATCCTCGCGCACTGCGCAAAAACAGGACCCGGCCAAGCGCGTTTTCCAGGCTTTTTAATTGCTGGCTCACGGCCGACTGCGTCATACTTAATTCTTGCGCGGCAGCGGTAAAGCTTAATGCTCTGGCAGAGGCTTCAAATGCGCGCAGCCAATTGAGTGGGGGCAGTCTGGACATGTTGCTTCCATAAGTGAGGCATTAGTAAAACTTATCCTATAACAAAATTTTTTTCGTTTGAAGCTATGACACGGATCAATCAGACTCGACACCTTGTAAAGCAGGACCGCTTTGCCATATTCAAGGAGATTTTTAAGTGCCTGAAATTCATGTTTTGGACAACCCGAAAAAACCGCAAGTCGTACTGCGCAACGACAAGGGAGATACCGTTTTGCCAGCCTTGTGGTTGCGCGCCCGCAGTCCCGATCCCAGCCAGCGCGATGTTGTGACCGGTCAGCGTTTAATGAATCCACACTTGCTACCGGACGATTTGACGTTGGTTTCGGCGCGCCATGAAGGTGCACATTTGCATTTGGGTTTTAGTGATGGTTTCTCAGGTTTGTACGACCCGATGGAACTTATTGAGGGATCGGTGTTGACCGAGGGCTGTCCGGAGGCAACACTGTGGCGGGCCGATATGCCCAACAAGCCCGTTTATTTGTGGGCTACTCTGCAGAACGAGAAAGTGTTGCTCAAAGCCTTGCACGACTTCATAACGCTGGGTTTTTTGCTGGTGAACCAGACTCCGACCCAGGCGGATTCGATCCTCACCATCGCCCATCATTTCGGTTTTGTACGCACCACCAATTTCGGATCGTTTTTTGAGGTCTATTCGCGCCCCGACTCCAACGACCTTGCCTACCGCCCTGTTGCGTTGGGTCCGCATACTGACAATCCGTACCGCACGCCGGTGCCGGGCATTCAGATTTTGCAGTGCCTGCAAAATGAAACCTCAGGGGGGTTTTCCACCTTGGTAGACAGCTTGGCAGTGGCGCAGCAAGTGCGTTTGGAAGACCCCAAGGGATTTGATTTGCTAAGCCGCATCCCGGTACGTTATGAGTACCGCGACGCTACCACACAACTGGTTGCCGTCAAGCCCATGATTGAATTGGACGGGGCTGGGCACATGACCGGTGTGCATTACAGCCCGCGCCTGGACGATATTCCCCTGATCTCCGAAGAAGATACCCGGGCGTACCATGCAGCGCGAAAGCGCTTGGGACTCTTGTTTGAAGATCCCCGGTACCAATTGCATTTTCGGCTCAATCCGGGTGAGATGATGATGTTTGATAACAATCGTGTACTGCACGGTCGTACATCCTTCGACCCTTCAGAAGGACACAGGCAGCTGCAAGGCTGCTACATTGACCGGGATGGACCGCGTAGTCTTTACCGCGTGTTGAAACGCAAATTCAGTTAACCCTCCAATCGATCGAAGGCACACACTATGATTCAAGTCGAATTCATCGCAATGAAGGACGGTAACAAGGAGGAATACCTGTTCCTGCAGAAACTTGAGCATGAATACATTCGTGCAGTGCCGGATCGCTTGCTGGTCGCATTAGGGCGACTGGGAGAATCACTGCAAGGTTATAAGGTCAGTCGACTTGAGCATTCCTTGCAAAGTGCAACCCGTGCAGAAAATGACGGCGCGGACATTGAATTGATCGTCGCCGCCTTGTTGCATGATATTGGCGACGAGTTGGCGCCTGAAAACCATTCACAGATGGCTGCAAGCATTTTGCGTCCCTACGTGCGTGCTGAAGTGACCTGGGTGGTCGAGATGCATGGCTTGTTTCAGATGCAGTTCTATGCGCACTTTTATGACAAAGATGCCTCTGGACATTTTGCTTATAGGGACCATCCGTGGTTTGAATCGTGCCAACGGTTTTGCGCGGTTTACGACCAGGCTGCGTTTGACCCTACCTATCCGACCAAACCCCTGAGTCACTTTGAGCCCTTGTTGCGTGAGGTATTTAGCCGCAAGCCGTTTGATCCTGCAATTCTGAAAGGGCTTAAGTAATTTCAGACGGAGCTTAGGGTTACTCAGATTGGAAAGCCAGCGCAGCGTCCGTAGAATGTGTTGCAGTGCAATAGTCTTGCAAGTACCCGGTACCCCACCTATGTCCAAAGCCCAAGCCAAAGATGGCCAGTCCAATGAGCGCGTCATCAAGAAGTATCCCAACCGCAGACTTTATGACACGGATACTTCGAGTTACATCACCCTCACTGAAATCAAACAACTGGTGATGAATAGCGAAAGCTTTGTGGTGCGCGATGCCAAGTCTGGCGAGGACCTGACCCGCAGTATTTTGTTGCAGATTATTTTGGAAGAGGAAGCCAACGGTTCGCCGATGTTCACAGCGCCGGTCCTCTCCAACATCATCCGTTTTTACGGGCACACCATGCAGGGCTTGATGGGTGGCTACCTGGAAAAGAATATCCAAGCCTTGATGGACCTGCAGGTGCCGATAGTTCCAGGTGTCATGGGTGCCAACGTTTTGCAACAGATGCAGGATCGTATGCAAAAGCAAACGGAGCAATTTCTGGGGTCCTTGGGCATCAAGCGATAGGGCTTTAGCGCGGTAGGTGGCAAATGCTGGGACAATTCGGGCATGAGCGATACCATTTCTACGACTTCCACCCACTCCGCCGCACCAAAGGTCGGCTTCGTCAGCCTTGGTTGTCCCAAGGCATTAACTGATTCCGAGTTAATCCTCACGCAGCTGAGCGCAGAGGGTTATCAAACTTCTAAAACATTTCAGGGCGCTGATCTTGTCATTGTGAACACCTGCGGCTTCATTGACGATGCGGTCAAGGAAAGTCTGGACACTATCGGTGAGGCT
Source organism: Comamonadaceae bacterium (assembly GCA_947373605.1). Classification (GTDB taxonomy): domain Bacteria; phylum Pseudomonadota; class Gammaproteobacteria; order Burkholderiales; family Burkholderiaceae_C; genus Allorhodoferax. Next base: position 4,487 of record CANBYM010000152.1, read on the forward strand.
TTGGCGGAAAACGGACGAGTCATCGTTACCGGCTGTCTGGGTGCCAAAACAACCGCCGACGGGGGGGGGAATCTGGTACGTCAAATGCACCCCAAAGTGCTTGCAGTGACCGGGCCGCACGCCACGCAGGAAGTGATGGACGCGGTACACCTGAATTTACCTAAGCCCCATGACCCATTTACCGATCTGGTGCCTAATTCATTCGGCGTGGCGGGTATCAAACTTACGCCCCGTCATTACGCTTATTTAAAGATTAGTGAGGGGTGCAACCACCGCTGCACGTTTTGCATCATCCCGTCCATGCGCGGCGATCTGGTGTCCCGCCCCATAGGCGAGGTGCTGACGGAGGCGCGTGCATTGTTTGAAGGCGGCGTCAAAGAACTGCTGGTCATCAGCCAGGACACTTCGGCTTATGGTGTGGATGTCAAATACCGCACGGGTTTTTGGGATGGCAAACCCATCAAGACGCGCATGTTTGAGCTGGTGCAGGCCTTGGGTGAGATTGCAGAGCCTTACGGCGCATGGGTACGTATGCACTATGTTTACCCCTATCCCAGCGTCGATGAAATCCTGCCTCTCATGGCCGCCGGTCGGGTGTTGCCGTACCTAGATGTTCCATTGCAGCATAGCCACCCGGATGTGCTAAAGCGCATGAAGCGTCCTGCAAGCGGAGAAAAGAATCTGGAACGCATACAACAGTGGCGTGCGGCTTGCCCTGAACTCGTGGTGCGCAGCACGTTCATTGCGGGCTTTCCGGGAGAAACCGAGGCCGAGTTTGTGCATTTGCTCGATTTCATTCTGGAGGCGCAAATTGATCGCGCAGGTTGCTTCGCCTACAGTGCAGTAAATGGTGCTACCGCCAACGATTTGCCTGGCATGTTACCAATCGAGTTACGTGAAGAGCGCCGCGCGCGTTTCATGGCGATTGCCGAAGAAGTGTCGGCTGCACGTTTGCAACGGCGCGTCGGCGCCACGATGCAGGTGCTAATAGATTCCGCACCGGGCATGGGCAAAAAGGGTGGAGTTGGCCGCTCCTATGCCGATGCGCCTGAAATTGATGGCGTAGTACGTTTGCTGCCACCCGAAAAAATCAGTAAAACGCTAAAGGTCGGGGAATTTACCAAGGCGCGTATCGTCAGTGCGCAAGGTCACGACTTGGTGGCAGTGCCTTTTTAGCAAGTGCGCATTGCCAATACGTTGCATTCAACACAAATTAAGCAGAAACAAAAAAGCCGCTAAGAAATTAGCGGCTTTTTGTCTATTACTATTACCATCAATGGTGCCCAGAAGAGGACTCGAACCTCCACGAAGTTACTCGCTAGTACCTGAAACTAGTGCGTCTACCAATTCCGCCATCTGGGCATCTCAGGAAAGAGAGCTATTGTATCAAAAATATCAGCCATACCAGCGGCTTGCTGGACGAAATTGAAGGCGTTGTTCAAGGACATCGCGATGGTCACGGTTTTGTAACCCGTGATGACGGTGCACCGGACATCTATTTACCCCCGAACGAAATGCGCGCGGTGTTGCACAAAGACCGCGTCAAAGCCCGCATCGTGCGTAGTGATCGCAAGGGCCGCCCGGAGGGCAGGGTAGTTGAAATTGTCGAACGTTCCAAGCAGCCCATCATTGGCAGGCTACTGCATGAAAGTGGCGTTTGGCTGGTTGCGCCTGAAGACAAGCGCTACGGGCAGGACGTATTAATTCCCAAGGGCGCCACCAGCGTGGCCAAAACAGGCCAGGTGGTGGTGGTAGAACTGGTCGAGCCGCCGGCGCTATTCGGACAACCCGTGGGTCGCATCAAGGAAGTGCTGGGTGAGGTAGACGACCCCGGCATGGAAATTGAAATCGCCGTGCGCAAGTACAGCGTGCCACACGAATTCTCGCAAGCGTGCATCGCATTGGCCCGCACCTTGCCGGACAAGGTCAGGCCGGAAGATCACCTGAACCGTGTGGATTTGACGGATGTTCCGCTGGTCACCATTGATGGCGAAGACGCGCGTGATTTCGATGATGCGGTTTATTGTGAGCCTGCCACCAAGGGACGCGGTCGCACCGCCCTCAATGGTTGGCGATTGCTGGTAGCCATCGCTGATGTGAGTCATTACGTTGAAACCGGATCCGCGATTGACATTGACGCGTACGACCGTGCGACCAGCGTGTATTTCCCGCGACGTGTCATACCCATGTTGCCGGAGAAGTTGTCCAACGGCTTATGTTCGCTGAATCCTGAGGTAGAGCGCTTGTGCATGGTGTGCGACATGTTCGTGACAGAAGGTGGCGAGGTCGATGCTTACCAGTTTTATCCGGCTGTGATGTGGAGCCATGCACGCTTTACCTACACCGAGGTTGCTGCCATATTGGGGAACACGCGCGGGCCGGAAGCCGCAAAGCGTAAAGAGCGCGTTGGAGATTTACTCAACTTGCATGGTGTTTTTCAAGCGCTGCTGAAATCACGGCAGAAGCGCGGTGCTGTGGACTTTGAGACGACCGAGACGCAAATCATCTGTGACGAGAACGGACGCATCGAAAAAATCGTCCCCCGCACCCGCAACGTGGCGCACCGGGTGATTGAAGAAGCGATGCTCGCCGCGAATGTGTGCAGTGCGGACTTCATTGCGCAAAGCAAACACCAGGGTCTATTTCGAGTGCACGAAGGGCCCACGCCGGAGAAAAAGGAAATCCTGCGAAATTACCTCAAAGCGATAGGTATTGGAATGTCCATCAGCGACGATCCCAAACCCGGCGAGTTTCAGGCAATCGCGTTGGCCACCAAAGACCGGCCCGATGCGCAGCAAATTCATTCCATGTTGCTGCGATCGATGCAACAGGCGATTTACACGCCCATTAACAGCGGGCACTTCGGGCTGGCCTACGACGCGTACACCCATTTCACCAGTCCTATCCGCCGTTATCCGGATTTGTTGGTGCACCGCGTCATTAAGGCCGTTCTTGCGAAGACCAAATACCAATTGCCCGCACTACCTGCGCCTGGTGAGGCACACGCCAAATTGGCGCGACGGTTGGAAAAAGGATTGGCCGGCAAAGTGGCGATGCCATCGGTGAAACCCCGCAAAACCAATGCGGAAGGAATGGCGTGGCAGGCCGCGGGACTGCACTGCAGCGCCAATGAGCGCCGGGCCGATGAAGCCAGCCGCGATGTGGAAGCGTGGCTCAAATGCAAATACATGCGCGAACATCTGGGCGAGGAATATGGCGGCGTCGTGACATCCGCCACGAGCTTCGGCCTGTTCGTCACGCTCGATGCCATGTATGTTGAAGGACTGGTTCACATCACCGAGTTGGGTGGCGAGTACTTCCGGTTTGATGAGGCGCGCCAGGAATTGCGCGGTGAACGCACCGGGACGCGTTACGCGATCGGCACAAGAGTGCGTATTCAAGTGAGCCGTGTAGATTTGGACGGACGCAAAATTGACTTTAGACTGGTCAATGAGCATGACGGTTTGTCACCAAGGGCCCTTGCGGACAAAGGCGCAGCGCGTGAACCCAAGGTGAGGCCGGGTTCTGATCGGTTTGATAGTGAAATCATGCCGCGAGGGTCGTTCTTTAAAGCAGAGTCCCGCAAGCATGCCTCCGCCAAACCCGCTCGCTCAGCTAAGCCTGCATCCAAGCAGGCAGCGCCATCTAAAAAGGCCACAAAGAAGCGCCGCTAGGTATGGGCCAATTGAAGCAGCAAAGTATCGTTACCGCACTTGTCTTACTACGTTAAAGACTTTTGCTTAGCGCGCTCGCGGTGAGGGCGGCCGATTGAAGCGCATGCGGGATTTGATTCCACTGGTCCGCCACGGTTCCATGGTGGCATACCGCTTCACAAGCCGCCTTGAATGCAGGGAACCCGTTAGCTAATTTGGCGCCTATGAGTCCTGCAAGTACGTCACCGGTGCCGCCGGTTGCCAGTAGGCCGTTTCCGCTGACATTGATTTTTGGAACCTGACCGGGTGTGGCCACGATGGTTCCCGAACCTTTAAGCACTACCGTGGCATTGAATTTATCTGCAAGCGACCGCGCAGCAAGGAGTCGGTCGGCCTGAATTTGCAAAGTGCTGCAGCCAAGCAACCTTGCGGCCTCCAGCGGGTGGGGCGTCAATACGGTTTTATCGGGGCCGCGCAATCGCAGGAGTTCACGCAGCGAAGTGTTACCCGCCAATTGATTGAGTGCGTCTGCGTCCAGCACCAATTGAGCCGCCTGCTGGATGGTCTTTTCCAGATATGCGCTAATAGCTTCAGCACCGCCGCAACCTGCAACTACCGCTATCTTTTCCAAGGCAAGCTGCGCTGGTGGTCTGAACATCAATTCCGGATGGCTGGTGTCCCATGCGGGGGCGTCGGCATACAGAAGTCCTACGAACACGCGCCCCGCGCCGCCATAGAGTGCAGCGGAGGCAGCCAGAATGGCTGCGCCAGTCATGCCCTGCGCGCCACCAACCACTGCGACATCACCAAAGCTGCCCTTGTGCGTGTTGTACGCGCGTTGGGCTGTCACTATGGGCAGGATCAGCTCTGCATCAGGAGTTTCATCGCTGGATATTCCCAAATCATTGAACCAGATTTCTCCGCACGCTTGCCGCCCATCGGCCGTAAATAGGCCCGGTTTGAGTGTGAGCAGGGAGAGAGTGACACTCGCTTTGACACCCAATTCGGGGGCAACACCGGTGTCGGCACTCAAGCCGCT
>CANBYM010000153.1 GCA_947373605.1 Comamonadaceae bacterium
CGTGTCCATGCGTAAGCCGATTCGCCTTGCAGATCGGTGCTTTGTATTGTCATCATGGGCTATAGGTTAGCGGCAAAAAGGTGCTGTTGTGGTTTGCCATGTCATCAAATCTTCATGCTTTCGCCATGGACGAGTCATGCGCGCCAACCAGAATCCAACGAATGCAGCTGAAATACCTTTCCCGCTCAAACCTAATCACTTCTGAAGCCCCGACCCCGGGGCTTTTTTCTGCAAAAAAATGGAGCATGCAATGAACAGCCAAGTCACCGTACCGCAGATTGATACAGGCCTGTTGCCTGTTGCGCTTATTCAAACAAGCAACGCACCGGCCAAATCGACTGCGCAAGGTATCGAAGTGTCCTGGGCACGGCATCTGGACCATGTCCGCGCAGCACAGCGCCTGCGCTTTGATGTGTTTGCAGGTGAAATGGGCGCACGGCTGAATACGCCCATCCCCGGCCACGACGTGGATTTGTTTGACAACTACTGCGAGCACGTACTGGTGCGTGACCAGGCGACACAACAGGTGATTGGTACGTACCGCGTACTCACCCCAGTGCAAGCCAAGCGCGTGGGCAGCACGTACAGTGACACCGAGTTCGACCTGACCCGCCTACGTACCCTGCGCGAGCGCATGGTGGAATTGGGCCGCAGCTGCGTGCACCCTGACCACCGCCACGGCGGTGTGATCATGGCGCTGTGGGGCGCTCTGGCGGAGTTCATGATGCGCAACCAACTGGATACCATGATCGGCTGCGCCAGCGTGCCCATGTTGCACAACGGCATCGTCAGTGGCGATGCAGCAGCCAGCATCTGGAGCCAGCTTAAAGAAACTCACCTGGCACCGATTGAGTACCACGTACGTCCGCGTCTGCCCTTGCCTGTAGAACAACTTGACTGCACGCTCGCTGTGGAGCCCCCAGCACTAATCAAAGGCTATTTACGTCTGGGCGCCAAGGTGCTGGGCGCGCCGGCCTGGGATCCGGATTTCAACTCGGCCGACTTGCCCATGCTCATGCGCATTGCAGACCTGCCGCCCCGTTACCGCAAACACTTTTTGGGGGTCTGATGCGCACTGCTTTTGAAGCCTTTGGAAGCGACTGGCAGGGTGTGGCAGGTGCCGCTCTGGGTGACCACGGTCATGATGCGGACGACGACCACGGCAGCAACCGCTATCGCGCCATTTTTATATCGGACATCCACCTGGGTACGGCCGGTTGTCAGGCCGGGGCCTTGCTGGACTTCCTGAAGCACCACAACAGCGAGTACCTGTACTTGGTAGGCGACATTGTGGACGGATGGCAATTGCGCAGGCGCTGGTTCTGGCCGCAGGCACACAACGACGTGGTGCAAAAGCTGCTCCGACGTGCGCGCAAGGGTTGCCGTGTGGTGTTCGTGCCGGGTAATCACGATGAATTTGCCAGGGGATTTGTCGGTCACCAGTTCGGCGGTATTGAGGTGCACAGGGACACCGTGCATACAACCGCAGACGGTCGCCAACTCTGGGTGACCCACGGCGATTACTTTGATGGTGTCATTCAATGCGCCAAATGGCTGGCCTATCTGGGTGACAACGCCTATGAGGTGACATTGCGCCTAAACCGGCATTTCAACAGCATGCGCGCACGTTTGGGGCTGCCCTACTGGTCGCTTTCGGCCTATCTCAAGGGCAAGGTGAAATCTGCCCTGAACTACGTGACCGACTTCGAAGTGGCAGTAGCCACCGAGGCACGCAACCGCGGCCATGATGGTGTGGTATGTGGGCACATTCACCGTGCCGAAATGCGCGAGATCAACGGCACGTTGTATTGCAACGACGGAGACTGGGTGGAGAGCCGCAGTGCTTTGGTTGAACACATGGATGGCCACTTGGAGATCGTGCACTGGGACGACATCCTGACCGCGCAGGCCAAAGAACTCATGAAAGTTCCACTTTTGGGTGTGAATGCCTGACAGACAGCGATGAGTGATCTGCGCAATGATGGTGGGTCTGTAAACTCGGACCCCCAAAGAACAGTCATACCAAAGGTCTCGCACATGAAGTCGCCAACCGGTCATTCGCCCAACGCATCGGATGCGGATTTTCTGCCCTTGCTGGATCGCGATCACAGCATTCTGGCGTTCAACGAACGGGTGTTTAACTGGGCTGAGCGCGAAGACGTGCCGCTGATGGAGCGTCTGCGCTACCTGTGCATCGTGTCATCCAATCTGGACGAATTCTTTGAGGTGCGCGCCGAGCCGCATTTGATTGCCAACCGTGCCAACGACCGCAAGGGTGAATTTACGGTGGGCACTTTTGACCGCCTTGCAGAGACTTTGCATGCGCTGGTACACCGCCAATATGCACTGTATAACGACAAGCTGCTGCCCGCGTTTGAGAAGCAGGGCATTCGCATCATGTCGCATGGCGAACGCAACACCGCGCAGCGCGGCTGGGTGAAGCAGTACTTTGAACGTGAGGTCAAACCGCTGCTTATTCCTGTGGGGCTGGACCCTTCGCATCCTTTTCCGCAAGTGGCAAACAAGTCGCTTAATTTCATTGTGCGGCTGGGCGGCAAAGACGCATTCGGGCGTGAGAACGAAATTGCGATTGTTAAAGTGCCCCGCGTGTTGCCGCGCTTTATCCGTATGCCGGACAAATTTTCCGGTGGCAAACTGGTGCTGGTGTCTCTGTCCAGCATCATCCGCGCTCATCTGGATGCTTTGTTTGTCGGACGCTCGGTGGGGCAGTTCTCGCAATTCCGGGTGACGCGGCATTCCGACCTCGCAGTGGACGAAGAAGACGTTAAGAATCTACGAACCGCCTTGCGCCAAGGCCTGGTACACCGCCATTACGGACAGGCAGTACGGCTGGAAGTGTCGGCAGGTTGTTCGGATTACTTGGCGGACTTTCTGCTCGACCAGTTTGAGTTACCGCAAAAGTCATTGTTTCGCGTGCCCGGCCCGGTGAATTTGGTGCGCCTAACGCAGCTAATTGATCTGGCGGACCGCAGCGATTTGTGCTTTACGCCCTACCGCGGTTCATATCCGAAACAGATCAATCCAACGCAATCCTTGTTTGACCAGCTCAAGCACAAGGACATACTGATTCACCAGCCGTTTGAGAGTTTTGACGGTGTTTTGGCCTTTTTGCGCGAGGCGGTGAACGACCCCAACGTGCTGGCTATCAAACAAACCATTTACCGCACGGGTGCGGACTCCGAGCTGATGGACCTGCTGCGTGAGGCGGTTCGCCGGGGCAAAGAAGTGATGGTGGTGGTGGAGCTCAAAGCGCGCTTTGACGAAGAGGCCAACATCAACTGGGCGGAGATGCTCGAATCCATTGGCGCGCAGGTGGTGTACGGCGTCGTGGGCCTCAAAACCCATGCCAAGATGATGCTGATTACCCGGCGCGAAGGCAAACAGCTTAAGCGGTATGGCCACCTGTCCACCGGCAATTACAACCCGCGCACCGCACGCCTGTATACCGACATCAGCCACATCACTGCAGACACGGCGATTACCACCGACATGGAGCATGTTTTTGTGCATCTGGCCAGTCAGAGCAAGCTGCCGCACTTGCGCAAGTTGTGGATGGCACCGTTTCAGTTGCAGCGAAATTTCATTCAGAAAATCGATCAGCTTGGTCGGGCAGCCTCTGCCGGAAAAAGCTGCCGCATTGTCCTTAAGATGAACGCGGTCACCGACGAGGCGCTGATTGACCACCTGATGCAGGCTGGACGCGCGGGCGTTAAGATTGACCTGATAGTGCGCGGTGCCTGCATGTTGCCGGCACAGGTCGCGGGTAAGACGGACAACATCCGCGTGCGTTCCATCATCGGACGCTTTCTGGAGCACTCGCGGGTGTTTTACTTCCGTGAAGGTGAAACCGAAGACTTGTATCTTTCCAGCGCAGACTGGATGAGCCGCAACATGCTGCGGCGCATCGAACTTGCGTGGCCGGTGACTGATCCGCAGGCGCGCCAGCGCATCGTGGATGAGTGTCTGGTGGCCTATCTGCATGACGAAGTGGATGCCTGGAATCTGACGACGCAAGGCGAATATGTCCGCAGCCCTGCCGTTCACGGCAGGCCCGGACATGGCGCGCAGCAAGCCTTGATGGCGCGCTACAGCCGCAACATTGAAAGACAAAGGGGTTAAGTGATGGACTTGATCTTGTGGCGCCATGCGGAGGCAATTGATCTGGAGCTGGTCGGTGACGATATGGCCCGCAGCCTGACGCCGCGCGGTGAGAAGCAGGCGGCGCGCATGGCCGCCTGGCTGGACCGCCAATTGCCCGACGGTGCCAAGGTATTGGTCAGCCCGGCGCTGCGTGCCGAGCAGACTGCCAAGGCATTGGCGCGCAAGTTCAAAATTTGCCCGCCACTGGCACCGTTGGCCAGCGTGGACCAACTGCTGGAGCTGGTGCAATGGCCTCATGGAAAAGGCTGCGTTGTCGTAGTGGGTCACCAACCCACACTAGGGCAGACCATTGCCCGTTTGATGAACCTCAATGACACTGACTGCGCGGTAAAAAAAGGCGCAGTCTGGTGGTTGCGCTATCGCGAGCGGGAAGCATCTTCGCAGACGGTAATCGTTACCGTCCAGTCGCCCGAAGTGCTTTAGTCCGCAGACAGTTCGCAGTGTTGGGTGGCTTCGGGAATTCCGAAGTTAAACCACACCTCGTCAAACAATGCATCCAGCATCTTTTGAATCCGAAAGAATTTACGCAACATACGCATTCCCCTTGAATAGGTGTTAATGCGGTGTAGCGTATGGCCGTGGCGTGACTGCGTGATGACGATATGGTTGCAATTTCGCGACTGGTACGACTAGTGCGGCTTAAGCCTCTTCACGGAAACATGCGCACGCTGCAATGCCAAAAACTCCACCAGACCCCACACCACGCAGGCGGGGATGACGAGTACACGGAAAAATGCAGAGCGGTAGAACATGCGGGCCTTCTTGAACGTCAATGGGACGTACCTTATCCAGACTGGATGACACTTTGGTGAATCGGCTTGTCACACTACGTCGCTATGCTTAGCGTCAGTGTTAAACACCGACTTACCCGAAATAACGGCGCTGGAGCGCATCATTGAACTCGGTGCATCGCATGTGCAATCGCGCGTGGTGTGCCGTGTGGACATGCCCTCGGGCGCCACGCACCCGGTGTATGCCGTAACGCTGGGCAATCCGGACCCCGCCCTTCCTGCGGTGGGGTATTTCGGTGGTGTGCATGGACTGGAGCGTATAGGCGCTGAGGTGGTCATTGCCTTTTTGCAAAGCCTAGTGATGCGACTGCAGTGGGACAGCACTTTGCATAAGCAACTGGAATCGGTCCGGCTGGTATTCATGCCGGTGGTCAATCCCGGTGGTATGCAACTGGGCACACGTGCCAATCCGCGTGGTGTGGACCTGATGCGCAATGCGCCGGTGCAGGCCCATGAGCCCGTGCCGTTCCTGGTGGGTGGCCAACGTTTGAGCGCGCGACTGCCCTGGTACCGCGGCGCTGCGGAAGCGCCAATGGAAATTGAAAACCGTGCATTGTGTGAAGTGGTGCAAACGGAGTTGCTGGGCCGGCCATTCAGTGTGGCACTGGATTGCCACTCGGGGTTTGGCGTGCGCGACAGAATCTGGTTCCCCTATGCGCATACGCGCGCACCGATCGCGCACTTGGCCGAAGTGCATGCGCTTAAGCAGATATTTACCTTGTCCAACAGCAACCATCGCTACATTTTTGAGCCGCAAAGCCTGCAGTACCTGGCGCATGGCGATGTGTGGGACAACTTGTATCGCCAGTCGTGTGCGCAAAGCGATAGCGTGTTTTTGCCACTCACGTTGGAGATGGGGTCGTGGTTGTGGGTGAAGAAGAATCCTAGACAGCTTTTTTCACGCCACGGTATGTTCAACCCCTTGATCGAGCACCGTCAGCAACGAGTCCTACGACAGCATCAGGTGTTGTTGGAATTTTTATCGCGGGCGGCAAGCGGCTTTGCACGTTGGTTGCCAACTAACCAGACGCGGGAACAACACCACGCGCAGGCCCTGCAGGATTGGTACTGAATGCAGCCGTACGCCACACCAGTCCATTGGATTTTTCTGCGCGGTCTGACCCGTGGCAGTGGCCATTGGGGGCACTTCATCGCCGAATTTGAGGCTGCGGTACCCCATGTCAAAGTGATTGCGCTGGATACGGCGGGTAATGGCGCACGCTTTGCTGAGCAAAGTCCCTGCAATGTGGCCGCCATGGTGGAGGACTGTCGCGCACAGCTGCAGTTGATGGGATATGTACCGCCATACCAGGTTTTGGCGCTATCGCTTGGGGGCATGGTCGCAGCACTCTGGGCACATCGTTGGCCCGAAGAGGTGCAGCGCATAGTGCTGGTGAGCACCAGCATGCGGCCCTTAAACCCGTTTTATGAGCGTCTGCGCCCGGGCAGCTACCTGACCATGGCCAAGTTGCTGGCAAGCGGCGCATCGGCCTCGCGATGGGAGCAGGAAATTTTGCGGATTACAACGCGACATCCGCAGCATGATGTGCTGGCAGATTGGGTGCACATGCGGGAAAGTAATCCGGTGTCGCTTGCCAACGCTTTGCGTCAGTTGCTTGCCGCGGCCAGGTTCAAGCTACCTGGCGCGAGCAGCATGGAAAAAGTGCTTTTGCTGGCAGGGCAGGGTGACCAGTTGGTTTCGGCCAAATGCACTCTGGCGCTGGCCAGGCACTGGAACTGCGCTGCAGTGTTGCATCCCACGGCCGGCCATGATGTGCCATTGGATGACGGACCGTGGGTCGCCGCACAAGTGCGGCTTTGAAAGCCTTACTTGGTTTTAGAGGGGCGGCCGGTTTTCAGGCTAGGAACGGCGCGCACAGCGGCTAAAAAGGTGACGTCGGACATGGCAGCCAAAGCCTTGATGCCGGCACGCAGCAACTCTGTTTTCTTGATCGGCGAGCCCATCTTGGCGGCGCGGATTTTCAGAACATCCAGCACGGCAAACTCAGGCTTGGGCATGGTGAAACTGTCACGAACCATTTTGATTTTTTTTTCTTTGGGTTCTTTGGGAGCGGCCGGCAATGCGGCTGTTTTAACAGCAGGTTTGGCGGCAGGCTTCGCACCTTGCTTGGTTGCGGGCTTTGCAACTGCTTTGTGTGTAGTTTTGACGGACTTAGCGGGGGACTTTTTAGCAGCGGGTGCTGCGACCACTTTGGCGGTTACCTTGACGGGTACTTTGACAGCGACAGGTGCCTTGGCGGCGACGGTAGTTGTTTCTGCAGTTGCCATGAAATTTCCTTTATTAAGTTAAACGGTATATACAGTTTATAACAAAAATTTAAGATGGTCAATTGGGACACTTTCGATCAAATGCCGTCGATGTCCAAACTCCACGGCGTCTTCTGCCACGCCAGAACTTCTTCGCGCAGCAGGTGTGCCGATTGCGGAAACGCTTTTGCCCAGCCGTTGCGACACTGTAGATGCAAAGTATTAGCGTCGGAGTCTGAGCTGTGGAGTGCCATACCTGCCATATCAGGGTCGCGGCGCGCATGGCAAAGAATGACGGCCAGCCGCAGGGACAGCAATTGGCTGACCAGCCCTTCGTCTGTCAGCAGCGTATCGAGCTTACGCAACTTGCCACGGTGTCCCAGTACCAGTACGCTTAAGCGATGCATTTCTGACAAAGAAAATCCCATCGCATCGGCGTTGTCCAGAATGTAGGCGCCATGCTTGTGGTAATCGCTATGCGAAATATGGCTACCGATTTCATGTAATTGCGCTGCCCAAACCAGTTTTTGCAGCAGGCGGTTGTGCTCAATTTCGTTGACCCCGATGAGTTGCTTAAACAACTGTGTGGCCACCTTCACTACGCGCTCCCCGTGCACCGTGTCCACACCGAATTTACGGGCCAGGCGTCTGACGCTGGCTTCACGCAGGTCGCCGGCAATGTCTGCTGTACCTAACAGGTCGCAAATCAAGCCGTGGCGCAGGCCGCCGGCCGCAGTTTCCATGCGGTCAATGCTCAGCAGCTTGAAAACGGCACGCATCACACTGACGCCACCGCCGATGATGGCTTTACGGTCTTCACGCATGCCCGGAATTCGCAGGCGATCTGCGGACTGGGCTGATACCAGGCGCTCGAGAATCCAGTCCAGGCCTTCCAAGCTGATACTGCCCTCGGGCCAACCGGCCGCAACCATTACGTCGCCAATGGCCCCCACCGTACCGGCTGAACCGTAGGCGGTGTCCCAATGGTCGGGGTGATAGGCATCAAAGGCCTCATCCAGTACGGCGGTCGCCGCAACTTCGGCCACTTCAAAAGCACGGTGGGTAAATTGGCCGTCACCGAAATAGCGCTTGGACCAGGCAATGCTGCCCACGCGAAACGATTCCATTACCTTGGGTGCGCGGCCCTGGCCCAAAATAAGCTCGGTGGAGCGCCCACCAATGTCAATCACCAACCGGCGCTCGTCATTGTGCGGCAGCATTTGCGCCACGCCCTGATAAATCAACCGCGCTTCTTCGCGCCCAGAAATGACATCAATCGGGAAGCCCAGCACTTCGTGGGCACGGGTCAAAAATTCATCCCGGTTGCGCGCTTCACGCAGAGTTTGGGTGGCCACTGCCTTGACTTCGCCTGGCTTGAATCCGGCCAGTCGCTCGCCAAACCGTGCCAGACAGTCCCACCCTGCCTGCATGGCTTCCTGGGTGAGGTTACGGCTTTCGTCCAGGCCGCCGCCTTGGCGCACGGTCTCTTTGAGGTATTCGGTACGCCTGAATTCACCGTGGTCGACCCGACCGATTTCGAGCCGAAAACTATTGGAGCCAAGATCTACGGCGGCTAGGCGACTTCCTGTTTGCATGGGCTTTCTTTTTTTGGATATGGTGGTGCGCCGTGGAGCATAGCACCCGTCCGTGGCAAGAATGTTGCCCGCGTCGGAAGGCGAAGGCAGCTTATCCAACAAGGCGACCGTCCATAGCCATCATGCTTTGGGTAACGAAGGACGCCCCACGCCGCCTGGGGTCGGGGTCTGCCTTGAAGCCGCCAAGCTCGATGGCCGTACGTTGCTGGAATGCCGTTAACACATTGCCGCGCGTCAGGTTGCCATCGGTGCTTTGCAATACTGCGATGCAATACTTGGCTGCCACAAATCCGGCCAGACTAT
>CANBYM010000154.1 GCA_947373605.1 Comamonadaceae bacterium
AGGGCACGGTGCGGCTGGCGCGGGGATTGACTTCAAGTACGAAAATGATGTCTTTGCCGTCCACATTTTGAATCGCAAACTGCACGTTCATCAGGCCGACCACATTCAGCGCCCCTGCCATGGCAGCAGACTGGCGCTTGAGCTCGTCCACCGTGTCTTTATGCAAGGAGTAAGGCGGCAATGAACATGCGGAGTCGCCGCTGTTCACGCCAGCCTGTTCAATATGCTCCATCACACCACCGATAAAGGTGGCGCCGGACGCGTCACGAATACAGTCCACATCACACTCAATAGCGTCGTTCAGAAAACGGTCCAGAAGTACAGGTGAGTCGTTGCTGACTTTGACGGCTTCGCGCATATAGCGTTCCAGGTCGCGCTGTTCATGAACAATTTCCATAGCGCGACCACCAAGCACATAACTGGGGCGCACCACCAGCGGATAGCCTAGCGCGGCCGCCTTCTCAAGCGCCTCCGGCTCCGTGCGCGCGGTGGCGTTGGGCGGCTGGCGCAACTTGAGTTCGTGGAGAAGCTTTTGAAAGCGCTCACGGTCTTCAGCAGCGTCGATCATGTCCGGGCTGGTGCCGATGATGGGCACACCGTTGGCTTCGAGGTCCAGCGCCAGTTTCAAAGGCGTTTGTCCACCGTATTGCACGATCACCCCGACCGGCTTTTCTTTGTCCACGATTTCGAGCACGTCTTCCAGCGTCAGAGGCTCAAAGTACAGGCGATCCGACGTGTCGTAGTCGGTGGACACGGTTTCAGGATTGCAGTTGACCATGATGGTTTCATAGCCATCTTCGCGCATGGCCAGCGCGGCATGTACACAGCAGTAATCAAACTCAATACCCTGCCCGATACGATTGGGCCCGCCACCGAGCACCATGATTTTCTTGTTGTTGGTAGGCGCTGCTTCGCACTCGGAGCCTTCGGCCTCGTAAGTGGAATACATGTACGCGGTATTGGTAGCAAACTCTGCGGCGCAGGTATCCACGCGCTTGTAAACGGGACGCACGCCCAGCGCGCGGCGCTTCTCGCGCACGGCTTTGTCGGTGGTCTTGAACTGGCGCGCCAGACGACGGTCCGAGAATCCTTTTTGCTTGAGGCTACGAAGTGTTGCCGCATCAATTTTGTCGAGCGGGCTGCCACTGGCGGGTTGTGGCAGGCGTTCAATTTCGAGCTCAATCTTCACAATCTGCTCGATCTGCACCAGAAACCAGGGGTCGATCTTGGTGATGGCAAAAACTTCATCCACGCTCATGCCTTGTGCAAAAGCATCGCCCACGTACCAGATGCGCTCGGGGCCAGGCTCACCCAGCTCTTTTTCCAGTACTTCGCGGTCCTGGGTTTTTTCGTTCATGCCGTCGACGCCGACTTCCAGGCCGCGCAAAGCTTTCTGAAATGACTCCTGAAATGTACGGCCCATGGCCATGACTTCGCCGACCGATTTCATTTGCGTCGTTAACCGGCTATCGGCAGCGGGGAACTTCTCGAATGCGAAACGTGGAATTTTGGTGACGACGTAGTCGATGCTCGGCTCAAATGAGGCGGGCGTAGCGCCGCCTGTAATGTCGTTGCGCAGTTCATCGAGCGTAAAGCCAACGGCCAATTTAGCGGCCACTTTGGCAATCGGAAAACCCGTGGCTTTGGAGGCCAACGCGGATGAACGTGATACGCGTGGATTCATCTCAATCACGATCATGCGACCGTCTTTGGGATTGATAGAGAACTGCACGTTCGAGCCACCGGTATCCACACCGATCTCACGCAGCACTGCGAGCGATGCGTTACGCAGAATCTGGTACTCCTTGTCGGTCAGCGTTTGCGCCGGTGCCACGGTGATCGAGTCACCAGTGTGCACGCCCATGGGATCCAGATTTTCAATCGAACACACGATGATGCAGTTGTCCGCCTTGTCGCGCACCACTTCCATCTCGTACTCTTTCCAACCCAGAAGCGACTCTTCAATCAGCAGCTCATTGGTAGGCGAAGCCTCCAACCCGCGCTTGCAAATCGTTTCAAACTCTTCCGAGTTGTATGCGATTCCGCCACCGGTGCCACCGAGCGTAAAGCTGGGGCGTATCACCGTGGGAAAGCCTACGGTCTTCTGCACTGCCCAAGCCTCTTCCATGCTGTGTGCGATGCCGGAGCGCGCAGAACCCAGACCGATTTTGGTCATGGCGTCCTTGAACTTCAGGCGGTCTTCCGCTTTGTCAATGGCCTCTGGGGTCGCGCCGATCAACTCTACCGGCTTGCCGGTGGCTGCACCCGTGTATTTATCGAGCACACCGTGGTGCCACAAGTCGAGTGCGCAATTCAACGCCGTTTGTCCGCCCATGGTGGGCAAAATGGCGTCCGGCTTTTCTTTGGCAATGATTTTTTCCACCGTTTGCCACGTGATGGGCTCGATGTAAGTCACATCGGCTGTGGCCGGGTCGGTCATGATAGTGGCTGGATTGCTGTTGATCAAAATGACTTTGTAGCCCTCTTCGCGCAGGGCCTTGCAGGCTTGCACGCCGGAATAGTCGAATTCGCAGGCCTGCCCGATGATGATGGGGCCCGCGCCGATGATCAGAATGCTTTTTATGTCAGTACGTTTTGGCATGTTTCTACCTAATTCAAACTTGCTAGTTCAGACTCGCGGTGGCCAGTTTGGTCCCGAACCACAGGAACAAACCGCCAACGGCGCTGGAAAGACTTGCCGTGAGGCGTTTGCGTGTGCGAAAGGCTTCCGCCAGCCGCGCACCCAGAAAAATAAGTGCCGAGAGGTACAGGGCACTGAAGACCATGATGATGGTGCTCAAGATCAGAAAGGGCACCGCCGGTGTTTCATACGTCGGGTCGATGAACTGTACAAAGAAGGACAACAAAAACAATATCGCCTTGGGATTGAGCATGCTGATGACCAGCGCGCGTTTAAAAGGATGCTGCAGGTTGGCTGCCGCTTCTGAGGCAGACACCACGTCAACGACCTTGCTACGCCTTTTACGAACCGCAGTCACGATCAGATTGACACCGACATAGGCCAGATACGCCGCGCCAAAGTACTTCACAACCATGAAAAGCGCCGGGTAGGAGCGCAACAAACTCGCAGCGCCCACTGCTGTCAATGCCAATAAGACGGTGTCTCCCGCGAACACACCAAACGCGCCCTGATAGCCCGCCTTCACGCCGCGCGCAGTCGCAACCGACAACACATACAGGGAGTTGGGACCGGGCAACAGGATGATGCCGAAAGCCCCGATCACATAGGTCCACAAGTCAGTGACCCCGTAAAAACTCATGCCCGCGCCTCCATGGAGCGGATAAAGCGGTCGAACAGGTAGCCAATGTCATGCGGGCCGGGCGAAGCCTCAGGATGCCCCTGGAAACAAAATGCCGGCCGATCGGTGCGCTCCAGACCCTGCAGCGTGTTATCAAACAGGCTGATGTGGGTGGGGCGCAAGTTGGCAGGCAATGTTTTTTCGTCTACGGCAAAACCGTGGTTCTGGCTGGTGATCGACACACGGCCGCTGTCCAGGTCTTTGACTGGATGATTGGCGCCGTGATGGCCGAATTTCATTTTGAAGGTCTTAGCGCCGGACGCTAGGGCCAGAATCTGGTGGCCCAGGCAAATACCGAAGGTTGGTATACCGGATTCGATCAATTCACGGGTGGCAGCGATCGCGTAGTCGCAGGGCTCGGGATCGCCGGGGCCGTTACTCAAGAATACGCCGTCCGGATGGTGCTTCAGCACCTCGGCTGCTGACGCCTGCGCGGGCACAACGGTGACCTTGCAACCACGCTGGGCCAACATGCGGAGAATATTTTTCTTGACGCCGAAGTCATAGGCAACGACGTGGAATTTCGGTGCGGTTTGCTGGCCATAGCCGGCCCCAAGTGTCCATTCAGACTCCGTCCAGGCATAGCTGGTTTTGCTGCTTACGACTTGGGCCAGGTCCAGTCCGGACATGGCTGGCGCGCCCTTGGCCAGGGACACTGCTTTTTCGATTACAGCAGCGGTAATTTTTTCGCCCGCAGGCAATGCCAGAATGCAACCGTTTTGCGCGCCCTGTGTACGCAATTGACGGGTCAACTGGCGGGTATCAATGTTGGCAATGGCCAAGGTCGCCTGCGACACCAGATACTGGCTGAGCGTCTGAGTGGATCGGAAATTGGAGGCGATCAGCGGCAGGTCTTTGATGATGAGACCGGCTGCATGCACCTTGTCAGACTCCACATCTTCGGGGTTGATGCCATAGCTGCCGATATGCGGGTAAGTGAGGGTAACAATCTGCTGGCAGTAACTGGGGTCTGTGAGGATTTCCTGGTAGCCGGTCATGGATGTGTTGAACACCACTTCACCGACTGTAGAGCCGGTGGCCCCGATGGAATTGCCGATATAGACCGTGCCGTCTGCGAGCGCCAAAATGGCGGGTGGGTTATTTCCCTTGAGAGACAAAAGCACTGGTTTCTCCGAATGGGTTACGGTTAGGCCCAAACGCGCTCAAGAATGACTCCTGGCGGATGCTTTTAAGAGGGGATGTTCAGAGTTGCGCTTGGGACAGCTGGTTTCTGGAAAGCCACTGATTATAGCGGACAAGCGCTCGACAGGCTGCTTGCGTGCAGGCAAATTGCTGCTGCTGCTGCAACATTCAGGGACTCTTCCCCTCCGGGTTGTCCAATGCGGGCGAAATGACTGGCTCTGGCCATCAGCGGTGCACTGACGCCCTGTCCTTCATGTCCCATGACCCAGGCACATGGACCCTCTATTTTCAGATCTTGAATCAACGCGCCCTGATGCGAACTGGTAATCACCAGCGGCACGGTTAGAGCCTGTAACCCGTCCAATTCCAAACCTTCCACAAGACGCAGGCCGAAATGCGCGCCCATGCCTGCGCGCAATACCTTGGGACTCCATAAGGCGGCAGTCCCTTTCAGCGCCAAGATTTGTTTAAAACCAAAGGCACCGGCACTGCGCAATATGGAACCCACATTGCCCGCGTCTTGCACCCGATCGAGAATGACCGTTGAAACCGCCCCCTGCACTTCAAGTGGCGGTGCCAGATTGAATACAAAACCAAGCTTTGCCGGTGACTCCAAACCACTGAGGTCACGGAAAAGCGCGTCTGGAATAACAACATTTTTTTCAGTTGCAGCAATCCACTGCGCCGGGACATGCGTCCAATAAGATTCGGCGTATACCGCCACGTCGGGCCGCATGCCACGTATCAGCGCGGCGCCGCACAGGTGATCACCTTCGACCCAATAGCGCCCCGCTTTGCGATAGGCCGTGTTGTCCTGGGCGAGTTTGCGTAGCTCTTTAAGCAATGCGTTATCCCGGGAGGTAATGAACTGGGGTGACATCATGGGCACACCTTAGACCAACACCTGCGCAACCGGCGCAAAGGTCTTTCGATGCTCCGGGCAGGCACCGTGTACACGCAGCGCGGCCAAATGTTCAGCCGTGCCATAACCTTTGTGCGCGGCAAATCCATAAACAGGATATTGCTGATCGAGTTCGGCACACCAGCGATCCCGGGTGACCTTCGCCAGAATGGATGCGGCAGAAATTGCGGGGACCGTAGCGTCGCCTCTCACAATGGCTTCCGCATAAATATCCAACACAGGCAGGCGGTTGCCATCCACCAGCACTTTGGCGGGCTTGAGGCGCAAACCCTCTACTGCACGGCGCATAGCCAGCAGGGTGGCTTGCAAAATATTGAGCCTGTCGATTTCCTCCACGCTGGCCTGCGCCACCGAGCAGCAAAGCGCTTTGGCGCGGATTTCGTCAAACAATTTCTCGCGGCGCAGCGCTGTGAGCTTTTTGGAATCGTTGAGTCCCTTGATCGGGTGCAGGTCATCCAGAATCACTGCGGCGGCAACCACTGGCCCGGCCAACGGACCGCGACCCGCTTCGTCCACGCCGGCCACCAAACCCGGCAGATCCCAGGCAAAAGCCACTTGCCGGGCCACTGAAACGTTAACTTTGGAGTATTTTCTGGATGGCATCGACCGCTATTGTCGCGGTGTCTCGCTGCAATTCCCGGTGCAGGTCTTCAAATTTTGTGCGCAGGGCGGCAACCCTCGGAATATCAGTGGCGCATGCCTCCAACCAGTCCAAGGTCGCGGCAGCCAGCCTCTGTGGGGTTGCATGATCCTGCAGCAATTCGGGAACCAGGAATTCCGCACACAAAATATTGGGTAGCCCCACCCAAGGCTGCAGGCGCTTACGCCGCATGAGAAGCCAAGACAACCAACTCATGTGATAACCAATCACCATGGGACGTTTGAAAAGCGCTGCCTCCAGCGTCGCGGTTCCGCTGGCAATCAAGGTGACATCGCAGGCGGCCAGAGCGACATGCGACTGCCCGTCTATGAGTTGGAGTTGTACTCCAATTCCGCTTTGTTGTGCCAATTTCTGCACCTGCTCCTTGAACCCGGGAACTACCGGAACGATAAAGCGGGTCTGCGGGCGCTGCTGAAGGATAAGCGCCGCCGCCTGAAAAAAACGCAACGCCAAATGATTGATTTCCGAGCGCCGGCTGCCCGGCAAGATGGCCACTACCTGATTCGCACCGTAGAGCCCTAATGCGGCCCGCGCCGCCTCTTTATCGGGATGCATTGGGATGACATTGGCCAGTGGGTGGCCCACATACGTTGCAGCAACACCGTGCTTCGCCAGCAACGCTGGCTCAAAAGGGAAAATGCATAAAACGTGATCCACACTGCGCAGGATTTTTTCAATCCGCTCCGGACGCCAGGCCCATATGGACGGGCAGACAAAATGAACGGTTTTGATGCTTTTGGCTTTAAGCGCCGCTTCTAAGGCGAGATTAAAGTCCGGCGCATCGACGCCGATGAACAACGCGGGCGGATTGTTAATAAGTCGGTCGCGCAATTGGGTCCGAATACCCACAATCTCGCGATACCGACGCAGCAGTTCCCAACTGAAACCGTGCACTGCCAACTTGCTGTGCGACCACCAAGCCACAAAGCCACCCTTCGCCATGTTGGGCCCGCCAATCCCGAAACTGCTTAGTCTTGGCCAGCGCTCACGCATGCCATTCAACAACAAGCCTGCCAACAGGTCACCAGAGGCCTCACCGGCCACCATGGCGATACGCGGATCGGCGCTTTCGATCACTGTGACCTTTGGCATGTCAACATCTAACGGACAATGCCGCGCTGCGGCGAAGTGCCTTCCAGAAATGACAGCATCATTTCGACATCACCAGCAGCTTCCGGCGCCGTATCAACCAGGGCAGCAATTCGACTGCGGGATTGCTCCAAAGTCAGGTCATCACGATACAGGGCTTTGTGCATGGCTTTAACCGCAGAAATGCGCTCCGGATTAAAACCCCGGCGACGCAGGCCTTCGAAATTCATGGACCGCGCCGAGGCAGGTTGGCCCTGACACATAACAAACGGTGGCAGGTCGGCAAACAACAATGAGCACATGGCTGTCATGCTGTGAGCCCCCATGCGCACAAACTGGTGCACCACCGTGAAACCACCCAGAATGACCCAATCCCCGACGTGAACGTGGCCCGCTAGTTGGGAGTTGTTGGCGAAAATGGTGTTGTCACCCACCACGCAGTCGTGCGCCAAATGCACGTAGGCCATCATCCAGTTGTCATTGCCCAGCCGCGTTATGCCGGTATCACCCGGAGACCCGATGTTGAAGGTGCAAAACTCGCGGATGGTGTTGCGATCGCCAATGATGAGTTCACAGGGCTCGTCAGCATATTTTTTGTCCTGCGGTATGGCACCCAATGAGCTGAACTGAAAAATACGATTGTCGGCACCAATGGTTGTATGGCCCTCAATAACCACATGCGGCCCGACCGTTGTACCCGCGCCGATGCGGACATGCGGGCCGATAACGGTATAGGGGCCAACCGTAACGGAACTGTCAAGTTGCGCCTTTGGGTCTACCACGGCGGTGGCGTGAACGGCAGTCAATGCCCTGTCCTTACGCAATGGCGCGCATCGCGCAAGTCAATTCGGCTTCAACCGCGAGTTCGGAGTCCACTGTGGCACTGGCTTTGAATTTAAAAATGCCGGCTTTCATGCGCATCAATTCGACATTCAAAATCAGCTGATCACCGGGCTCGACGGGTCGCTTGAACCTGGCGCCGTCAATGCCGGCAAAGTAGTACACCATCTGGTCGTTGGGTGATGTGCCGAGGGCGTCAAATGCCAATAGTGCAGCGGCCTGGGCAAGGGCTTCGAGCATCAGCACACCCGGCATGACCGGCCGGTGCGGGAAATGTCCTTCAAAAAACGGCTCATTGATCGTGACATTTTTCAGGGCCTTGATGGTCTTTCCTTTTTCGAGTTCAACCACGCGGTCTACCAGCAAAAATGGATAGCGGTGCGGCAGTTGTTTAAGAATTTTGTGGATATCCATCATGCTTTGTTTTCCTTTTCCAGTATTTTGATCCGGTCGCGCAGACTGTGAAGTTGCTTGAGCGTTGCGGCATTGCGCTCCCACGCCGCGTTGTCATCGATGGGAAACATGCCAGTGTAATGTCCGGCTTTAAGAATCGATTTGCTAACGACCGTGGCTGCGGATATATGTACTCCGGCGGCTAAGGTGAGGTGCCCCAGCACAATTGCGCCACCACCCAGCGTACAGTTCGGCCCTATCGTGGCGCTACCCGCCACGCCGACGCAACCCGCCATCGCAGTATTGCGCCCCACGCGAACGTTGTGGCCGATTTGAATCAAGTTATCGAGCTTGACGCCATCTTCGATGATGGTGTCTTGCAAAGCGCCCCGGTCGATACACGTATTGGCACCGATTTCCACATCGTTACCGATGCGAACAGCGCCCAGTTGTTCAATCTTTTCCCATACCTCACCATTGGGAGCGAAACCGAAACCATCAGCACCGATCACAACCCCCGAATGCACGATACAGCGCTCACCAACTGAACAACCCTCGCCAACGGTGACGCGGGACTTTAATACAGAATCCGCACCGATGCGTGCACCATCTTCAACCACGCATAAAGGTCCGATATACGCGGAGGGATGAATTTGTGCCGACGGCGATACCACCGCGCTGGCGTGCAATTGTGGCAACAACTTTCTGCTACTGGCTTCTTTCCAAAAGCGG
>CANBYM010000155.1 GCA_947373605.1 Comamonadaceae bacterium
GCATCTGCAACTTCCAGAGCCAGGAACTGAGGAAGCATTCCTGGGTGGGTCTTTTGACTTCTGCTCAACGTAGCGGACTGGTTACCGCTTGGTCTGGTCAACACCGGGCTTGTTCGGATTTCTCCTCACAAGCCCCGTCTTTTAAGGCGAGGTTGTTGACTATGGTCAGATGAAAGGCACATGTTGCGCAACGCTGAGAACTCTTCCGCCCAACGCTTCTCTTTGCTGTGAACTTTGCTTACCAGTGGATTCATTGCCAATTGATTCTAATAGTGCCAATGAGTTGCGGGTAGGCCACGAAGGTGTTACTCATTCAGTTGGAAAATACAGGCGTTTTGGTTATCTCAGGGTTGGGCGGGGCAACAACT
The DNA here is from genome assembly GCA_947373605.1 of Comamonadaceae bacterium. GTDB lineage: Bacteria > Pseudomonadota > Gammaproteobacteria > Burkholderiales > Burkholderiaceae_C > Allorhodoferax. Next base: position 369 of record CANBYM010000155.1, read on the forward strand.
CTGTTCTGGAAAGTCCGGCACCGGCACGCAGATCACGCGAGTGTTTTCCAGTAATCAGAAATGAGTTTGAGCGCTTGTATCGCAACGTCTTTGGGGGTGATCCAAATAAAATTCTCTGGCGGTCAACACCGAACGATCAATGCCAGTCTGGTCGCAGAGTGGCATCGGATGACCAATAAAGCGTCATCAACATTTAAAGCCGCTGTGAATGGGATTTCGTGCGGCGCCGGACAGACGAAAACATCTTCGCACCATAAATTCAATCCAGTGCTGCCCATGCCTTGGCTTAGTCGTTGGAGTCCTGTGAATGTGCCAGACAGTGTGTTTTATAGACGCGGTACTTTGGCTCGGGTCGTGATGCGTTGGCTCGAAGCTACCTCATACGTTGCTGTGAATTTACGCCGCTTTTTTAATGGATTGGCTCTTACTATTTTTTATTGAAGGAACCGATATGAATGCTCCCGATGGTCGCGCGAACCCCTGTAAATGCATTCCTTTCTTGCTGACCTTATCTGGAGTTATTTTCACAACTTCAATGCCTGCGTCAGCACAACTATCTCCCGCGTTAGACCGTTTTAGCGTTACGGTTGGGGCCTTCCAAGCTGATCCAAAATTCAATGGCAACGTCAATACGCCCCTGGGTACCTTGCATCTGGTGACGTCAATTTGGGCACCGAAATCATGCCGCGAATGCGGGCTGACCTCCTGATATTTGACAGCCAGGGCCTGCACTTCGACTATTACCAATACAACCACACGTATTCAGGCGCTTTCGCCAACAATGCGAACGTCAACGGGTTGGCACTGACGACAGTTGGTAACGCCAGCCTAAATTTCAAGGTCGACTTTGCCAAGATGGCGTATCGTTGGTGGTTCGGAAGCGGAAATACCGTCTTGGGTCTCGGTGCTGGCGTTGCGTACTACAACCTTGATCTAAGTGCGAACGCCACGGCATCCGTAAATAGCTCAACTACCGTTGCCAATGGAAGTTATAGCGACGACGCGTTGGCTCCGCTTCTGGAAATTGGTGTGCGCCACGCTATCGGCCCGGATTTTCGAATATACGCAGATGCAACTGGCGTGAAGAAGTTGAACGGCGCTTTAACGGGTGAAATATATAACACAGCCTTGGGGCTTGAATGGTTCCCTGCTAAAAACGTTGGTGTTGTTCTCGAATATGGGAAAAGTCAAATTAACCTGAGCCGCAATGATTCCATGTCCGAAAATTTCAAGATTGACTTCCAAGGACCGTCGGCGTTCGTCAAATTGCGATACTGATTCTTGCAGTCTTCCAACACGGCCGCAATCACGGTAATTCCGCCATCCGTTTTGGGCTACAGGCGGGTGGTCACGACGGGCAATTTTCCGACGTTCAGTTGCTGGATGTTGGAAGAGACGACCCGCTTGTTCAAACCGGGTTTAACAGAAATGGTTCGGTGAGGGGCACCGGATCAAGATAGTTCACGTGATCTATGTCAAGGAAGCAGCCCAATTGACGACATATAGTTCACTTGCTTGTAGGGTCCTTTAAGGAAAGATCATGACGATATTGGTTGCATATGTTCCCCGCCCGGAAGGTCAGGCGGCGCTTGACAAAGGGATAGAGTTGGCGAAGGCTAGCGGTGAATTTTTAATTGTTCTGAATGCATCACCGGGCGGCAGCGGAGAAGACCCTTCGCGTGCTGACGTTCAAGATGTGGAACGGGTGGAACTACTGCTCTCTGTCTGCGGAACGCCAGCTGAATTTAAACAGTTTGTGCGTGGCAAAAACGTTGTCGAAGAGTTGCAAGAGCTGGTCGATACACACAATGTGTCCACTTTAGTGATGGGACTGCGCAAGCGCTCGGCCGTCGGCAAGCTGATTTTGGGAAGTATGGCGCAAGAGATTCTTATGAATATTTCATGCCCTATTCTTGCTGTTAAGGTCAACTGAACGTCTCATTAGCGGGCAAAGGCCCAGACGGCATTTTTGTTATCCGCAAACACCCATTTCGAGAACGAATCTTTTCGGGCAATAAAGCAGATCTAATTATGTTTGCCAGAGGTCGGCGCCCGATCCATCAGTTCAGTGCATTGATCGCAGGGCTTGAAAAACGCCCCAAACAAACATGCCTGCCCCGACTACCAATGCAAGCGTGACGTAAAACCAATAACTTACAGGCGATTCGTCGCGATCGATGGTGGAGTAGCGGGTGCTTATCCATCCATTCTGAATTGCGAATATTCCGAAGCCGAACGGAACCGGGGCGCCCAGTATCAGATCAATGGGGGAGGACGTGTGCCGACCTATGAAGTGATGCAGCACAAGGATTGCCACGATCGCAAAGCCTATGTATCCGATCATCGCCAATCGCTGAGTCTTGCTGTACATGTGGAGACATTATCTGCCCAGCTCACACTTCCATGTTGTCGATCAATCGCGTAGTCCCTACGCGCGCCGCAGCTAGCACTACCAGAGTGTCGCCGGTTTGCGGCGTTTGCAGGTCCGATTGGCGACACACAGCCACGTAGTCGGGTTGCCACCCGGCGCTCTGCAGCGCATTCATGGCACCAGCTTCTAACGTTGCTACGTCGGTGCTGCCGCCGCGCAATGCCGAGACGATGTTGCGCAAGGTGGCAGACAGCAACAGCGCTTTTTCGCGCTGCGATTCGCTCAGGTAGCCGTTGCGTGAGGACATGGCCAGGCCCTCTGCGGTACGGCGGGTTTCAACACCGACGATGTCGACGGGCATGGCGAACTGTTGCACCATCTGGCGAATCACCATCAGCTGCTGGTAGTCCTTTTTGCCGAACACGGCGGTGCGCGCCTGAGTGCAGGCCAGCAGTTTCATGACCACAGTGCATACGCCGGTAAAAAAACCGGGGCGGAAATGCCCTTCCAGTATATCGGCCAGCGCTGCCGGCGGGTGCACTTTGAAGGTTTGAGGTTGCGCATACAGCTCGGACTCTTTGGGGGCAAACACCACGTCGCAGCCCGCAGCCGCCAGCCTGTCGCAATCGGCTTCCAGCGTGCGCGGGTAGCTGTCAAAGTCTTCGTTCGGCGCGAACTGCAAGCGGTTCACAAAAATGGTGGCTACGGTCACATCGCCCAGCGGTTTGGCTCGCTCTACGAGTGAGATATGTCCGTCGTGCAGGTTGCCCATTGTGGGAACAACGGCAGGGTGGCGATAGGGTTGAAGCTGCTCTCGCAGCTCCGCGAGCGTGTGAACAACGTGCATGTGATTACCAGGCGTGAATCTGATTGTCCGGAAAACTGGTGTCTTTAACGGCCGCCACATACGCCTCCATGGCGCCACGAATGCTGGTTGCGTCGTTCATGAAGTTGCGTACAAACTTCGGCATCTTGCCCAGATTCAAACCCAGCATATCGTGCAGTACCAGTACTTGCCCGGCAGTGCCGTTTCCTGCGCCAATGCCGATGGTGGCGCATTGCTGCAGTTCAGTGGTGAGTTCGCGGGCGACATCGGCTGGCACCATTTCCAGTACCAGCATCGTGGCTCCTGCATCTTGCAACTCGTGGGCCTGTTTTTTGAGCAACTCAGCGCTGGCATGGGTTTTACCCTGCACGCGGTAGCCGCCCAGCGCGTGCACGGTTTGTGGCGTTAAGCCCAAATGGGCACACACCGGAATGCCGCGCTCCACCAGAAACTGCACCGTCTCAGTGGTCCAGCCACCGCCCTCAAGTTTCACCATGTGCGCACCGGCTTGCATCAATACGGTCGCATTGCGAATGGCCTGTTCCTTCGACTCCTGATACGTGCCAAACGGCATGTCCCCAATCAGCCATGCTGTGCCCTGGGAGCGGCGCAGGCCGCGGGCTACGCATTCGGTGTGGTGGCGCATGGTCTCCAGCGAGACGCCCACCGTGCTGGGCAAACCCTGACAAACCATGCCCAGTGAGTCACCAACCAATATGCTCTCAAGGCCCGCCGCATCGGCAACCGCGGCAAAGGTGGCATCGTAGGCGGTGATCATGGCGATTTTTTCGTCGCGTGTGCGCATCTCCTGCAGGCGGGGCAGGCTGATCGGTTTGCGGCTCGGCATGGGCGAGGCCGGGGGCAGCGTCCCGTAGGGCGTGGCGTGCAGTGCGGCCGCAGTGTCCGGGTCGTGGGCAGAAGAAGTCATGGTGTGGCTCCGTCAGGCAGGGGAATACGCAAGTCGCACATAAATAGGCGCAAAGGCTTCGGCCTGCGTAATTTCAATCAGCGTTTCCTTGGCGAGCTCCAGCAAAGCGATAAAGGTCACCACCAGTACAGGCGCGCCTTTTTCCGGCTCAAACAAATCTTCAAAGCCGACAAAGCGCCGGCCCTGCAAGCGCTTGAGCACCATGCTCATGTGCTCGCGCACCGACAATTCTTCACGGCTGATTTTGTGGTGCTGTACCAGCTTCGCCCGCTTGAGAATGTCACGCCAGGCCTCCTGCAAATCCACCAGATGCACTTCCGGAAAACGCGGTTGCAAGCTCTGCTCGATGTAGACAGCTGCCTTCAAATAGTCGCGACCGAATTGCGGAATGGCATTGAGCCGAGCAGCCGCGAGCTTCATTTGTTCGTATTCCAGCAGGCGGCGCACTAGCTCCGCGCGCGGGTCTTCGGCCTCTTCGCCCTCGGCTGTCTTTTTGGGCGGCAGTAGCATGCGCGACTTGATTTCGATCAGCATCGCCGCCATCAGCAGGTATTCGGCAGCCAATTCCAGATTGCGGCCGCGGATCTGCTCCACGTACACCAGATATTGCTTTGTCACGCTGAGCATCGGAATGTCCAGAATGTTGAAGTTCTGCTTACGGATCAAATACAGCAGCAAGTCCAGCGGGCCTTCAAAAGCCTCCAGAAAAACTTCGAGTGCGTCCGGCGGGATATACAAATCCTGCGGCATCGCAAAAAGCGGTTCGCCATAGAGTCTCGCCACGGCGACGTGGTCCACCACCTCTGTCATGGCCGTTTAGTCGTTGTTGGTCTGGTAGACGTAGGGCTTTTGCGCAACCTCGGCGCTGCGATAGCCGCGCCAGGCCAGACGGTCCACTACCTTGTCCCACAGCAGGGCGCGGCCCTTGCGTTGCTCAGCTTCCAGCGTAGGCTTGGCGGCTTTGAGCTGGTCAATGAACTGGGTGGCGTCGGAGTGGTAATCGGGGCGGCGGAAAATATTCATGGGTGAACCTCTTTGCGCCATTTTACGGCCCCGCGCTGTAAGTTTGGATAATGGTTGCATGTCGCAACTGTCCACACCCGTTCGAGCGCATCGCTTCCTCCCCGGCTGGGTCACGCATTACCCGCGCCAGCATCTGCTGAGCGATGTGCTGGCGGGCATCGTTACCTGCGTACTGGTTTTGCCGCAAAACCTGGCTTATGCCTTGTTGGCAGGATTGCCACCGCAAGCGGGGCTGCTGGTCAGTATCTTTCCGGTCATCGCCTACGCCCTTTGGGGCAGCAGCATGACGCAGGCGGTCGGCCCCGTGGCGATTACGGCCATCGTCACGTTTTCAGTGCTGAGTCCGCTGGCAACGCCGTTTACTCCGGAATACATAACGCTTGCGGCCACTTTGGCACTTTTTTCAGGTCTGCTGGTGTGGGCCTTCGGTGCGCTCAAGCTGGGTTTTTTGTCGGACCTGCTCAGCCGTCCGGTCATTAGCGGATTCATTTCCGGCTCGGCGGTGCTGATCGTGATGAGCCAGCTCAAGGTTCTTCTGGGAATCGAAGTGCACGGCATGGACAGTTGGCAGCTCTTTCTGGCAACGCTGCGTGGGACGCCGCACTGGCAGCCCGCTACGACCGTGATCGGGGTCAGCGCGCTGCTTGCTTTGTTGTTCTTCAGGCATGTGCTGGGCGCGTTGCTGCGGCGCTTCGGTCTGGCAGCTTCGCGTGCGGACTTTGTGGTGCGGCTGATGCCCTTGGTGGCGGTGGTCGTAGCCACAGTGGCCGTCGTGGCGCTTGACCTGGATGCCCAGCATGGTGTGGCGGTCGTCGGCGCAATCAACGGGGGCATGTCCGGCTTCAGGTTTTTTGTACCGCAGACGGGCTCGCTGGGCTTGTTAACCATTCCGACGTTGATCGTGGCGTTCATTGGAACCGTGCAAAACATCGGCATGGCGCAGGCGCTGGCGGTCAGACGACGCGAACGTATAGACGCCAATCAGGAATTGATCGGACTGGGCGTGTCCAACGTGGTGGCGGCTTTTTACGGCGGCATGCCTGTGGGTGGTGGCATATCGCGCACGGCTGTGAACGTGTCGGCGGGCGCGCAAACGCCGTTGTCCAGTGTTGTGGCTGCACTGAGCATGCTGGTCATTTTGGTCCTGGGCACGGCCGGCTTTACCCGTCTGCCCCTCTCGGTGCTGGCCGCAAGCATCATGGTGGCGGCAGTCAGCATGGTGGACCTCGCGGCGCTTCGCCGCGCCTGGGCTTATGACCGCGCCGATGCGTTTGCGCTTCTGGGCACTGCAACGGGGGTGATTGTGATCGGCTTGCAGTGGGGCATCGCGCTGGGTATCGGGCTTTCGCTAGCCACGCTGTTGTACCGCGCCAGCCAACCGCACATTGCAGTGATGGGTCGCATTGTGGGCACCGAGCACTTTCGCAACGTGGAGCGCCACGGCGTGGAGACCATTCACGGCGTGCTCTTTTTCCGTGTGGACGAAAGTTTTTTCTTTGGCAACCTGCGCTCTATTGAGGCACGGCTGAGCTATGAGATTCAGCACTTTGATTCGATACACGATGTGGTGTTGGTCATGAGCGCTGTCAACCGCGTGGATATGACCGCCCTGGAAGCGCTGACCGAAATCGCCGACGACCTGCACAAACGCAACATCCGCTTGCATTTGGCTGAAGTCAAAGGCCCGGTGCAGGACCGCATGGCCAAAACGCCATTCTGGAAGAGCCTCAACGGGCGCATATACCTCTCCTGCAATGACGCATTCGAGCTGCTGCGCCAGAACCGGGCCTAGCCCATACATCCATTTCGTAAAGACTTAAGACACTTATGGCCCATCTCACTTTAGACGCGGCGTATCGCCTCGCGTTTCGGGCACTCACCGCAGCGGGTGCCAGTGAAGCGATGGCAGCATCTACTGCAGCTGCTTTGGTGCGCGCCGATGCGCAGGGCCTGACGTCGCACGGTCTGTCGCGCATACCGCAATACAGCGCACACCTGCGCAATGGCCGCGCTAACGGCGCTGCCGAGCCACGCATTGCCAAACGAAGGGAGGCGGTGCTACTGATCGATGCTGACGGAGGACTGGCCTTTGCAGCCTGTGACATGGCTATTGCCAGAGGCATTGAAGTGGCCCGCGACATGGGCGTGTGCTTTATCGGCATTTGCAACAGCCACCATTGCGGCGTGGTGGTGGACCACCTGCGCGCAGTGACCGAGGCGGGCATGGTGGGCTTGGGCTTTTCCAACTCACCGTCGGCCATGCCAGCTGCCGGTGGAAAGCATCCGGTATTCGGCACCAACCCGATTGCAGCGGCGTTTCCAAGGCGTTCTGCACAACCCTTGCTGATTGACATGTCCCTTAGCGAAGTGGCGCGTGGCAAGCTCATGGTGGCGGCCACGGCGGGACAGCCGATCCCGCAAGGGTGGGCGCTCGACGAGCACGGCCAACCCACTACCGATCCGCAGGCCGGCATGGACGGTTCCATGTTGCCCATCGGTGCGGCCAGCAGTGCCAAGGGTGCCATGCTGGCACTGGTGGTGGAGTTGCTGGTGACCGCACTGATCGGTTCGCATTTCGGCTTTGAGGCCAGTAGCTTTTTTGTCGACGAGGGCAATGTTCCGCACCTGGGGCAGTCCTTCATCCTGATTGACCCAGGTGCCTTGGCAGGCAGTGAATCCTATCTAGACCGTGTGGAAGTGCTTATCGAAGAGATGCTGCGCGACGACGGCGTGCGTCTGCCTGGCGCGCGGCGACTGGAGCTGGAAGCGGCCGCGCAAACCGGCGGCATCAACATTCCAGATGCGCTGGCGCAGCAAATCAACAACATGTTGGCTTGAGGCCGATACCACGTCGGACACTCCGTTAGAAAACATCCCGCCGTCTCGGAACAGCCATGCCGGCGCTCGCACTAGATCAAGCTTGCTACGTCGATACCAGAAGCCCTAGGACCTCGTAAAAGGCTGTGAGCAGCACATTGACATCATTTGCCGTGGCGTCGGGGCAGGCCAGCAACATGTTGTGAAATTCGGAGATCATCACGCCGCGGTTGAGCAGGGCCAGATGAATAAGCTGCTCCAGTTCCGCGTCCAGGATGGTGCCCGCCTCGCTGCCATTTTTAGGCGGCGGGGCGCAAAACTGAAACTCACCGCGTGCCCCCACCTGCGTCACGCACCATTACAGGCGGTGTTTGTTAATCAAGTCGCGCAGGCCCTGTGCAATGCAACCTGTAATGTGCAACATTTGTTCATCTTGGAATTTCGCGATAAACCCGGTCCTTTAGGTCCGCAAAAACCTTGTGTGGATGAACTCGACAAATGACTATTGCGAGAACTAAGAATTCCTGTAACCTAAAAATAGATGATCAAAGCGTTCAAATACCAGCGACGTTTTAAAGGCTTGCAGGAAGCGAACTTTAGACGTTGGTCGGGCGCTTTGCGGTGGTTGTGGAGCCGTTCGATTGCCGAGCGGCAAGCCCGCAGGCAGCGCGTCGAGACGTACGCAAATTATGACGTGATGGCTGATTGGCTCACAACCTGGAGCAATGATCCGTCAACGGCTTGGTTGT
>CANBYM010000156.1 GCA_947373605.1 Comamonadaceae bacterium
CGCGGGTACCGCCGGTGTGCAGACGGCCTCTGCATTTCAGGTCAGCGGTGAGATGCGTCTGATTGCCTTCGTGGACGATGATCCGCGCAAGATCGGGCGCAGTATTAACGGCGTGCCGGTGCTATCCCCGCAATCGGTTCCTCAATGGGTGCAACAGGAAAGCATCACCGATATATTGCTCGCGCTGCCAAGTGTGACGCGCGAGCGGCGCAACAAAATCATTGCCACCCTGGAAACGCTGCCGGTGCACGTGCGCTCGCTACCCAGCATGGCGGACCTGACCAGTGGCAAGGTCACGGTGCAGGATTTTCGTGAGCTGGACATTGAAGATTTGCTGGGCCGCGAGCCCGTGCCGCCAAGCAAAGAACTGCTGGAACGTGATCTGGCCGGACAGGTGGTGCTGGTCAGCGGCGCGGGCGGCAGCATCGGTTCGGAGCTTACGCGTCAAATCGTTCTGCAGAATCCGCGCCAGTTGCTGCTGCTCGACCACAACGAGTTCGGGCTGTATTCCATTCACCAGGAGTTACTTGCATTGTGCGCGCAGGCCTCGTTGAATGTCGAGTTGATCCCCTTGCTGGGAAGTGTCGTCAATGCCGAGCGGCTCAATGCCATTTGTGCCGAGTATCAGCCCGCTACCGTTTACCACGCGGCAGCCTATAAGCATGTGCCCATGGTAGAAGACAACCCTGGCGAGGGCGTGCGCAACAACGTCCTGGGCACGCTCAATATGGCGCAGGCGGCAGCAGCAGCGGGCGCACACCGCTTCGTACTCATCAGTACCGACAAGGCAGTGCGCCCCACCAACGTGATGGGTGCGACCAAGCGCATGGCCGAGCTGGTGTTGCAGGCCATGTCAGAGCGAAATTCGGGAACACTGTTTTCCATGGTGCGTTTTGGCAATGTGCTGGGCTCCAGCGGCAGCGTCGTGCCACTGTTTCGCAAGCAACTGGCTGAGGGCGGACCGCTCACGGTCACCCACGTGGACGTTACCCGCTACTTCATGACCATCCCTGAAGCCGCGCAACTGGTGTTGCAAGCCGGTGCCATGGGGCAGGGGGGGGATGTGTTTGTGCTGGATATGGGCGAGCCGGTGCGTATTCTTGATCTGGCGCGACGCATGATTCAACTCTCGGGCCTGACCGTGCGCGATGCGGCGCATCCCTCCGGTGATGTGGAGATAGCCATTACGGGCTTGCGCAATGGTGAAAAACTCTACGAAGAACTTTTGATTGGTGACAACCCTGAACCCACCGAGCACCCGCGCATCATGAAGGCCCGCGAAAGTTTGATTCCCTGGACCGAATTGCAGCCCCAACTTGAGACTTTGGTGAGCGCTGCCAATCGCAACGACGCGGTAGCTATCAAGCAAGTTTTCAAGGTTTGTGTGCAGGGCTATGTGGCGGCTGCGGACTGACTTGGGTTTCCAATAACATACGCGCATCTGCTGCGTATAACTCCACGTACATGCTGTTTTGAATTTGACCAGGGACCTGTTATGACCGAAGCCAACGCTGTTGCCGTAAATTCCACCGCTAGCATTCCCCCACGCGACAAAGCCGAAATTCTGGCCCAGGCATTGCCTTACATCCGCAAGTTCCACGGCAAGACCATGGTCATCAAATACGGTGGCAATGCCATGACGGATCCGGAGTTACAAAAGGACTTTGCCGAAGATGTTGTCCTGCTCAAGCTGGTAGGTATCAATCCGGTGGTGGTACACGGTGGCGGACCGCAGATTGAGAACGCTTTGAAGCGCCTGGGCAAGAAAGGCGAATTCATTCAAGGCATGCGCGTGACCGATGCAGAAACCATGGAAGTGGTGGAGTGGGTGTTGGGCGGCGAAGTGCAGCAGGACATTGTGGGGCTCATTAACCAGGCCGGCGGTAAAGCAGTGGGCCTGACCGGTCGCGATGGCGGCATGATCCGCGCCCAAAAGCTCAAAATGCTGGATAACGCCGACCCCACGGTGGAGCACGATGTAGGGCAGGTTGGAGATATCGTGAGCGTAGACCCCTCGGTGGTCAAAGCGCTGCAGGACGACGCGTTTATCCCCGTCATCAGCCCCATAGGCTTTGGCGAAAACAACGAGAGCTACAACATAAATGCCGACGTGGTTGCTGCCAAATTGGCTACCGTGTTACGGGCCGAGAAGTTGCTCATGTTGACCAACATCAGCGGCGTGCTGGATAAAGCGGGCAATTTGCTCACCGAGTTAACCACCCGCCGTATCGATGAACTGTTTGCCGATGGCACCATCAGCGGTGGCATGCTGCCCAAAATTGCCGGAGCGCTGGATGCTGCCAAGAGCGGGGTCAATGCGGTACACATTGTGGACGGGCGTGTGCCTCATGTGCTGTTGCTGGAAATCCTGACTGATCAGGCCTTCGGCACCATGATCCGTTCACACTGAAAAGCGTATGCGCCTGTTGCTGGTTGAAGACGATGTATTGGTTGCCAGCGGCATCAAGCTGGGCTTGAGCGACGCCGGCTATGCGGTTGACTGGGTGGGTAGCGCCGAGCGGGCATTGGAAGTCACGCTGTCCGAGGCGTTTGATATTGCGGTGATTGACATCGGCCTGCCCCAAATGAACGGGTTGATGCTCACCCAAGCCCTACGCGCCAACGGTCACACCATGCCGGTGCTGATACTGACGGCGCGCGACGCCCTGCAGGACCGAGTACAGGGACTGGATAAGGGCGCGGACGACTACATGGTCAAACCGTTCGAGTTGCCTGAGTTGCTGGCGCGCTTGCGTGCCTTGTTGCGCCGCTCACAGGCGGCTACGTCTGCCGTATTGAAATTCGGGCCGGTCGAGCTCGACACCGCCAACCATGCCGCCTGCATACGCAGCGCAAGCGCGGTACTGCCGCTTGAGCTGGGGCCGCGTGAGTGGACTGTCATGGAGTATCTGCTTTTGCAGGCGCCCAAGCCCACCAACAAAGACAAACTGCTGCAGGCGCTGACCGGCTGGGACAAAGAAATTACGCCCAACGCGGTGGAGGTCTACATTTCGCGCTTGCGTGCCAAGCTTGAACCGCACGGGGTTGCTTTGCGTTCTATCCGGGGCTTTGGCTATCGCCTCGAAATGATCGCCACCAACGGATGAGAACGGGATGACCCCGCAGGTCTCCATGGGCACCGGACTACAGCGGCGCTTACTGTTGCTGCTCTTGCTTCCCTTGCTGCTGGTTGCGCTGATTAACGTCTGGTTCGACGTGCGTCTGGCAGACATTGCTACGAACCAGCAGGACAAACAACTTGCGCTGCTGGCCCCGCAATTGGCAGACTCCATTGTCGGCATTGGCATCGATAAGGTGCCGGTGATTGTGCTGATGTCTCCCGTGTTCAGCGAGTTTCTGGTGTCCCGGCGTGAGACATCCGCTTATGCGGTTCTTAACAATGACGGTCATGTATTGATGGGTGAAGAGTGGCTGGGTATCTATCCACCGCAATCTCACGAGCCTGAGTTTTCCAGTGAAGAACATTTGGGCGTCACGTATCGCATAGTTACCCAGCGCTTCTCAACCGCAGCGGGTGAACTTGCCATTCGCATCGCTGATGGATCAGACCCGCGCCAGCAATGGATTCACGGTCTGTGGCTCAAAGTGGTGTGGCCCAATGTGTTGCTGGCCATAGCCGGCATCTTTGCCATCAACTGGGCGGTGCGTCGTGCATTGCGCCCTTTACTGGAATTGAAGGATGCCGTGGAAGGTCGAGCTCCCGGTGACCTGTCGCCATTGGATGCGCAAGGTTCACCCGATGAGGTGCTGCCCTTGGTGCAGTCCATCAACCGATTGTTTGATCTTGTCAACGCACAAGCGGCGAGTCAGCGTCGTTTTGTGGCGGATGCGGCGCACCAGCTGCGCACCCCGCTGGCTGGCCTGCAGTCGCAAGTAGAAGCGTGGGCGCAAGCCTTGGAGGGGCAAAGCCAGATTACGCTCAGTGCTGAACAGGTTCTGAAACTGCGCCATGCTACGCGTCGCACATCGCAATTGGCCAATCAGTTGCTGGCACTTTCCCGGGCCGATGCACGCAGCTCGGACGCGCAGCCTTCGCAGCAGGTCGATTTGAAAGCCTTGTGTGAGTCCACTTTGGAAGAGTATCTGGACGCTGCGGCGAGCAAAGGCATTGACTTGGGGCTGGACGCGCAAGCGGCGCAAGTGCAAGGACATGAGTGGTTATTGCGTGAACTGCTCGGTAACCTGGTCGACAACGCTATCCGTTACACACCGCGTGGGGGGCATGTGACGCTGCGCTGCGGTGTTGCGGGTGAGGCTTATCTTGAGGTGGAAGATGATGGCCCCGGTGTGCCGTCGCTGGAACGCAAGCGCATGCCAGAGCGCTTTTATCGCGTGCCCGGCACACCTGGCGAGGGCAATGGTTTGGGCCTGGCCATCGCAGATGAAATCGCCCGCGTGCACGGCAGCCGTTTGCATATTGAGGCCGGTACTGCCGGTCGAGGCTTGCGTGTATCTTTGCGTGTGCCTGTGCGAGAATGATTTAACACTTCTGTTTAGCGCCCATGCCAAACGACCAACCATCGAATCCAGCTCCGGCGCGCAAACGCCCCAAGCCGGGTGAGCGCCGGATACAAATTCTCCAAATGCTGGCCGGAATGTTGGAGCAGCCATCGGGCGAGCGCATCACTACCGCGGCACTTGCGGCCAAGCTGGATGTCAGTGAGGCTGCTCTTTACAGGCATTTCGCCAGTAAAGCGCAAATGTTCGAAGGCCTCATTGAGTTCATCGAACAGTCGGTGTTCACCTTGATCAACCAGATCATTGCGCGCGAAGAAGCAAACAATACAAATCCCGTCGAGGCAGGCCAACGCCAATGCCAACGCATCATCTCCATGCTGGTTCAGTTTGCCGAGAAAAATCCAGGCATGGCCCGCGTGATGGTGGGGGATGCATTGGTGTTTGAGAACGAACGCTTGCAGCAACGTATGAACCAGTTCTTTGACAAGATTGAAGCCACCTTGCGCCAGGCGCTGCGGACTGCGCAATTGGCTGAAGGTTCGGCTACCCCCACCGTGGACGCGCAGGTGAGTGCATCCGTGCTTACGGCATTTGTTGCAGGTCGATTGCAACGCTATGTGCGATCAGGCTTTAAACAACGCGCCTCCGAGCAATTGGAATCGGCGCTGGCAGTGATCCTTGGGTGAACGGCGCAAGAGCGTAGCTGTTCGGCACTCGGGGTAAACCCGCAAAACACCTAGAAAAGCCTATCTAGATGGCGTGGCGCTTGACACGGTGGTGGCGAAGTAATGCAAAATAGCACGATCGTTCTATTTCTGTTTTCTAATCCATTTCAAACTCTGACACCGCCATGCCTTTGACTTCTGTTACCCGCAAACCGGCCCGCGCAAGCGCAAAGCGCGCGCCATCTGCGCGGGCAATGCAAAAGGGTCAACAAACCAAGCAGGCCATTGTTGAGGCGGCATTGGGGCTGTCCACACAAATCGGGCTGGAAGGTTTGAGCATCGGTGTGCTGGCGGAAGTGACGCGGATGAGCAAGTCGGGTGTTTTCGCACACTTCGGTTCTCGCGAAGAATTACAGATCTCGGTCATTCGCGAATACTTCATTCGCTTTGAGCAGGAAGTTTTCTACCCGGCCTTGCAGGAAAAGGCCGGTCTGCCGCGCGTGCAAGCCTTGTTTGCCAACTGGATGAAGCGCGTGGCGGTTGAGTTGCAGTCCGGCTGTATTTTTATCAGCGGCGCGGTGGAGTTTGACGATCGCGAAGGCCCTGTACGCGATGCACTCGCACACTCCGTTCAAACCTGGCTGCGTGCTCTGAATCGCGCAGTAGTGCAGGCCAAAGACTGTGGCCACCTGAATGTGGATGCCGACGAACAGCAAATGGCCTTTGAGATTCACGCCCTCATTCTGGCGCTGCATTACGAGGCCCGCTTTCTGAGGAATCCCGGCTCGATCGGACGTGCCAATCAGGGATTTGCCAACATTCTGGCGCGCTATGGCGCGCGCATTCCCGTTTAGTTCACCCCATTTTTCCAGGAGCTCACCATGCCAAGCTACACCCCACCCTTACGCGATATGCAGTTTGTCATGCACGAATTGCTGCATGTGGTTGACGACCTAAAGACGCTCCCGCAGCACGCGGATATTGATGTTGACACCGTCAACGCGGTGCTGGAAGAAGGCGGGAAATTTGCCTCCGAAGTGTTGTTCCCCCTCAATATCAGTGGTGACACCGAAGGATGCACCATTGACCAGAGCACCCACGCGGTCACCACACCCAAAGGCTTCAAGGAAGCCTATGCGAAGTACGTGGAAGCCGGTTGGGCCGCGTTGGCGGGTGATCCGCAATATGGTGGTCAGGGGTTGCCACTGGTGGTGAACCAGATGTTCTACGAAATGCTCAACAGTGCCAACCAGGCCTGGACCATGTACCCGGGCTTGACGCATGGGGCGCACGCAGCCTTGCATGCGCACGGCACGGACGCGCAAAAAGCAAGCTACCTGCACAAAATGACCAGCGGCGAGTGGACTGGCACCATGTGCCTGACCGAGCCGCATTGCGGAACGGACCTGGGCCTCATGCGTACCAAGGCCGAAGCACTGCCCGATGGCACGTATAAGATTACCGGAAACAAAATATTTATCAGCGCCGGCGAGCATGACATGGCCGGCAACATCATCCATCTGGTGCTGGCGCGCCTGACTGATGCGCCCCCTGGAATTAAGGGCGTCAGCCTGTTTATCGTGCCCAAGTTTCACGTTAACGCTGATGGCTCACCAGGTGAGCGCAATGGCATTTACTGCGGTGGCCTGGAACACAAAATGGGCATCCACGGCAACTCCACGTGTCAGATGGTGCTGGATGGTGCCATCGGCACCATGGTGGGCCAGCCCAACAAAGGCATGCAAGGCATGTTTGTGATGATGAACGCAGCGCGCCTAGGTGTGGGCAATCAGTCGCTGGGATTGACGGAAGTCGCCTACCAGAATGCACTGGCCTACGCCAAGGACCGCATTCAAATGCGCTCGCTCTCCGGCACCAAGGCCAAAGACAAGCCCGCCGATCCGATCATCGTTCACCCCGATGTGCGCAAGATGCTGCTAACCGCAAAGGCCTATGCAGAAGGTGGCCGTGCCCTCGCCACTTACTGCTCCATCCTGCTGGAAAAGGAAATTAGCCATCCCGACGAAAAGGTGCGTAAAGACGCCGGCGAAATGCTGGCCATGCTGACACCCATCGTCAAAGCCTTTATCACGGACAACGGCTGGACCGCTACTTCAAGCTGCATGCAGGTGTTCGGCGGTCACGGTTTCATTAAAGAGTGGGGCATGGAGCAGTTTGTGCGCGATGCGCGCATCAACATGATTTATGAGGGCACCAATACCATTCAGTCACTCGACTTGCTGGGGCGAAAAATTCTGTCCAACAATGGCGCAACCTTGCGCAAGTTCGGCAAGCTCATTGCCGCGCTGGTGGAAGAAGAAGGGGTGAATGAAAAAATGGCGGAGTTCATCACCCCCATCGCAGTGCTGGGGGACCAGATGACCAAGTTCACCACTGAAATTGGCTTCAAGGGTTTCCAAAATCCCGACGAAGTAGGTGCGGCGGCCGTGGACTACCTGCGCGTTGCGGGTCATATGGTGTTTGGCTACTTCTGGGCTCGCATGGCGCAGGTGGCATTGAGGGAGATAGCCGCAGGCAATACCGATCCGTTTTATGTGGCCAAGATACAGACTGCGCGCTTTTACTTTGCCAAACTGTTCCCGGAGACCGCAACTCTGATGCGCACAGCGCGTACCGGTGCCAAAGTTCTGATGGACACCGACGCCGCTTTGGCTTGAAGATATTTTTATAACAACAAGGAGACACTCCATGATTCGATCCATTATTGCCTTGGCCATCGGCGCAGCCTCTCTATCCGCATTTGCACAGACCAGCCCTGTGGGTTTGTGGAAGCAAGTGGACGAAGACGGTAAGACGGAAAAGTCCTACATCCGCATTGCCGAATCGAGCGGTAAGTTCAGCGCCAAAATTGAAAAAATCATTGACCCGGCCAAACAAGAAGCCAAGTGCGATTTGTGTACCGATGAGCGCAAAGGCCAACCTATTTTGGGAATGTCCATCTTGCGCAACCTGAGCAAGAGTTCCTCCGATGACAACACCTGGGATGGCGGAGAAATTCTCAAGCCCGACGAAGGCAAGACATACAAAGTGCGTTTGCGACCCATCGACGATGGCAAAAAACTAGAAGTGCGCGGCTACATCGGCATGCCCATGCTGGGCAAAACCCAAATCTGGCAACGCATTGAATGATGTATTCCCTAGGCACGTCCCGTGCACTTTTAGATTCATATTGAGGGGTTGTCCGTGAACCGTTTTAATGTCCGCAAAGTTGCCGTGCTCGGTGCCGGTGTGATGGGTGCGCAAATTGCTGCACATCTGGTCAACGTCAAAGTGCCCGTGGTGTTGTTTGACCTACCCGCCAAGGAAGGGCCGAAAAGCGGCATCGTGACCCGTGCTGTCGAAGGGCTCAAAAAACTCAAGCCCGCACCGCTGGGTGTGACGGAGGACGCCGCACTCATCCAGCAATGCAATTACGAAGAGCACATGGATGTACTGGCCGAGTGTGACCTCATCATTGAGGCCATTGCCGAGCGCATGGACTGGAAACTCGACCTATATACCAAGATAGCGCCGTTCATTGCCTCGCACACCATTGTGGCCAGTAACACCTCAGGCCTGTCCATCACCAAGCTCAGTGAGGCCTTACCTGCGGACATCAAGCCACGCTTTTGCGGCATCCATTTCTTCAACCCACCACGCTACATGGCACTGGTGGAGCTGATCAACACACCGACGACTGAGCCGCACATCCTGGACAGCCTGGAAACCTTTGTCACCAGCACCCTGGGCAAGGGCGTGGTGCGCGCCAAGGATTCGCCCAACTTCATTGCCAACCGCGTCGGCATTGCCGGCATGCTGGCCACCATGGCCGAGGTGCAGAAGTACGGACTCACCTTCGATGTGGTGGATGACCTCACCGGTAAGAAGTTGGGCCGCGCCAGCTCAGGCACCTTCCGCACCGCCGATGT
>CANBYM010000157.1 GCA_947373605.1 Comamonadaceae bacterium
TACCGGCTTTGACGTCGATATCGCCAATGCACTGTGTGACCAGATTAAGCGCAAATGCGAGTTCGTGGAACAAGTCTGGGACAGCATGATCCCCGGCCTGAACGCCAAGAAATATGACGTTATCATCTCCTCAATGTCCATCACCGATGAGCGCCTGAAGGAAGTGGACTTCACCGACAAGTACTACAACACCCCCAGCCGCATCGTGCTGAAGAAGGGCACCAAGTTCAGCGACGCTGCGTCCATTAAAGGCAAAAAGATCGGCGTGCTCAAGGGAAGCACGCAAGAGAAATACGCCATGGGCGACCTGAAGCCCGCCGGTGTCATTGTGAATTCGTACGAAGCACAAGACCAGGTGTACCTGGACATCAAGTCCGGCCGTCTGGACGGTACTGTGGCTGACTACATGGAAGTCACCGGTGGTTTCTTGTCCAAGCCTGAAGGCGCCAAATACGAGTTGATCGGACCGGACCTCAAAGAGCCTAAGTACTTCGGCTACGGCGCTGGCATTGCACTGCGTAAGGGCGAAGACAAGCTCAAAGGTCAACTCAACGATGCCATTAAGGCAATCCGTACTGCCGGCACCTACAAGACCATTGCCGACAAGTACTTTGCCAAGTTCAACATCGACATTTACGGCGAGTAAATTTGCAAAACAAAACGGCAGCGTGCAGACCATGTGCGCTGTCGTTTTTTTATTTCTGAACGCCTTTCAATGAACGCCTACTACATCGCCATATTGCAGGGTTCGGTTTTGACGGTGGGCGTTTCGCTCCTGGCATTACTTGTATCCATTGTTCTCGGATTGTTGGGAGCAGCCGCCAAGTTGTCGGGGCGGCCTGTGCTGGTATCAATCGCCACGGTTTACACCACCGTCATCCGGGGTGTCCCGGATCTGGTCGTGATGCTGCTGGTGTTTTATGGCGGCACTATAGGCCTGAACCATTTGCTCGAAATGTCGGGCAGCAAAAGTACCATCGATATCAATCCGTTTTTTGCCGGCGTACTGACCATCGGCTTTATCTATGGTGCCTACATGGTGGAAACTTTTCGTGGTGCCATTCTGGCCATCCCCAAAGGCCAGATGGAAGCCGCATGGGCCTTCGGTATGGGCCGCACGCAAGCCTTTCTGCGCATCACTGCTCCGCAGATGGTGCGATATGCATTGCCCGGCTTTACCAACAACTGGCTTGTGCTAATTAAGGCTACTGCACTGGTCAGCCTGATCGGTCTGAAAGAAATGACCTATGTAGGCAAACAGGCAAGTGCTGCAACGCGCTCGCCGTTTGCGTTCTTTTTGTTTACTGCCGCCCTGTTTCTGATTTACACCACGGTGTCGCTCTATGCATTGCGCAAGCTGAATGAGCGGTACAGCCTGGGTACCAAGAGGGGGCAGCTGTAATATGAAGTGGTATGTCATTTTCGAGCCCAAGAATCTGGAGTTGTATGCGACGGGCATTCTCACGACTCTGGGCCTGTTGTTTTCTTCTCTGGGTGTGGGTGCCATCCTTGCGCTGATTTTTGCGTTGGCGCTGACCGGCCCCTGGAAGTGGCTCAGCCGCCTGGTGGGTGTGTACACCTACGTGGTGCGCGGCACGCCGTTGTTGATTCAGGTGTACCTGATTTATTACGGTCTGGGGCAGCTGGAGTGGATTCAAGCGCGCTGGGACGACATCTGGCCTTGGACGTGCTTTAAGGATCCTTTTTTCTGCGCATTGCTGGCCTTCAGCCTTAACACCGCAGGCTATACCGCGGAAATGCTGGCCGGTGCTATTCGCGAAACGAATGTGGGCGAGCTGGAGTCTGCGCAGGCTTTTGGTATGAGCCGCTTTCAGGTCATGCGGCGCATTGTGCTTCCGAGCGCCATGCGGCGCACGCTGCCAGCTTACAGCAACGAAGTGGTGATGATGCTGCAAAGCACCAGTTTGGCCAGCGCCGTGCCCAGCATGTTGGACGTAACGGCAGCCGCCAGCCGCGTTTACTCTGACTACTACCTGCCGTTTGAGGCCTACATTGCTGCGGCTGCGATCTATCTTGTAGCTTCGTTTTGCCTGATCGGCATTTTCCGCCTGGCTGAGAAGCATTTCCTTGCCTATTTGGCCCCGCGTAAAAATTAGAACTAAAACCATGCAACGCAAAGACCATTCGCTGTTATCCCCCAGCCTGGGCAGCCAGAAGACGCTGACCAGCTTTCACTACGGTGTGCCGGGACGCGGCCCCAAGATCTACATTCAAGCCAGCCTTCACGCCGAAGAACTGCCTGGTATGTTGACCTGTTTCCACCTGCGCCCCCTGTTGGAAGCGGCGGATGCGGCAGGGCAAATTGCCGGCGAGATCATCGTTGTACCGGTAGCCAATCCGATCGGGCTGGCACAGCGCGTGGACCACAAACCGATGGGGCGTTTTGAGCTCGACACCTCGGAGAACTTCAACCGCCATTACCCCGATCTGGCAAGCGCCGTGTTGCCGCAAATACTGGGCAAGCTCGGACCTGACGCAATAGCAAATGTCAAACGGGTACGCGGCGCCATGGCGCATTACCTGCAGAATTGGGTGCCCACCACCGAGCTGCAAAGCATGCGCAAAACACTGGCGTCGCTGGCGTTTGATGCCGACACCGTGCTGGACCTGCACTGCGACTGCGAAGCCGTGATGCACTTTTATTGCGAAGAAAGCTGCTGGCCCCAGCTGGAGCCGATTGCGCGCTTTGTAGGAAGCGAGGCTATATTGCTGGCCAAGGACAGCGGCGGTGGCCCGATTGACGAATGCCTGTCGGGTGTATGGTGGCGTCTGGCCGACGCACTCAAAGCGGCTGGCGATAAAAGTCCCCTGCCCCAGGGCTGCTGCACCACCACCATTGAGTTGCGCGGCGAACTGGACGTGACACACAGCCTTGCGCAACAGGACGCAAAGGCTATTTTTTCCTACCTGGAACACATCGGCATTCTGGCAACCGGCAACACACCTGCATTGCCCGAACTCAGGTGCAAGCCCACGCCACTGGCCGGCTCCGAAACCCTGCGTGCTGACGTGGCCGGTGTAGTGGTGTTTACAGCAGAGCCGGGGCAACACCTGAAGGCCGGTGACCCCGTAGCCGAGCTTATTAACCCGATCACGCTGGAATCGCGCACAGTTAACGCCGGTGTTAGCGGCGTTTTTTATGCGCGCATCCGCGACCGCTATGTCACCACCGGCTGCGAACTCGGAAAAATTGCAGGTTCCGTGCCGTTTCGTACGGGTTCTTTGTTGGGCAACTAAATCGCTTCGTGCTTTATCTTTTTTGAACTGCCGCTTTCATGACTTCCAAACCGCTCAAACTTCACGTCGAAAACATCCACAAAAGCTTCGGCGCCAACGAGGTGCTCAAAGGCGTATCGCTCTCAGCCCATGCGGGTGATGTGATCAGCATCATTGGCAGCTCAGGTTCGGGCAAGAGCACGTTTTTGCGTTGCATCAACCTGCTGGAAAAGCCGCATATGGGTCGTATTAATGTGGCAGGAGAAGAACTCAAACTCATCCCATCAGCAAGTGGTGAGCTGGTGGCGGCTGACCCCAAGCAGCTGCAACATCTGCGTACCAAACTGGCCATGGTGTTTCAGCATTTCAATTTGTGGGCTCATATGACGGTGCTGCAAAACATTATTGAAACGCCGGTGCATGTGTTGGGTGTGCCCAAAGAGGTGGCGGTAGAGACCGCGCGCAAATACCTGGCCAAGGTAGGCTTAAGCGGCGTCGAAGACCGTTACCCCGCCCACATGAGCGGCGGACAACAGCAGCGCGTAGCCATCGCACGCGCGCTGGCCGTTGAACCCGAAGTCATGCTGTTTGACGAACCCACCAGCGCGCTCGACCCGGAACTCGTATCCGATGTCTTGAAGGTCATGAAGACTCTGGCCCTGGAAGGCCGCACCATGGTGGTAGTCACCCACGAAATGGGCTTTGCCCGCGAAGTGGCGAATCACCTGATCTTCTTGCACAAGGGCCTGATTGAAGAACAAGGCAACCCTGCTGAAGTATTCGCGAATCCGAAAAGCGAGCGCCTTGCACAATTTTTATCGGGCAGTCTGAAATAAAACGCCGTCATGGCTTTACGGGACTTATCAACCCTGTTTGAGCTTCTGCCCACACGCGCTTACCGCGCGTCGATGGACGGTAAGTCGGTTCAGGTTAATGCTGCCCTAACCCGACTCAATGGCTTTGCCAGCGTTGATGAGATGCAAGTCGCATTGGGTGACGTGTATAGCAATCCCTACCGCATTCCGGAGCAACGTGGGGAGTTCAAGGCCTTACTGCAGGCGCAGGGCCATGTGACAAATTTCGAAGCAGAAATGGTCCGCAAATTGACGGGCAAAACCATGTGGACGCGCGATCATGCGCACATTGTGCGTGACGCATCGGGTGCGATTCTCAACTATGAAGGCACGGTGGAAGACATTACCCAAGAGCGCCAAGCAATGCTGCAAAACCTGTTGCAGACGATTCCGGATAGCGTCTGGCTCAATGACGTTGACCGCACGTACCTCACCTGCAATGAAGCATTTGCCACGGCTTGCAGATCGACCATAGCGGCCATCGTCTGGCGTCGTGACGAGGAATGGGTTACCTTCGCTAACACTAATGATTTCCGCACTACCGATGAAATTGTCATCCGCCATGGCAAGCCGGCCATTTTTGAAGAAGAGTTCGGCGCACCGGGCAGCGGCCGCTCGGGTATGCATGAATTGTTGAAGGCGCCCATGTTTGACAGTGCGGGCCATACGATTGGCGTACTGGGTATGGCGCGCAAAATCCAGCAACGCAAGCTGGCAGAGACGCAGTTGCGCGAGACCAGTGAAAAACTGGAACTGGCCATGATGGGCGCGGATTTCGTGCTTTGGGAATATGATCTGACGGTTGAGCGTGGCTACTTTATGGACGCTACTTCTTGGGCCATGCTGGGCCATCGCGGTGAAGCGCCCCGCAAAGGCCGGGAATGGGGATATCTGGTTCATCCACAGGATTTGCCTGAGGCACTGGCCGCTTTGCGCACCTACCTGACCGGCGCTACGGAGACTTTCGAGGCGGAATACCGAGCCCTGCATGCCAACGGCCAATGGGTTTGGATCAGCAGCCGCGGCAAGGTGGTGCAAAGCCGCCCGAATGGCACGCCCATGCGGATGGCCGGAAACCTGATGGACGTGACGGCACGCAAATGGTCGGAACATCGACTGCGTCTGGCACAGGCCGAGTTGCAAGCCACACTCAACGCCCTGCCCGACCTGCTGTTTGAAGTGACGGTCGACGGACTTTACCGCGCGGTACATGCCCGCGATGTGTCGCTGCTAACCGCTCCACCGGCTTATGTAATTGACAGGAGCGTGCACGAATTGATGCCATCACAGGCTGCGCAGGTGTGGACACAAGCCTTGGTTGATGCGCAGAAAACCGGTCGTTCCAACGGCAGACAATACAGCCTGGATTTGTGGGGGCAGACCTTTTGGTTTGAACTTTCGGTGGTCCGCAAACCCACCGAGCGCGAAGAAGAGCCGCAATTCGTTGCCATTGCGCGCGACATCACGGAGCGCAAAACCGTGGGTGATGCGATTGCACATCTGGCGTTTCACGACACTTTGACTAGATTGCCGAATCGAAGACTATCCACTGAGCGTCTGCAACGGGCGGTAACGTCGAGCAGCCGTACGGGACAATTCGGCGCACTCATGTTTATTGATTTGGATCGCTTCAAACATCTGAATGACACACATGGACACGAAATGGGCGACTTGTTGCTGATCGAAGTTGCGCAGCGCCTGCGCGTCTGCGTGCGTGAAATGGACACCGTGGCAAGCCTGGGCGGTGATGAATTTGTGGTGTTGATTCAAGACTTGTCCGACAGTGCTTCGCCGCCCGCTGAATATGCGCAGGCAGTAGGCCGGAAAATTCTGGATAGTTTGGGCGCCCGGTACATGCTCAAGGAACTCAGCTACGAGAGCACGCCCATCACAGGCGCTACATTGTTTGCTGCCGAAGGCCTCACTTGAGACCATCTATTGCAGCGCGCCGAAGCGGCCATGTACGCGGCCAAAGCAGCAGGCCGCAACACATTGCGCTTTAATAGCAATCCATCGCGAGGAAACGGATCTTGAAAGCACGGCCCACATCTTTAGCAGACCTGTTCTGGTCGTTTTCATTTTTGGCACTACAGGGATTTGGAGGTGTGCTTGCCGTGGTTCAGCGCGAGCTGGTGGAAAAAAAGCAATGGCTTACCGAACACGAGTTCGTGGAAGACTGGGCCGTTGCCCAAATTTTGCCCGGCCCCAATGTGGTTAATTTGTCGTTAATGATTGGCGACCGTTATTTCGGCTTTCGCGGTGCCATGGCGGCGTTGGCCGGCATGTTGTTTTTTCCGGCCATTATTGTGTTGCTCATCGCTGTGGTTTTCGCAGGCATTGCGGACTTACCGTCTGTGCAAGGTGCTTTACGCGGAATGGGTGCAGTTGCTGCAGGACTGATCACCGCCACCGGCCTGAAGATGACACGGACCTGGAAGCAAAACGTCATGGGCATTCCCGCCTGCATTGCCCTTGCGGCCAGCGCCTATATCGCCGTGGCTTTTTTGCGCGTGCGGCTGATTTGGGTCATTCTGGTGCTGGGTGGCGCGGGTTGCGTCTGGGCCTACCGCCAACTGAGCCGATTGAACCGATCATGACTACTTCGCTAAGCCTATCAGACTGGTTGGACCTGTTCACGCATTTTCTGGCAATGTCGCTGCTGTCAATCGGCGGTGCCATTACCACTGCGCCGGAAATGCACCGTTACTTTGTGGTGCAAAAAATGTGGTTGAACGATGAGCAGTTTTCGTCCAGTATCGCGTTGGCGCAGGCAGCGCCTGGGCCGAACGTCCTCTTTATTGCCCTCATCGGTTGGAACCTGGGCCTGAATGCAGCGGGCGGCGTGGCAGCGGGGATGGCGGCGTGGCCGTTAGCGCTACTTGGAGCCGGCGTCAGTCTTTTTGGAATCCTTTTGCCCAGCACCACCTTGACCATGGCGGCGGCCCGCTGGGGCCACAATAACAAGGAGCGGCGCGAAGTCAGGGCATTCAAGCAAGGCATGGTTCCGGTGGTCGTGGCGCTGCTGGCGTCAACCGGCTGGCTGCTGGCTTCAGGGCAAGGTACGCCATTGCAAGCGTGGCGGCCCTGGCTGCTCACTGCGGTGGTCGCCATAATCTGCTGGCGCACCAAAGTGCATCTGCTGTGGCTGCTTTCGGCTGGCGGTTTATTAGGCTGGCTAGGCTGGGTCTAAGCACGCCAACTTCAAGCCGCTTGGCGCTGGCGCAGAGCCTCGTACAGGCAGACGCCGCTGGCCACCGATACGTTCAAACTCTCCACAGCACCCTTCATGGGGATGCTCACCAGTTGGTCGCAGGTCTTGGCGGTGAGTTGCCGCATACCGTCCCCCTCGGCACCCAGCACCAAGGCCACCGGCCCTTTCAGGTCAGCTTGGTAAAGCGTTTGCGTCGCGGCATCGCTGGTGCCAATGATCCAGATATTGCGTTCTTTGAGTTCATTCAAGGTGCGGGCCAGATTGGTCACCATAAAGTACGGAACCGTCTCGGCTGCGCCACTGGCCACTTTGGCAACGGTGGCGTTAATGCCAGCCGCATGGTCTTTGGGGGCGATCACTGCGTGGGCTCCGGCGCCATCGGCCACGCGCAGACAGGCGCCCAGATTGTGCGGATCGGTTACACCATCGAGCACCAAAATTAGCGGCTGGATGCGCTGCTCGGCTGGCAATGCCGCATTGGATTCCTCCAGATTCTCCAACAGCTCATCCAGAGAATGCACCTGCTTGATTTCCTGCACCCGCGCTGCGACGCCCTGATGCCCGTGACTGCCGGCCAGCTTGGACAAGCGCAAACCGTCGGCCTCGACCAGCCGCACGCCTTCTTGCGCGACCTTTTCCAGAAACTGGCGCATACGTGCATCACGGCGCGTGGGTTCGTAATAAATCTCGATGATGGAGCGCGGTGCGGTTTTCAGGCGCACACCCAGGGCGTGAAAACCGAATAGAACTTTAGGAGATGACATGCCCCCATTATCGAGGCTAAGCCAGCGCCCTGCCCGCTTCAATGGTGATGCGGCGCTCGCAGCGCTGTGCAATGGTCAGGTCATGCGTTACCAGTACCAGCGTTGTGCCTTGCTCGCGATTGAGTTCAAACATGAGTTCCATGATTTTTTCGCCGGTGGCGAAGTCCAGACTACCGGTCGGCTCGTCGGCCAGCAACACTGCGGGGTGAAGCACAAACGCCCGCGCCAAAGCCACCCGCTGTTGCTCACCGCCGGACAGCACTTTGGGATAGGCGCTTAATCGGCTGTCCAGTCCTACGCGGCGCAGCATATCAGTGGCCGCGACGCGCGCGTCTTTTCGGCCGTCCAACTCCAGTGGCAGCATGACGTTTTCCAGCGCCGTCAAATTCGCCAGCAATTGAAAACTCTGGAACACGAATCCGACTTTGCGCGCTCGCAGCGCAGCACGCGCGTCTTCGTCGACGGCAAAAATATCCTGTCCGTCCAGACGCACCGTGCCTTGGGATGGCGTATCCAAACCGGCGATGATGGACAGCAATGTGCTCTTGCCAGAGCCGGATGCACCGACGATGGCGGCGGTCTCGCGGGCTTTGAGTGCAAAATCAATATCGTGCAGGATTTCCAAAGTACCCGTGGAATCCGTCACCGACTTAAAAACGTGCTCTACTGAAATAATTGAATCTGACATGGAGTTCCCATTGGTTCGCAGACACTGTATCGCGCTTCTATTTCTGACAGGAATTTCAGGGGCTTGTGCTTTCAACACAAGTGCAGCCGTCCTGCCCCACACCCGCCCCATTCTGGTGGTGGGCGACTCACTGAGTGCGGAATACGGACTACAGCGCGGCAGTGGCTGGGTTGCGCTGATGCAGGCGCGTCTGACCGCTGAAAAAT
>CANBYM010000158.1 GCA_947373605.1 Comamonadaceae bacterium
ATCAAGCGCCTGCATGCTGCGGTCGTCGAAGCGGGTCTGGCTACAGGTGTGGTGTTGTTGGTGATCATGTCTTCCGCTGCCATTGGGTGGTTGCTGACTTTTGACCGTATGCCCGATGGCGTTGTGGGTTGGGCGCAAGCGCATTTGTCCAGCGGCTGGACTGTGATTCTGCTCATGAATGTGCTGATGTTGGTGTGCGGCATGTTCATTGACCTGCCCGCCGCTGTGCTGCTGTTGACGCCCGTATTTGTTCCACTGGCCAATTCGATCGGCATGGACCTGACCCAGCTCGGCATCATGATGACCGTGAATCTGGCCATTGGCCTGTACACGCCGCCGGTCGGCACCACGCTCTTCATCACCAGTTCATTGGCCAAGGTCAAAGTCGGCGAGACCGTTCGTGAACTCGGCCCTTTCTATGCAGTTGCATTTCTGGTTCTGTTGCTGGTGTCGTATGTGCCAGCCTCGATCTTCAAGTAACTGGCTTTTCCCGAATCAAGGAGTATTTTGATGACTGATCAACAGAACAAGTTGTCCGCATTGGCGCAATGCGCCTATCGCGTACGCCGCTTTGCGCTGCGCATGGGCGAGGTCCAGGGCCAGGGCTATATCGGCCAGGCACTGGGCTGGGCCGATGTGCTGGCCGTAGCCTATGGACATGCTCTCAACTATCGCGCAAACGACCCCACATGGGAAGATCGCGACCGTTTCCTGCTGTCGCACGGTCACTACGCGATTGCGTTTTACGCGGCCCTGATCGAAGCCAAGATCATTCCCGAAGATGAGTTGGAGACCTACGGTAGTGACGACAGCCGCTTGCCCATGTCTGGCATGGCCACCTATACGCCGGGCATGGAAATATCCGGTGGTTCTTTGGGTCAGGGTTTGCCTATTGGCGTGGGCATGGCACTGGCACTGCGCCACAAGCAAAGCAAAGCGTTTGTCTACAACTCGATGTCCGACGGCGAGCTGGACGAAGGCTCCACCTGGGAGGCGGCCATGTCCGCAGCGCACCATGGTCTGGGTAACTTGATTTGTCTGGTGGATATCAACAACCAGCAGGCCGATGGTCCCTCCACCAAGATACTGGGCTTTGAGCCGCTGGCCGACAAATGGCTGGCTTTCGGCTGGCATGTGCAACGCGTAGACGGCAACGATATGGCTGCGGTGCTGCAAGCCTTTGATACCGCGCGCAACTTGGCGGAGCCCAAACCACGGGTCATCTTGTTCAACACGCTGATGGGCAAGGGCGTTCCATTTTTGGAGACCCGCGACAAGAACCACTTCATTCGCGTGGACCCGCCGGAATGGCAGAAGGCCATTCAAATACTTGACGACGCACAGGCAGAAGGAGCCCAGGCATGAACACCGCAGTTGTAGAGAAGAAACCCAGACTGACCACCTCGGCCATGATTGCCTCCATTGCTTCTGAGGGGCAGCGGGTGGTCGCGGCGCCCTTTGGCAAAGCCTTGGTCGAGTTGGCCGCCAATCGCCCCGAGATCGTCGGTCTGACGGCTGATTTGGGCAAGTACACCGATATGCACCTGTTTGCGCAGGCCTACCCCGAGCGTTTTTTCCAGATGGGCATGGCCGAACAGTTGTTGATGGCTGCTGCCGGTGGCATGGCCAAAGAAGGCTTGATGCCCTTTGCCACCACCTATGCCGTGTTCGGTACGCGTCGTGCCTATGACTTCATTCACCAGGTGATCGCGGAAGAAAACCTGAACGTGAAGATGTGCTGCGCGCTGCCGGGCTTGACCACCGGCTACGGCCCCAGCCACCAGGCCACCGAAGATATTGCCATGATGCGCGGCATTCCCGGCCTGACCATCGTGGACCCTTGCGACGCACTGGACATAGAGCAGGCCGTGCCGCAAATTGCAGCGCACAAGGGACCGGTCTATATGCGCCTGCTGCGCGGCAGCGTGCCCTTGGTGCTGGATGAGATAGAGGGGTATAAGTTTGAACTGGGTAAAGCCAAGATGCTGCGTGAAGGCGCGGACGTGTTGGTGATCTCCAGCGGCATCCTGACCATGCGCGCGCTGGAAGTGGCTGCCGACTTGGCCAAAGACAATGTGGGTGTGGCCGTGTTGCATTGCCCCACTATCAAACCCTTGGACGAGGCCAGCATCATCGCCGCCGTGCGCAAGCCGCACCGGTTGGTGGTGGTCGCAGAAAACCATTCGGTCATTGGCGGGCTGGGTGAAGCCGTTTCCAGTGCATTGCTGCGCAACCGAGTGCAACCAGCGGCCTTTGAGCTGGCGGGCTTGCCGGACCAGTACCTTGATGCGGGCGCGCTACCGACCTTGCATGATCGCTATGGCATCAGCCGCGAGGTTCTTGGACAGCGAGTTTTGAAGTGGTTAGGCTGAAAATACATGGCAAATTGACCTGTAGCCTACGTGCAGTATGCGTAATCAGCTACAAAAAACGTAGCAAAACTCAGGGCATTCGAGGTTGCGGTGCATTCAATTGGCCGCCCCACGATTCCACGGTCTGCGTGATGATGGACGACACAATGCGCCCCGCCTTGGTGAAGTGGCCTTGTTTGGGATGAGCCAGGGTGACATAGCGTTTGAGGTCGGGGTTCACTACTTTGGACGCCACCAGACTGCCGGAGCGTAACGCCTCGGCGACGGAAAACGGGCCTAACAGCGCGTACAAGCTGGGGTTGGAGGCAATGATTTCCTTTTGCAAGCGCAGGGAGTCGGCTTCCACCTCTGCACGCAGGCTAAAACCCTTGCCTCGTGCCGTCTCGTCCAGGATGGAGCGCCAATGCGAGGGACGCCTGGGCAGGACCAACGGCACACCTTCCAGGCGTTTGAAATCGATGGTGCTGCCTGCGGTAAGGGGCAACCCGGGTTGGGACACGAGATAAGTGTTTGCCGTTGCCAATAGGGTTTCGTCCGAGCCACGGGGAATCTCGTGGCGAAAAAGGATTGCCATGTCCACGCTACCGGTGTCGAGCAGGGCATCGAGCTCACTACCTTGGCCCTCGCGGATGTTGAGCTTGATTTTGGGGTACTCGTCATGAAGGCGTTGGAACACATGCGTCATCAGCGGATGCGCCGCTGAAGGCAGCACGCCCAGCTTGACCTCGCCCATGGGGACCTTGGCGGTTTGCCGAATGGTGGCAAACAGTTCTTCGCTGTCTTTCACCCAGATGCGCACCCGCCTTTCCACATCGGTGCCGAACTCGGTCAACACCACACCACGTCCCGTTCTGCGGAAAAGTGCACCACCACAGGCCTTTTCCAAGTCCCCAATTTGGCGGCTGATATGGGATTGCACCGTGTTTTTGTGCGCAGCGACTTTGGTGAAGCTGCCCAGTTCGGCCACTTCGAGAAACAGCTTGAGATCGTTGAGTTGCATAGGGCTTCTTTGGTATGCCACTTTAGGCATGACTGAAATCACAGAAGTCATTCTATGAAGATGAGTCAAGCTTGCCTAGACTCACGGCCAAGAGTTGATTGTGTCGAGTGTCGACACGGCTCATTCCAAGGACAAGCACATGCGTTTCGTGAGTTTTGAAGCAGCCGGACAGGCAAGTTATGGCGTCTGGCAAGACGAGTCCCATTGGTTGCAAGTGCCACCGGCTTTTCAGCAGAAATATCCGGACCTGAAGGCAGCCATTGCCGCCAACCAACTGGATGAACTGGCT
The DNA here is from genome assembly GCA_947373605.1 of Comamonadaceae bacterium. Lineage (GTDB taxonomy): Bacteria > Pseudomonadota > Gammaproteobacteria > Burkholderiales > Burkholderiaceae_C > Allorhodoferax. The sequence continues at coordinate 3,662 of CANBYM010000158.1, forward strand.
GCCCTGTGCAGCCAGCAGGCCGTAGTGATTCAAAGCAGCCAGGCGCGCTTGTTGCCCGTTATCCCTCAGCCCGGAAAAATCTTCTGTGTCGGCCTGAATTACAAAACCCATGTGGCGGAAACCAAGCGCGCGGACAGCCCATACCCTTCCATCTTTACACGCTTCGCCGACAGTCTGTCGGCCCACCGGGCACCGTTGCCACGCCCCAAGGAAACCGAGCGGTTTGACTTTGAAGGCGAACTGGCCGTCATCATCGGCAAAGGCGGACGGTCTATATCGCAAGCGGAAGCTTTGAATCACATTGCAGGCTATGCCTGCTTTAACGATGCCACCGCACGCGACTGGCAACGCCACACCCACCAGTGGATTCCAGGCAAGAACTTTCCGCTGACCGGCCCCTTGGGGCCCTACATGGCAACCACGCAGGAAATTCCTGATGTGACGCAGCTCACCCTGGAAACCCGCTTGAATGGCGAAGTGATGCAGCATGCGTCGCTGTCGGATCTGATCTTCACCCTGCCGGTGATCATTGAATACATCTCCGCATTCACCCCGCTGTCTGCGGGCGACGTGATTGCCACCGGCACGCCCGGCGGTGTGGGTGACCGCCGCGAGCCACCGCTCTACATGCAGGCTGGCGACACCATTGAGGTGGAGATCAGCGGCCTGGGCATCCTGCGCAACGTGGTCGTTGCCGCTGAATAAGGAGCCAACCCGTGACACAACCCAACAAACACGGTTCTCTGCGCATAGCGGTAGACATCGGCGGCACATTTACCGACCTGGCCTGCTTTGACGAAACCACCGGCAAGATCGCTTTCGGCAAAGCCCTGTCCACCCACGGCAAGCTGGTAGACGGCATTCAGAACACGTTGGATGGCGCCAAGGTGGACCTGACCAACGGCTACCTGTTTTTGCACGGCTCCACAATTGCCATCAACACCCTGCTGGAGCGCAGCGGAGCCAAGACGGCGCTGCTGATTACCGAGGGCTTTCGCGATATCTATGAGATTGGCCGTGTGAACCGGCCGGACGCATACAACCTGTTTTTCTCCAAGCACGAGCCGCTGGTGCCGCGTTCCTTGCGCTATGAAGTGTCTGAGCGTTTGCGCGCAGATGGCTCGCTGCACAAAGCGCTGGATGAAGATGCGGTGCGCCTGCTGGCGCGCGAGCTGAGGGAGAAACACATCGAAGCCGTGGCGGTGTTGCTGTTGCATTCCTACCGCAACCCGGACCATGAAAAGCGGGTCAAGGCCATTCTGCAAGAGGAACTTCCCGGCGCGTTTGTGACCGCTTCGCACGAGTTGTCACAAGAGTACCGCGAGTTTGAACGCGTCTCTACGGCGGTGGCCAATTCCTATGTGGGGCCGCGTGTATCTGCTTATCTGGGTGAACTGGAAACCCACCTGGAGGAAAAAGGCTTTGAAGGCGACTTCTACGCCGTGCAATCGACCGGCGGTCTTTTTCCGGTGGAGCACGCGCGCCGTGACTGTGTACGCATGCTGGAATCCGGTCCTGCTGCGGGCGTGATCGGGGCCCAGGCCATTTGCGCGCAGCTGGGCATGCCCGACTCCATCGCTTTTGACATGGGCGGAACTACGGCCAAAGCGGGGGTAATCAGTGAAGGACGCCCTCTGACCACAGGCAGTGCGTTGATCGGTGGTTATGAGAGGGCACTTCCTATCCAGATTCCCATGATGGATATTTTTGAAGTGGGTACCGGTGGTGGCAGCATTGCGCGGGTCGAACTGGGCAATTCCCTGCGCGTAGGCCCACGCTCTGCCGGCAGCATGCCGGGGCCGGTTTGTTATGGACGAGATGGCACAGAACCTACGGTAACGGATGCCAATCTGATTCTGGGGCGTCTGGATGAACACAACTTCCTGGGCGGCGAAATGCCTCTGTATCTGGACCGTGCCACCGCAGCCATGGAAAGCAAAATTGCGCAGCCCTTGGGGCTGGATGCGACCCGGGCTGCGGACGGCATCCTGCGCATTGCCGTGACGCAAATGTCTCACGCAGTGAAGGCCGTGACTACAGAACGCGGCCTGGATGCGGGCAGCTTCACCATGGTGGTCTATGGTGGTGCCGGACCATTGCATGCGTCGGCCATTGCGCGGGAAATCGGTATTCGCAAAGTGCTCATACCTTATGCCCCTGGCTACTTCTCGGCCTATGGAATGCTATTCAGCGACCTGCGTTATGACTATGTGCGCTCGGTGTTCCGGCGCCTGGATGGCATGTCCTTTGACGAGATTGAGGCTATCTACAAAGGCATGGAAGACGAAGGCCGTGCCGCTATCGGTGCCTCAGAAATCCGGCCGGAAGAAATTGTGTTTGAGCGGGCAGCGGACATGCGCTACGTGGGGCAGGAACACGCGGTAACGGTGGACTTGGCACACAGTTTCTTTGTCAAGCGCGATAGCGCTGCCATCAAGAAACACTTTGACGAAGTGCACGCCGTGCGATACGGCACATGCGCGCCCAAAGAAGCGGCAGATATTGTGAGCCTGCGCGTCACGGTGCTGGGGCGCATGAAAAAGCCACCGCGCAACACCGTGGATGAGGGTGCGGAAACACCCGATGCCAATGCCTTGCGAACGCACAAGCCGGTGTATTTCCGCAGTGCCAATGCCTATGTCCCAACAGCGGTCTACCGGCGTGATTCGCTCAAGAGCGGCAATGTGTTCCACGGCCCTGCGCTGGTGGAAGAGCATGCCTCGACAACTGTGGTTCAGCCTGGCGATACCGTCCGGGTGGACGTTTACGGCAATCTTCAAATCTCTATTGGAAGTGATCGCTCATGAGTACCTCAACCAATCCATCGGCCAAAGCCGTGGACCCCGTCATCGTTGAAATCATTCGTAACGGCCTGTTTGCCGTGACGGAGGAGATGAAAACCAATTTGATGCGCACGGCCTACAACCTCATCATTTACGAGGCACTGGACTTCACCGTAGGCCTGTTCACCAAAGAGGGCGACACAGTGTCCATCGGCTTGGGCTTGCCCATGTTCATACGTGGCATGTCGGAAACCGTCAAATCCAAAATCCGCCACTTCGGGTACGACAACATCCACCCCGGCGACATTCTGGTGACCAATGACGCCTACACCACAGGCAGCCATTTGAACCACTTCACGTTCACCATGCCGGTGTTTCATGAGAGCGAGTTGATCGGATTCACCTGCTGCATGGCGCACTGGCTGGATGTGGGTGGCAGCCTGGGGCAGATAACCACCGATATTTTTTCCGAGGGCATCCAGATCCCCATCGTGAAGTACCAAAGTGCGGGCAAGGTGAACCAGGACCTGATCGACATCATCGCCATGAATGTGCGTATGCCCGAGCGCGCCTTGGGCGACCTGCGCGCCCAAATCACCGCCATCACCACAGGTGAGCGCCGTTTTCTGGAACTGGTGCAGCGCTATGGCAATGACGATGTGCAGGCGTCCATTCTTCAAATCATGGACCAGTCGGAAGCCGTGGCGCGTCAGAACACGTTATCTATTCCGGATGGTGTGTACACCGCAGAATCGTTCATGGACGACGACGGCTTGGATATCGGCAAACGCATTCCGATTCGTGTGAAGGTCACAGTCAAGGGCGACGAAATGGAGGTCGATCTTTCGGACGTCAGCAAGCAGGTCAAGGGCTTTTACAACTCCGGCTTCACCACCGGTATTGCTTGCGCGCAGGTGGCCTACAAGTGCCTTACCACGCCCACGGATTACCCGGTCAATGACGGCAGCTTCCGCTCCCTCAAGGTCATCATGCCCATGGGCACGGTGATCAGTGCCGAGCGCCCCTACCCCATGCGCGTATGGATGACGTTCCCCATGACGGTGATTGACACCATCTTCAAGGCGCTGGCACCGGCCATCCCTCACCGTACCATCGCGGGCCACCATGCGGATTTGGTGTTCCCCAATATTCACGGTATTTCGCCGGAAGACGGGCGCTTGTTTATCGTGGGTATCGGCCCGCTTGGCGGAGGCTGGGGAGCCAAGTCTTCTGAAGATGGCGTGTCCGTCACCGTCTGTATCAATGACGGCGATACCCACAACAGCCCGACCGAGCAGCTGGAAGCCAAATACCCGGTGCTGGTAGAGAGCTACAAGATCCGTGAAGACAGCGCAGGCGCAGGTGAACACCGCGGCGGGCTGGGTGCCGAGATGGTCGTGCAAGCCCTGTCGCCTTTTACGGTGACCACGCGGATTGATCGCATGCACTGCAAACCCTGGGGTCTTGAAGGCGGTGGCGAAGCCGCCGGCAATGGCATCGCTATCCGCCACAAAGGCGAGTGGAAAACCGATTTGCCGAACGCCAAAATTTTCAATGTGCGCCTTGAGCGGGGTGACGCCTACAAGATGTTGTCCGGTGGCGGTGGCGGCTTTGGCGCAGCATTCAAGCGTGACCCGAAAAAAGTGGCACACGATGTCCGAGAGGGCTATGTGAGCCGTGAAGCCGCAGAAAAGTTGTATGGCGTAGCGCTCGGCGCGGATGCCGAGGTGGACCAGGCGGCAACCGAACAACTACGGGCTAAAGCCCTTGGCTGAGGTCATGGAAGCTGCATCGTCGCGCACCCAGGCGGTCTACTTACGGGACCTTTGGAACCGCCTGTCGACGATGCATGTGGCGCTGGGTTGCTCTTGCACCATGAGTGGTATTAGTGTCACGCTGGAAGATTTTGAGCGTGACATTGCCGACTACCTGTGGGCCGAGAGTGAACGGCTGGGCCAGTCCGAAGTGGTGGCTTTTTTGCTTGCCCCAGGCCCGATAGACACGCAAGAACAGGCGGTGCGCAGCATCTTGAATCGCCTGGAAGCCGGCGAAGCAGAAGAGGCCGCTGCCCAGTGGCTGCTGACCCGCATGACCAAAACTATCGAGTCCTACGCCAAGTTGCACGGCCCCGCACCCGAAGCCCCCTTGCTGGGTGGCGCCAAGGCCTGGCGCACCGGCTACCGTGAATAAAACCCCAAACGAATTACAAACAGGAGATACAAACCATGTCGATGATTTCCAAAAAAATACTGGCCGTGGCACTGCTTTCGATAGCCGCTGCAGCGTCCGCCCAAAGCAAATTTCTGGAGGGGCCGATCAAGATGATCGTTCCGTTTGCTGCAGGTGGTGGCGTGGACA
>CANBYM010000159.1 GCA_947373605.1 Comamonadaceae bacterium
AACACCTATACCCGCACCGGCTTACCACCGACTCCGATTGCGATGCCGGGCAAGGCGGCTTTGTTGGCTGCGGTGAGGCCTGCAGAATCCAAGGCCTTGTATTTTGTAGCCAGGGGTGATGGCACCAGTCAGTTCAGCAACACGCTGGAAGAGCACAATCGGGCGGTGAATAAATACCAGCGCGGGCAATAACGCACGACGCACCAGACGAGGCATGGCATGAGTGGGACGTTTATCAGTTTTGAAGGCATCGATGGTGCGGGCAAGTCCACCCACATTCAACGGCTGGCACAGGCTTTTTCGGCAAAGGGCAGAGTAGTCACGCTGACCCGTGAGCCCGGCGGAACGCCGTTGGCGGAAAAGCTGCGATCCATCGTGTTGGATGATCCGATGGACGCTATGACGGAGGCGTTGCTGGTGTTTGCAGCACGACGGGATCACCTGATGAATGTCATTTCGCCTGCACTACAGCGTGGCGAGGTGGTTTTGTGCGACCGGTTTACGGATGCTACTTTTGCCTACCAAGGTGCGGGACGCGGGTTTGATTGGGAAGTGCTGCATACCTTGGAGCATTGGGTCCAGCATGGCCCTGACCTGGTTCAGCCGGAGCTGACCGTCTGGTTTGACCTACACGCAGCGGTTGCTGCCAAACGGCTAAGCGGCGCTAGGTTGCCGGACAAGTTTGAGGCGCAACCACTGGTATTTTTCGAACGGGTAGCCCATGGTTATCTGCGTCGCTGTGAGGCCGCCCCGGATCGGTTTGCGCGTATCGATGCAGATCAGACGCCGGAACAGGTTTGGGCAGATGTGCTCGCAGTGTTTATGGCGCGGGGAATGCTGTGATCGCACCTTGGGTGAGCAGTCAGCTTGAATTGCTGCTTGCACAAAATGGTCACGCCTGGCTTTTACAGGGCCCCCCCGGTCTTGGGCAATACACTCTGGCTTTTCAATTGGCGCGCGCCTGGTTGTGTGAGAGCCATGGCCCTGCCGGCAGTTGCGGTCACTGTGGCAGTTGTCATGCGGTGGATGTGCGCACGCACGCGGATTTGTGTGTCCTGATGCCCGAAACCTATATGCTGGATGCGGGTTGGCCTCTGTCTGAAAAGGCACAGGCCGAGATTGATGACAAAAAGCGCAAGCCCAGCCGGGAAATTCGTATTGAAGGCATGCGTCACGCGATAGAGTTTTCGCAACGCACCAGTTCGCGCGGGCGCGGAAAGGTAGTGCTGATTTTCCCGGCTGAAGATATGAATGCAGTGACTGCCAATGCATTGCTGAAAACGCTGGAAGAGCCGCCAGGGGACGTCAAGTTCGTGCTGGCCAGTGAGTCTGCGCATCGGCTCCTACCGACGATCCGCAGCCGTTGCTTGGGCCATACCATGCATTGGCCGGAGCGCCAGGCGAGTCTGGAGTGGCTCGCCCTGCAAGGTCTGAGTAACGCCGATGCACAGAGTTTTTTGATGGCCAGTGGCGGTCGTCCGCAAGATGCAATAGCCTTTGCCGTTGCGGGGCGCGAGGCGGGTCATTGGGCCAATTTTCCGGCTGCCATGCTGCGCGGCGATAGCGCTTATGTACGTGACTGGAGTGCGCCGGAATTGCTGGACAGTCTGCAAAAGCTTTGTCATGACGCAATGGCATTGAAGGTGGGCGCGCAACCCAGATTCTTTGCGGCGCAGATGCTTAGCGGAACAACAAAGGCACAATTTAGCGCGTTAAGCGCCTGGAACGCACAGTTGGCCTCGGCCCGCAAGACGATGGACCATCCCTTTAACGCGGGCTTGATGCAAGAGGCGCTTGTCGAACGTGCCCGATCGGCCCTAAACTCACCGGCATGAAAGTACGCCCATGAGCACAGCACCAACAGCACCCCGTCCGAGTGTCATTCAGTTGTCCATTAAGGAAAAGGCTGCTTTGTACGCAGCCTATATTCCGGCCTTTATCGACGGCGGCGTGTTTATCCCCACTTCGCGCGACTATTCCCTGGGCGACGATGTGTATGTTTTGTTGTCCTTACCGGATGACATGCAGCGCTACCCAGTGGCTGGAAAAGTGGCCTGGGTAACGCCCGCCAAGGCGGCTGGTGGTCGCACGCAGGGTGTCGGTATCATGTTCCCCAAGGACGAAAAAACCCGTGCACTGAGGCTCAAGATTGAAGAAATTCTGGGCGCCCAGCTCGCGTCCGAGCGACCTACCCAGACTATTTGAGTGTTTACCGATTCTCATTGCCATCTCAGCTTTCCGGAACTGGCCCAGTCGATAGATGCCATTCAAACGGCTATGGCGCAGGCGCAGGTTTCCCGGGCGCTGTGCGTTTGTACGACGTTGGAAGAATTTCCTGAGGTTCATGATCTGGCATTACGCTTTGGCAATATTTGGGCCAGTGTGGGGGTGCATCCTGACAATGAGGGCGTTCGGGAGCCGTCTGTAGAGGACCTTGTTTCTCTGGGGCAGTTGCCGCGGGTTGTAGCGGTTGGAGAAACCGGCTTGGACTATTACCGGCTGGGCGATAGAACCTTAGCCGATATGCAATGGCAGCGTAACCGTTTTCGAACCCACATTCGAGCAGCTCAACATCTTCAAATGCCATTAATCATTCACACGCGAAGTGCTTCGGCTGATACTTTGGGCGTGTTGAAGGAAGAGGGCGAGTGCGGCCAAAGCGGAGCGGCCGGTGGCGTTTTTCACTGTTTCACAGAGTCCAGGGAAGTCGCGCGTGCGGCGCTGGACTTGGGCTTCTACATCTCGTTTTCCGGCATTTTGACGTTTAAGACAGCGCAAGACATCCGTGATGTGGTGTCTATGGTGCCGCTTGATCGTATTCTGATCGAGACGGATAGTCCGTACCTCGCACCGGTGCCGTATCGAGGCAAGCAAAATAGTCCGGCTTATGTTCCGCTGGTAGCCAAGCAAATTGCGGGCTTGTTGGACGTAAATGTTAAGGTTATCGCAGAGGCAACGAGCCGCAATTTTGACGTGCTTTTTAGCAAAGTAAAGATGAATGTTTTACCTTAGAAAAGTCTTTTATCTCTTTGTTATTATTGGATTTTCTACTGTTAATGCCGGGTCATACGATGACTTTTTTCAGGCTATAAAGATTGATGACGCGAACGCCGTCCTGGCCTTGCTGGCAAAGGGCTTTGACCCCAATTCCGTGGATCCCGGTGGTCAGTATGGTTTGACGATTGCAGTGTCCGCGTCTTCTTTCCGTGTTGCTACCGTGCTGGTTGATAACCATGCAACCAATGTCGAAGTACGCTCCCCACAGGACGAAAGCCCATTAATGTTGGCGTCATTAAAGGGAAATTTGGAGTTGTGTAGAAAATTAATTGCCCGAGATGCTGACGTCAATAAGCCTGGATGGGCGCCGCTCCATTACGCGGCCACAGGAAGCCATATTGAAGTGATGAAGTTGTTACTTGCCAATGCAGCTTATATAGACGCTTCATCACCGAATGGCAGTACGCCGCTGATGATGGCTGCCATGTACGGCAACGATGCTGCCGTCAGCCTTTTGCTGGAGGCTGGTGCTGATCCTATGTTGAAGAATAGTCTGGGTTTGACCGCAATTGATTTCGCACAACGTGCTGAAAGAAAGGATGCAGCTGAGCTAATTGCCGCTGCGATTCGTGCGTCGGCGCCCAAGGGAAGCTGGTAAATCTCGTCCACAACACTAAAGTTGACCCCAGTTTTAGGGCCAACTAAGCCCAAAACATTGAGTTTTGAATGTTTTACAACGCCCAATTAAACCGCGAAAGTTGACCCTAGATACCGATTTCAATTAAAGTTGACCCCTAATGTCGCTCAATATGGGGGGCTCGCGTGGCAAAACGTCAGCGAATTGGTATTCGTCCCAAAGTCCTTGGGGACACTTGGGATCATCCAGACCTGTCTCAATGGTGTCCGGTTGACGTCTCTGCACTATCCGAAGAAAGGCGAGTCCAATTTCTCAATAGAAAGCGCGCGATTGAGCTTTACTTGGATGGCGCCACAGATGCCGAGCTTCAACAGGAAACCAAATTAAAGCGACGCAATGTCTATCGGCTCATCACCGAGCGATGTTTGAGTCAGGCCGAAGACGGAACAATTCAGGGGTGGCGCGGGGCACTACCTCATATGCGCGTCAAAGAATACGCTCGCAAAAGCATGCCGACAGTAAACGAATGGGGCGAAGGTGCTGTCGGTTCTCTCCAATGGCTCTTTTCATCAGCAAGTGGCGCAGAGATCGAAGCGAAGTTCCGAAAGCAAATTTTAGAAAAGACTCGGGCGCTGGAGTCCACCAAGCGATCTAAGCAGGCGCATTTCCGGTGGTTCATTGAAGAGCTGCGGACCCGTGGGTATGAAAAAAGAGGCGAGTGGCCCTTTAATGTGGCGCGCATGGGTTTCCAGACGATAAGCATTTTCATCGACAAGGTATTGGATGAAAATCCGAAGCGAAAAATTGAGATTCTGGGGGGTGAAACTGCCAAGCGAAAGGCAAAGGCAGGTGATGGCGTCGACCGCCCGGCGATGCGAGTCTTTGATCGTGTTGAATGTGACGCGCACAAACTTGATTGCCGCATGGTCGTGCTCATCCCATCCCCGCACGGTGGATTTGAGTCCCGGAAAATTCACAGACTGTGGGTAATTGTCCTTATTGAAGTCGAATCACGGGCAGTAATTGGCTACTACCTGAGTCTTCGTAAGGAGTGTTCCGCTGAGGATGTATTGCGGGCTATTAAAAAGGCCCTGACCCCATGGGTTCCAATGGAAATGCAATTCAGTGAGCGCGCATATATCCCAGGCGCAGGACTACCTTCTCACCACGCCGAAAGATACCTTGGGGCCTGTTGGGACGAGTTTAGCGTTGACGGTGCCATGGCCAACATCTGCAAGCGCGTTGAAAACCCTATTCATGAGATTGTTGGGGCGAAAATCCTAAAACCGCAAGATCCGAATTCATACACCAGCCGACGTAGTTTGGATGATCGCCCATTCATCGAAACCTTCTTTCGACGTCTCGCCGAAGGAGGGTTTCACCATCTATCCACAACGACAGGTAGTTCCCCAAAGGAGAAACAGGGCAATAACCCTGACGTCGCGGCCAAAGAGACACATTTCCAATTGGAATATGCAAACGAACTTTTGGACGCACTAATTGCGAATTACAACGCCACGCCTCATTCCGGCCTAGGTTCACGCACGCCCTTAGAGCAACTAGACATATTGACACTGCGTAGGTCAGCGCCTCTCCGAATCGCCGAAGCTGATGCCGTCGAGCGCATGGTTGGCGTTCGCAAACTATGTACCTTATTGGGTGGTGCGGAAAGTGGTCAACGACCACATTTCAATTTCTCAAATGCAAGATATTCAGCGGAATGGCTGTGCCTAAGGACCGACCTCATTGGCAAAACCTTCTGGCTGCACTTGGAAAACGAAGATGACGCACGTTTTGCTAGCGTTTCAACGAAGCAGGGTGTCTACCTTGGAACGATTCGCGCAGCACCGCCTTGGCATCGCACACCCCATACGCTTTTCATCCGCCAATCAATACGCTCGCTTGAAAAGCGTCGTTTACTCCACATCTCCAGCAATTGTGATGCTGTCGAAGAACTGATCCGGTATGCTGAATTGGCGGCGGACAAAAAGCTTCCAGCTCACCCGGCTTACCTGGAAGCAAGAAGGGTCATCACGCGACAAGCTGAAAACATCGTAGGACAGTCCATGGTGACAAGGACCAAGGATATGAGTGCGGCGGATTCACATGTGACGGAGCCGCTCGCGACTGATGTTCCGCCAGAGTCCATCAAACAATCAAAACTACAACTGCCACCACGGCGAATGGCTAAGCAATGGTAGATCCTAATTCGTCGATCCCGCCGCTGATTCCAAGCCATATTCCCAGGGATCATCCCGTAGTTACGCGTGAATATTCACTTTTCACATTGTCAATCGATGACATGATCAATTGCATTGCAAATTGGCTGGATGACCAAGTGGATGGAGCTACCATTTATGGCCCCTCACGGTTTGGAAAATCAAACGCAGTCGATCACTGGCTCCAGAACCTTTTGTCAGAACGACATGGTGGTTACGTTCCGATGGTTATCTGGAGCCACATTGACTCAGGCGGTCAAAGTTCAGTTGGCCGGTTCTATGCGCATCTGCTGGACGCTAGCAAGCATGAAATGGCAAAGGCTGCGAAGAGTCCGCTAGATCGGCAGCATATGCTCATCGAACGCTGGATTTGGATGGCCCATCAAGGCGGGGGCAAATTCCTAGTCCTAGTGATTGATGAAGCCCAGTCCATGACACAGCGTGAATGGATTTGGATGGTGGAGTTACACAGCACATTGGAAAAAGAACAAATACGTCTGTGTGTAATTTCGATAGCCTCCTTGCAGTTCTACGATGAGCCCCTGGGAATGGCACTTTCTGGTGGTGCGCATGTGGCCGCTCGATTCATGCTCGAATCTCGCCAGTTTCATGGAATTCGCACTGTCGAGGACCTCAATTACGTTCTTTCCGGGTACGACGATGCTACAGAGTGGCCGCCAGGCTCTGGCATTTCCTTCACTGCGGGACTAGCTCCCGACGCCTGGGCAGAAGGTTTCCGCATGGGAGACCAAGCTGAGTCCTTGATGTATGCCATGACCGCATCACTGGGCGAAAGCTACAAGGGCCCCATAGACTTTCCGATGAAAACAGTTACCCAAGTAAGCCGCAATATTCTGCTGCGAATCGCCGGCGGCGCCAATTGGTCCGAAGTGACGAAACGGGAAGCTTGGCTTCAAGTCGTATCCCAATCAAGCCACAAAGCGCTTATGGCCGTAGTTAGCGCAGGTGCGCACAACAGAGTGCGGGCAAAGCAATAAGTCCATGGCCCGCCATATTCCGGAGGGGGGACTCACATGGTACAAGGGCACGATCCTACCGTATGCGTCACTTTGGCATACATTGATCCGACTGGGGTCACTCAATCGTTTGAGCTTTTCGCAGTTACCAGATAATCCTGCCGATAGCAAAGGGTGGCGAATAGTTCGCGCCAACTGGTATCCACTATTCAATGAACGCAATAACGTTGATATAAATCTTATTTTGACTGCCTTGGGGGAATCTCCAGGCACCATGCGATGGTCACATTTGGGTGGCCTTGCCCCATGGCTTCAATCAATTTTTACAAATCATTTGCGATTTTGCCAGACATGTTTATCACAAGGCTATCACTCATCTTTTTACTCGCTGAAGCTTTTAGATGCATGTCCAATTCATGGCGAACCACTCTTTGACCATTGCAAATGCGGTGCCTACGTAAATAGCAGACAAAAATCAAACAACTTTAGGCAATACGGAAAGTGTTATTGCACAAAAACTATCTATATTGATTCGGAGTGCTGCCGTAGGCCAAAAATCACGGTCGAACAGACCCGTACTCTTGACAATATTGCCTCTTGGTTGGAGGAGTTGAATCAACTGATTAAGCCGGAGGAATTTACTCGTAAGTCTGACTATTCAGACTACGTCAATCCAGTTCGACTTGATGTCGCCGGCTGGTGCAATGCTCTTGAAATCGATTATCCCGACCAATTGATCAAAAGCGCGCCCCACGGTCATACATTTGCTTTCGAAAAAGGCGGACCATTTCTAGAAACGACACCTAAGACCAAAAGTGATTTCAACGAACGACCCGACAAATACTGGTGGGAGGACTCGCCAGCGACATGGACGTACAGATCTATTTGTAGACATCTTCGTCGCCACGTCCTAAAGGAGGAGCCACGCCTCCTAAGAAACTATTCGACACCGCACGATCACACCGCCGACTTTAAAAAGTTCATTCAAGAACCCAAATTTGCTGCGGCATACGCTGAATCTGAATGGGCAAAGCATTTCGATCAAAACGCGCGCATGAGACGCTGGCCCTATCGCGATCCATGGGCAGATCCAAACCAAAAATTCATAGGTCAACTGGAGGTTTTTGGGCGACCAAATTGGTCAAATCACCCAAAAATTTCTGAAAGCATAAAGACTTGGCTTGAATACCATTGGGCTGCATATTGCATGTTGTGCATCTGGACTTACTACCAAGATCGGACGGACCAGGTTGTTTCCTCTGGAAACCCATGGCGATGGGATAAGTCAAATAATTTGCCTAGCTGGGATTGGGTCGCCAGGGTTCAGTCAGACGGATCGGTACTTTTTTCGTGTCTCAAGTCACGCGTACCTATCCTACCCGTGCGTCACCACAAATCCAAAAGTGAACGCATTTACGATCAAAAAATCCTGGAACTTCAGAGGGCAAAGTCTGTTGTGGATGCTTGCAAGGGTCCTTGCCTAAATTGGAGCCAACGAGATGGATGGAGTGTGACGCCAGCAAGCGCGCCTGATACCTTGGACTACAAAAGGCTCACTCTGCGCGGCCGCTTTACTGAACGTCCCAAATTTTGGATCTTCCCAGCAAATGGTCGTTATGTTGCGAGGTTAGAAACCGTAGCACTGCAGGCGGAGGAACAGTCATCACGGGAGGCCATCTCGAGCCTTCGAACTGCTTACAAGCAGTACATTAATCGCTACACATAATTTGCCTAGAACCCGCCGCTGCCCAAACGCCAGGACCACAGAGGAAATCACGGAAAACCACCCGCCCGGGGGGTGGACAGCACCGCAGGAGGCTGTCAAGATTGCCTAAACTGCAGATTGGGTCGTATAGACTGCAATGCCGCGAAAGCTGACATAGGTCATGCCCATCTGCCGATGGCGAAGTCCTTCTACAGAATGACGAATTGAACTACCAGCAAAATTTCAACCTGCATGA
>CANBYM010000160.1 GCA_947373605.1 Comamonadaceae bacterium
CCGAACACGAACAGGTACCAGGCCTGCGCGAAGCGCAGCCACTCGGGCAGCAAGACCCCCACTGCCGCACCCACCACCGGGCCCCAGAAATAGCCCGGGCCACCCACCACCACCATGAGGTACATCATGATGGAGCTGTTGACGGTAAACGGCGCAGGTTCCAGAAACTGCACCAGCGATGCAAACAAGGCACCGGCCACACCGGCGTAAACCGCACCGATGGCAAAACTCAGGAGCGTGTAAGCACGGGTGTCTACACCCAGACTCTCGGCACGAATGGGGTTGTCACGCAGCGCAGTAAATGCCTTACCCCAGGGACTCTTAAGCAAACCGAGTTGCGCCAGGCCCATGATGACCGCTACCGCAAACACAAAGTAGTAGTAGGCCAGGTTGCTTTCCAGTGAGAAGCCAAACAAGGATGGCCGCGCAATGCCGTTGATGCCATAGGTGCCACCGGTGAGCCACTCTTCATTGCGCATCACCAGCCAGACGGCAGTGTTAAATCCCAGCGTGGCAAAAGCCAGATAAATGGTTTGCACGCGCAGCGCCGGAAAGCCCAGAATCACGCCCACCGCAAAGCAGATCAGCGCGGATGCGGGCAGACCCAGCCAGAAGCTCAGGCCCGCCTTCATCATGATGGCCACGGTGTAAGCACCAATGCCGAAGAAGGCGGCATGGCCCAGCGATTTCTGACCGGCATAACCCACCGTCAGGTTCAGCCCCATCGTGGCGATGATGAACACCAGCCAGTAGCTCAGCAAATAGATGCCGTAGTTTTTCAAATACGGTGGAGCGACCAGCATCAGCACACCGAGGATCAACACAATAATGGAAAATATTTTTTTCATGGCGTCGGTCTCTTTAGACTTTGCGTTCTTCTTTTTTGCCCAGCAGCCCTTGCGGCTTGAACAAAATCACAACCATGAAAATCACCAGCGCCACGGCGTCCTTGTACGCGGGCGAGATGTAGGCTGCGGCCAGGTTTTCACACACCCCCACGATCAAGCCGCCCAGAAGAGCGCCGCGTGAATTGTTAAAACCACCGATGATGGCCGCAAAAAACGCCTTGTTGCCCAGCGATTCACCCATGTCGAATTTGGCGAGGTAAGTCGGCGTAACCAGCAAGGCCGCTGCCACGGCCAGAACGGCGTTGATGGCAAACGCATAAAAGATCATGCGCGGCACGTTGATGCCCAATACCGAGGCGCTCTCGGTGTTTTGCGCCACGGCTTGCATAGCGCGACCGGTCACCGTTTTGGTCATAAAGGCTTGGGTGGCAAAGACCAGCGCCAGCGCCAGCACAAAGGTGCCCACATCCGCCAGCGTCACGGTCACACCGGCAACGGTGTAAATTTTGTCGGCAAACAGGCTGGGAAACGGCGAGGCTTCGGCGCTGTAGCCCGCGCGCACACCGCTGCGCATGGCTATGGACAGGCCGATGGTAGCGACCACGATAGGCATCATGCCGAACTTAAATAGCGGATCCACAACGCCACGCTTGAACACCCAACCCAGCACCACCACCGCCACAATGGCCGTGAGTACGAAGCTCAGCGCCAGCGGCGCACCGGCGGACAGGAAGGCCAGCATCACGAATGCGGGCAGCATGACAAACTCGCCCTGCGCGAAATTAATCGTGCCGCTGGCCTGCCACAAGAGCGTAAAGCCCAAGGCGGCCAGGCCGTAGATTGCCCCGGTGGCCAAGCCACTAAAGAGCAGTTGTAAAAAATCGGTCATCTAACTGCCCCTGAGGTGGCTCTATGGCTGAGCGGGTTACGGGTTTAATTCTTGACCGGCTTGGCTGGCGCAGCGGCTGGCGCGGCCGTTGCAAACAGCGAAGGGTTGACGGGCGGCAACACGGTAGTGACTTCCTGCTTACCGTTCTTCACCTCCACCAGGTAGCTTTCGCGGTCCAGGTCGCCGTTTTTGTCGATGGCCACATCCATCAGCACGCCGGGATATTTTTTGGCGCTGATCACCATGCCGTGCAGGGCTTGGGCTACAGCCTTGCGGTCAAGCTTGCCGACTTTTTCAATAGCGGCCTTGAGCATGTAAACGCCGGTATAGCCTTTAATGCCGTTGTGGTCGGAAATGAACTTGTATTCCTGGTAGAACTTGGCCTTGAACTTCAGCATTTCGGGGTTGGGCGCATCCACTGTCAGACCCACGTGGCCCACCGCGCCGTTGGCGGCATCGCCAGCCAGCTCAATCACTTTCTGACCAGTCAGCGTGGTTTCTCCGATAACGGGTTTGTTCCAGCCTTGCTTCTTGAGTTCACGCAGGATGCGGGCGGACTCTTCTTCGTTGGAATAGCTGAACAGCGCATCGGCGCCGCTTTGCTTGGCCTTGAGGACTGCTGCCGAGAAGTCCACTTGACCGGAGTCGGTGGAAATTTCAGCGACGACCTTGGTGTTGGTATTGGCGAGCGCTTTCTTGATATTGTCCAGACCACCCTTGCCGAAGTCATTGTTTACATACAGAACCGCCAGCGTCTTTATCTTGGCCACGTCACTGATGTAGCGACCAATTTTTGGAAAGCTTTGGGCTTGTCCAAAAGCCGTACGGAAGATGTAGGGGTTGCCCTGCTGGGTAATGGCCGCCGCTTCGCCGCCGGTGAAGTTGGGGATTTCGGCCTTGCGACTCTCGGCCATGGACACCATGATGGAGCCGGAGAACACCGGGCCATAGATGGCAAACACATCTTCATCGACCGCCTTTTGGGTCAGGCCCTTGGCAATACCCGGGTTGCTTTGGGTGTCTGCGGTGGTGGATTCAATCTTCTTGCCCAAAATGCCACCGGCTGCGTTGATCTCTTTGATCGCCATTTCCACGCCGTCTTTGAAATTGGTGCCCGACGTAGCGCCCGCCCCTGACAACTCCACAATGTTGGCAATTTTGATGGTCTGCTGGGCAAGCGATGTGCCGGCAGCCACCAGCAAGGCGGTTGCAGCAATGCATTTCAGGGTAAAGCGCTTGGTCATGTCCGGGTCTCCTCAATGGTTGTTTTGGGTGAATACGATCGCTGATCGCTCGAATCAGTGAATTCGAAGCGAACTTTAGCGATCTGCCTCCGATTTACGAAGTAAAATTTCGCTTGTTTGATCGACAATCGATCATTGATGTACGTTAATCGCACGAAATGCGGGTTTCCCCTAGGCTATTCAACCCGACTGTGCTGAAAAATGCAGCCCATGCCAGACAGCCCCACTCCAACGCCCACAGCGCCAGCGGCCGCAGTCGCCACGCTGGACAAGCGCGACTGGATTGCCGGATTGGAAAAAGGCCTTTCCATCATTGAAGCGTTTGACGACGCCAACCCCCGCATGACTGCGAGCCAAGCGGGCGAGCGCTGCGGCATGACCCGCACCGCGGCGCGGCGCTACCTGCTCACGCTCAATCACCTAGGCTACATGGCCACCGACGGCAAGCTCTTCTGGCTGACCCCGCGCGTGCTGCGGCTGGGGCAGTCGTATCTGGAATCGGCGCGATTGCCGCGCATCGTGCAACCTTTTTTGCAACGAATCACCGCAGGCACGCAGGAGATTGCCTATGTGTGCGTAATGGACGGGGACGACATTGTTTACATCGCCCGCAACGGCTCCAACCGCAGCATGAACACCGGCTTCGTGCTGGGATCGCGGGTGCCGGCACAGGTCACGGCGTCGGGCATGTTGCTGCTGGCACTGCGCGAAACGCAGGCGCTGGAGGCCTGGCTGCAAAACCACGAACTCAAGGCCTACACCTCGTTCACCATTGCCAGCAAAGACCGGCTGCGCCTGGAGCTGGCCCGCATCCGCGCGCGCGGCTGGGCCGTATCGGAGCAACAGCTTGAGATGACCTACCGCGGCGTTGCCGTGCCGCTGATGGACCGGCGCGGCGATTTAGTGGGCGCAGTAAGCGTCAGCATGCCCATGGGCCACGAAGCCACCGAAGACGCGGTGGCACGGGTGCTGCCGGTGCTGCAGGAAACGGCGCGGGCGATGCGTAATCTGATTTAGGGTGGAACTGGCAACAATCTTTACAAACCCTTCACCAATCTTTGTCACCCACTTGCAGCGAAAATGCATAGTCTTCCTATCAACTGGAGAGAAGCAATGATCACTATCAAACGTTTAACCGTTCTGGCGCTGTCAACCGCAGCCGCGGGCGCATGCCTAGCAGAGGATGTGGGACGGGTGATTTCCACCCAGGCGGTAGTACAACAATTCAGCGTGCCTCAACGCGTGTGCAGCAACCAACAAGTCGAAGTGCAGCAGCCCAAGTCCGGCGCGGGCGCGGTGATGGGTGCTATTGCCGGCGGTGCGATCGGCAATCAGGTCGGGCGTGGCGCGGGCAATGCTGCAGCCACCATGATCGGCATTATGGGCGGTGCCATGTTGGGCGACCACGTAGAGGGCGCGCCACCCACACAACTACAGACCGTACAAAACTGCACGGTGCAAAACACACTGGAAAACCGCACCATCGGCTACAACGTGGTCTATGAGTTTGGCGGCAAACAGTATTCAGTACGTATGCCTAACGACCCGGGCCCCACCATCGCCTTGCAGGTATCCCCGGCAGGCGCGCAATCGCAAAGCCCCGTTGTTGCCGCGGCCCCGGTGTATCAGCAGCAACCTGAATACGTTCAGCAAGTGCCTGTTGTGATAAGTCAGCCGGTTTATGTGCGCCCCTACTATCCGCCGGTTAGCTTCAATTTTGGCTATGGTTACTGGGGTGGCGGCCACCGCTGGCACTAAAACAGGTTGGGTAGTCTGATTGGTGTAGTCGTGCTCTAGCCCACGCTGGCTATAGTCGGTGTGCTGGTGAAATTGCAGCCAGATAACACATAGAGTTTGAAGCGTGGCTATTTAAATTGCCGCGCCTGCCCCCATCTCGGGAAATATCTAGGTTTGCATTTCCAAAGGAAACACTATGCAACTCACACTGAGTATTCAACGCGCTGTGCGCTGGCTATTGCTGGCCAGCTTTTTAAGCCTCGGCCTCGGATTGGCGATGGCGCAATCCGAGCCGACCATGGCTGAGATTTACTCCACCGCGCAATCGGGCAAGCTCGATCAAGCACAGGTCATGGTCCAGCAAGTGCTGGTAGCCCACCCAAACAGTGCCAAAGCCCACTTTGTGCAAAGCGAACTGTATGCACGCCAGGGCAACCTGGGCCGTGCCCGTGAGGCATTAGCCTCGGCAGAAAAGCTGGCACCGGGACTGCCGTTTGCAAAAACCGAAGCAGTGCAAGCGCTGCGCACGCAATTGGCGGCAAAACCCGTTGTCAGCAACGCGGGCGCGCCGGTGCAACACGCCGGTAACACTTCCAACACCGGTTCGGGCTCCAACGGCTGGCTGTTGCCGGTGCTGTTGGCTGGCGGTGTGATCGTGGCCGCGTACTTTGTATTCCGTCGCAAAGCACAACCGCAGATGTACGAGCAGCCCGTTTACAACAACGGCCTTAATGGTCCGCAGGCCTTTGGCAATGGCGGCGCTGCCATGCAGCCGGGCTATGCACCATACGGTCCGGCAGGTGGACCGGTTTACGGCCAGCCCCAAGGCGGCGGGCTGGGCGGACGCATCATGGGCGGCGTGGCTACCGGTTTGGCCGTGGGCGCGGGCGTGATGGCCGCGGAGGCCATTGGCCGTAACCTGATGGGTGGGCATGAGAATGCACCACGCGCTGCCGACAGCTTTGGCAACCAGGATTTCCAGAACCCGCAGGTCAACACCGATATGGGCGGTCAGAACTTCGGCATCAATGACACAAGTTCCTGGGATGATGCCGGCTCTTCGGACTTGGGCGGCGGCGGCGATTGGGACAACTAGGGACTATAGGCTTGCTTTTGAAGTCATACGCCTTTACGCGAAAGGCAGCGCAAGCTGCCTTTTTTGCGTCTGCGTTTTGTATGGGCACCTTGGGCCCTCTCGCAAACCCCGGCCCTGCAAGGGCGCAGCGACTGCCCGCCAGCGCGCCGGAAGCACTGTCAGGTGCACAGCTTGGCGCGCTGTTGGGTACGGACGAAGCCGCCCTGCAGCAAACCTTTCCGGAGCTGCATAAAACTACTCGCCCTGTAATGGGTCCGCATGGTACGCGCGGGCTATGGGCTTTGAGCGACGAGCTGGTCGCAGGCCTGAAGTTTGAAACTGTGTTCTTTTTTAAAGCGCAACGCCTGGAGCGCATTGAACAACGCAGACTGCTTAGCCCGCAGGTGTGCGCCAAACAGTTTGATCAGCTGATTGCCTCATTGGAGGCGCGGATGGGAACCGCAGTGCACTCCAGTGAATCGTCCGGGGACGCGAACCGCTCGGCAGCCTGGAGCATGGAGACTTACCGCATCGCAGCTTTTCAAACACCTGCCAATGGCAGCTGCACCGTGATGGTGGTGCATGAGCCGCTCATTGCCAAAGACGCGGCAGAGCTTTGAGCGGCACATGCCGCGTGGAAGCACTGTTATTCGTATCGAAAATGCTTGTGGCAGGCTTTACAACTTTCGCCCACTACTTCTGCTGCCGCCTTGATTGCGGGCATGTCCCCGCCAGGTGCCAAGGCTAGTAAATCGTTCACAGATGACTGGTACTTTTCCTGTGCGGCTTTAAAGTCGGCTGGCTCGTCCCATACGGCACTGCGCGCATGGGTGGGAGGGTAGTTGCCATCAGAAGTGAAGTATGGCCAGGGTTTGGTAGAGAGGGTTTGCAGTTCCTGCACCATCTCGACAAATTCGTCTTTCTTGTATTCACGCCGGCCGCTGACCACCAGACCGATCGGTTCCAGTGCCCGGGTGAATTGCTTGAACAGTGCCACGCGTTTGGTCAGCACTTTGTCGGGATGCTTGTCTTCAATCTGTCCGAAGCAAGCGCACAGTGCCAAAGTACACAGCAGCAAAGTCGCGCAAGTTACTAGGCGGCGCATTTACTGAACGATGCCGCGCCGGCCACTGTCAGCCGCTACCGTGGCATTGCACACCATTTCAGCCGCAATGCCGGCACCACCCATGCGCAGGCCCTTGGCGTCTTCAAACGTGATGGCCGCTGGCGGCATGAAGCCCAGCTGCGTAGCGTCGTTACCAAAGCTGCCCCAGTTGAACTGGTTCTGGCTGATGGTACCTTCCAGAATGCCTGCTTTGGATTTGATTTTGACGCGGTCTGTGCCATGCAGATAGAAGAACTCAAACGGAGCGCCACCCACGCTGCACTCAAAGCGACTGAGCGTTCCGGGCGGCGGGATGAAGCCCTGATTTTTGAATGCATTGAAGGCTATGGAGCCGACCACACCAATAACGGCGATGCCAATGGCACCGAAAAACGCATATGCAACAAGCTCTGTCTTTTTCATCGCCCTATTATCGTGAATGGCGAGCAAGTGTTGGCTGATTTGGCGCAAGCCCTTGTAAAGTTCGCGAGAGTTTAGGCTGCCAGCACCTTGAACTGGCCGGACTGTTGAATCACACCGCCAAACGGACTGCGTGGGCTGGAGTAGGTGGACTTAGCCGGTGTCGGGACCACGATTCTTAGGGCTTGGTTGACATAAGCCGCACGGCGCGACAGGGTGTCGCACAACAGGCTCATGCCCTTGGACAATGCTTTGACCCGTTCAATATCAGCTTCAGGCGCGGTGCGCAGGCGCGCTGCCGGGCCAATGAGTTGCGCCAGCCCTACGGCCAAAGCTTGCAAAGCCGAGCTGGCCGATGCCATATGGCGGGTGTCGTCAGCAGCCAAAATAGAAGCGACCTCGTTGAACTGTTGCTCAACGAGGTCGAGATGGGATTGAAGCGTCTGTGTCATGGCAGTTCCTATGCACGGGGGGTGCACAGACCCTGCCCGTCGGCCGCGACTACCTGGTAGTGCGGTTGAGCATTTCCTGTGCGTTGGAGAGAAGTTTGTCCGCGATGGCTTCGGGGTTGACCACGTAGGTGCCGTCCTGAATCGCAGCTTTGATTTTGTCTACCTTGGCCGTATCGACGTCGCCGGGCGCTGACACATCGGGCTTTTCGAGCGAGCGGGCCAAATTGGACACAGACACCGACACCCCGGCTGAAGAGGCTGTGCTCTTGGCGGTGGCGGCAGCTTCCTCCCCTGCCTTTTGGGCATTGGGGGTGTTGGTCTGTGGGACCGGGATCGTTAAATCTGTTGATTGACCTATTTTCATCGCGTGCTCCAAAACTACGATACGCGTAGCCTCGTACGAATGTTATCGGTTCAGATCTTACGGACTTTAGGACTATTTGCATTTTTAAGTGCATTTAAATGTCGACTTTGACTGTACGCGCATCCAGCACCACGCCCGTGGTTATCCGTCCATTTTCCATGCGCACCCTTGTAACCTGACCGATGATGCCTGCAGCCATGGCCTGGGTATCACTGGAAATCTCAAAACCTGCACCCTGTGCCACCACCCGAACCTGCGCCCCGGCCTGAAAAACCATCGAGGGCTTTACCAGCCCCTGGCGGATCACCATGCCCGTTATGAGCTGGCGCGTCGCCGTCTGACCCAGCCAAGCCGTGTGGTCAATCAGCACCGGGCTGGTGTCTTCAGCCCAGTCTACTTCAGCCGACACCACGTCCGCCTCAGTCAAAACGGCGCCTTGTAGCACCTGCCCGCGCACTACCCATGCCTGGCCATAGGCCTTGACCACAGCCGGAACCGAAATATTCCAGCGGGCTACGCCATCAACACACCGCAGACCCACGCGCCCATTGCCCCACAAGCGTGAGCCCTGCGGCAAATAGGGTTCAATATTGCCGCACGGTGCCAGATGCAAGCGACTA